>NZ_DBHHFZ010000006.1:186132-205309 GCF_057238465.1 Arachnia sp.
GAGACACACCATCCGAAGAAACACCACAACCCGACAAACCAAGAACCACAACAACTACGACAGCTACACACCGCCTTAGATCAGCCACAATGTCCACCCTTACACCCAGCTACTCATTACTTCTCTCCCATAAACTCTTTACGATTGATCTCAGCATTGTTCATGGCGGCATCCATCGTGATGGGCGCTCCCCCATAAATCGGATTCAATCCCCCGACCATCACCCCATCCGTCCTCGTCGTCCGCTCTGCGGAGATATAATTCCGGAACGATTTCTTCTCAAGCTCAGTCATCCGGTTGTACGGCTTGACCTCGCCATTGTCATCGAGGAAACTAACAACTTCTTTTCCACTGTTCTCAATATACTTTCTGGGCGAGAATCTCTCGTCCTCGCCCCAGTACTTCCCTTCCGAAACGGCCTGGTAGAACACATCCTCCGCCCTGTTTCGTTCGTCACGGCCAGCAGCAACTCCCCCCTGACGCGCCTCCTCTGCATTGTTCTCATCGAGAAGAGCATCCAATGTCATGGGTACTCCGACGCTCTTTGTCTGCTCAACCAGCCACTTCGCAACATTGCGTCCCTCGCCAATGATGTTCCCGAAAGGAATAGCACCAATTCCCTTCTCGATCAACGACTTCCATCGAGCATTGTTTGCATCCAATGCCTTCCCAGCCTGTTCCGATGCGGCCGCCGGAGAATGCGCAAGATCGTTCAATATGGGCGCCCACTTGTTCTGGACACCTTCCACCGCATCCTTGATGGCCAACGCATTACTACTTCCGGGAGAACCTTCTCCAACAGCATTCCTGCTAGCAAAAACATCGGAGAGGTCCTTCTCGTATGATGCGTGGGCAGCCATTCTAAGCACGTTTATGGCAGATTCACGCCCGTTGGCGAGCGGCTGGTCGAACCCGAGATCGGTGAACAAACCATTCGGCCCAAGGATCCGTTTGCGCCAGTCTTCATTCAAGCTGATCAAATATTGATTCTCACCCGTCAGAGGAGCCACATCAACGGGAGCGCCACCTTCAGGATTACCCAAAGACTTGGTGAGCCCTTCCACCTGCGGAGCAAGGATGGAACCTGCCCAGTTCCGCAAAGACCTGTGCTGGATCCCAAAGGGATCCTCCCCGTTGATGAGGTTGTTCTTGATGTCCAATCCCTCTTGGTATCCGCGCAAGAAATTTCCAGAAACCAGCGCGGCACGCTTGGACCGTTCACGCCACTCCTTGTACTCCTCGGATTCGATATCGAGCCCATGCGGCTCGGTCTCGACCGCAGCTGCCTGAGCCAAAACCCGACCCAGGCTGTCCCCGCCATCTTGAGTACCAGAATAATACTCATTGCCTCGGAACCCCGTGAGGTAGCGAGTCATGTTCATCGGCCCCTTCGCCTCAAGTTTGTTCTCGCGCGCAGGGACATCTTCTGCATTCACATCGAAGGTCGTATCGGAAGTCAGGAATTTCTGCACGGCTTCGAACCTCTTGGCGTTCTGATCCGAAATCGACTCCTGATGCTGCGGGACCCCGTCCAAAGACCCATCGTGCAGAGAGCTCGGCTCATCCATTAGCTTCAGCATGGATTCCACAGGATCCGTTGCATTCCGGTTGCCTCCGGGAGGCAACTGCTGGCCCCAGTTTCCATATCCACCGTATTGCGCTATTTCCGCGCCATGCTTGTGGTCGAAGGCAACGATGTCCTGCGCCAGTGACCCAGAAACACCACCTGACGACGACTTCTCGTTGAGGAATTCGGCCCCGAGGGTCAAGTTGGGATTCGAATTGGCGGCACTGGACAACAGCGTCCCCAGATATTCATAGCCATAATGATGCCCGTAGTTTCCACCCAGATACTCCTGCCCCGGGTCTACGACATCACCATCACCACGGTACAAGGTATTCCCAACAGCCTTCCACTGATCCAGTCTGGCGCTGGTCAAGGCGCTTATGGACTCACCGGAATCAGTGACAAGTCCTGCTTTAGCAGCAGAAAAAGCCTCTTGATCATGCGCGTTCGCCGGGTCCGCATTCATCCCTCCAGTGGACAACACCACCGACGACCCCAGGGAAGCAGAAAGAGAGTTCAGAGATTCGTCATAAGCATCCTTGTTGACCAACCGCCCCCTATACTGCTCCGCCTTGATGAGGAAATTCGTCATGTCCTCCGGCGTGACGTGCTGCGCAAGCGCCTGCGCGAAGAAGGGATTCGAACACATCCCTCCATACTTGGCATTGAACTCCATGATCTCCTCCGGGGTTGGCGAGGAGTTCTTCAAATACCTCGCGGCCTGCGGGGCCAGCTCTTGCGCCTGCTCCCACTCGGCCTGGCCATCCACCACGGGAATATCGTTGAACAACTCCGAGCCAACCTGATTGCGCGACCCCTGCTTCCCTGGCTCCACAAAGGAGTCCAGAGCTGCTGTGAGTTTCCCGGCGGCCTCCCCGGCCACCGCGTCAAGAGCCGTCATGGCAGCCTTGTACTCGGCGAGAATGTTGGCCTGGTCCTCGTCGCGAAGCTCCAAGAAGCCCCTTCTCGCATCCGCTATCTCCTCAGCGGAAACCTGCCGACCAGCAGCCACCTCCTGCCGGACGTGCTCCGCATACTCCTGAAGATTTCCCTGGTAATTCCTCTCCGCCTGGTCATAGCGTTCCCACAGATCGGGCACGGTCTTCGAAATGGCCACGCCGACCGCATCCGACCACTGCCCCAATGCCTCGGCCGGTGACACGAATACTCCAGCGAAACCATGCGTATGCTTACCGAGCCTCCGGATTGACTCCATATAGGCGTCCTTCGCCTCCCCCACCCACTCCGGCACCCTGTACGCCGGACAGGAATACACCTGCGTGCTTTGAATCATCCCCCGCGCATACCGATAACCCTCCGAAAGCTTGGAAACGGCGTCCCGAACATCGGGAGGCAGCGGCATCACATCCGCACCCCGACCAGTCATCAGTGATCGCCTCCGCTCATCCTCGACGCGATCCTCTGGAACTTCTCATCATTGAATTTTTCCGTCTCGTCATAATTCGAGATCGCCTTCTCCTGTCCCGAACCCAGAACACCGCAGGCGTCCGAGTACTCTGCCGCCGCCCACCTCGTCACCTGATTGAAATTCAAAACCTTCGACGCCAAGGCCTGGATCCCCTCGTTGGGACCGGCGGGCAGTGGGTAAGCAATTCCGGTACTCGGTAATCTGTCAATATACGCGCCAACCTGCCCGAAATTGTCCGCATCCTCCCAATCCTTCTTCGCGTTGACGCCCACAGCCGCACGATTGAACTCAATATCACCCGTCAGCACTGACCTCCCGCCACCATTGGCTCACCCCGCAACTCTATCCAACCCGGCGCCCCTCCGGTAAGGGAACCGGGAAAACTCTCCGCGCCTGCACGGGCTGACGCAGCCGGCCGCTCAGGCCTGGTCGGCCCACACCAGCTGCGCCCGGAAGTAGCCGTCGTCGCGTGAGATCACCTGGGCGCGGCCCGGCATCGACTTCACCGGCTTCACACGACCGATGATGCTGCCCTCCTCCGGGCTGCCGGACAGCAGGATGCCGGTGGCCCCCAGGTCCCGCATGGACTGCAGCACCGGCTCGTACAGCGCCCGGGACGCGCCACCCATCCGGCGCGCCACCAGAATGTGCAACCCGAGGTCCTGGGCCTGGGCCATCAGCGGTTGCAGCACCGTGAGCGGGTTGTTTCCCTGAATCGCCACCAGGTCGTAGTCGTCCACCAGGACCCACGCCTCCGCTCCCGTCCACCAGGAACGGCCGCGCAACTGATCCGAGGTCACCGAATCGCTGGGCATGCGTGCTCTCAGGAACTCGGCGAGGTGCCCCAAGACCCCCTCGGTTTCCTCCGGATTCGTCATGTAGGCCGCCAGGTATTCCGTCGGCACCTGGTCCAGCAGCGACCGCCGGTAGTCCACGACGAAGATCTGCGCCTGCTGCGATGGGAAGTTGCGCATGATCTCCCGGGCGAACGACCGCAGGAACGTGGTCTTGCCCGACTTCGCGTCGCCGAGCAGGAACAGGTGATTGTCCTGGCGGGGACGGAACATGAAGGGCCCGAGTCGGGTTTCCTCCACCCCCAGCACCAGGCCCTCCGCCGCCCCGGGGTGCTGCAGCATCTTCTCCACCGTGACGTGGAGGGGCAACAGACGCAGCTTCGGTCCCGGCGCCGGGGCCGCCTGAGCGATTCGATCAAGGGACGTCCTCACGCCCTTGCCAAGGGACGACGGGTCCTGTTCGCCGTCGATACGTGGTAGGCCCACGAGAACGTGGTGATGCCCGATCTCCTGTCCACGTCCCGGCCTTTCCGGGGGCACGGCCTTCGCCACCTTGCGATCGAGCCTGGTGTCCATCACATCACCCAGTTTCAGTTCCAGACGTGACCCGATCGAGTCCGCCACCTGCTGGCGGATATCCGCCCAGCGGTTGGTGCTCAGCAACACGTGGACACCGAACGAAAGCGCCCGGGTCATGATCCCCAGGATCCTGGTGTCCACGTCATTGAGGTCCGTTTTCATCACGGCCCAGCCGTCGACCACCAGGAACACGTCGCCGTAGCCGTCGTCGAAACGCCCCTCGGCCCGTCCCTGCCGGTAGGTGTCCATGGAATCGATCCGCTTCCCGCGGAAGTACTTCTCGCGGTCGTCGATGATGCCCTCGATCTCCGAGAGCATGCGGTTCACCACGTCCGGCCGGTCCCGGGTCGCCACACCCGCCACGTGAGCCGCCCCGTTGAAGGCGGTGAAACCGCCGCCACCCAGGTCGATGACGTAGAACTGCACCTCCTGAGGGGTGTGCACCAGGCTCAACGCCATCACCACCGACCGGAGGGTCGTCGACTTTCCCGTCAGAGGACCACCGACCACGGCGAAATGCCCGTTGGCTCCCGAGAAGTCGAACTCCAGCACGTCGCGGCGCTGCTCCAGGGGCAGGTCGACGGTGCCCAGCGGGATGCGCAGCGGGCCGCGGGCACGCCACGAGGGCGAGATCAGGCCCAGCTCGGGATCGGCCACGAGATCCCCGAAAAGCTGGTCCAGCGTGTCCGACACGTCCAGCGGCGGCAACCACACCTGATGGGCCGGGATTCCCCTGCCCCGCATCCGGGCGACGGCGATGTCCATCTGGGTCATGTCATCCCACTTCGAGTCCTCGGGCCTGGCGCCGACGGCCTCTGGTTCCTGTTCCGCGTCGGTTTTCTCCAGGACCACGGGCCCGGTGGTGAAGGGCAGGATCCTGATGGGCGCATCGCGCATCCTCTCCCGGAGTTCCCGGTCGTCCGGTCGCGCGGGCGGAGGGGCGGCCACGTAGGACGACCGGAAACGGATCATCTCGTCCGTTCCAGGTTTCAGGTAGCCCACCCCCGGGTAGCCCGGGAGTCCGTAGGCGTCCGGCACACCCAGCACGTCCCGGGACTCGCCCGCGGAGAAGGTTCGCAACCCGATCCGGTAGGACAGGTGCGAGTCCAGGCCCTTCATGCGCCCGGATTCCAGGCGCTGCGAGGACAGCAGCAGATGGATCGACATCGAACGTCCCAGCCGGCCGATGGCGACGAACAGGTCGGCGAACTCCGGTTTCGCGCTCAGCAGCTCCGAGAACTCGTCGAGGATGATGAACAGCGCAGGCATGGGTGGATGGTTGTGTTTGCCCGCCAACCGGTCCGCCTCGTAGTCGGTGACGTTGGCGTAGTTGCCGGCCTGCCGCAGGATCTCCTGCCGTCGCACCATCTCGCCGCGCAGCGCCTCCTGCATGCGGTCCACCAGGGACAGTTCCGACTCCAGATTCGAGATCATGGCCGAGACGTGGGGCAGATCCGCCATGCCCGCGAAGGTGGCGCCACCCTTGAAGTCGACCAGGACGAAGTTCAGCTGCTCCGGCGGATGCGTCATCGCCATCGCCAGCACCAGGGTGCGCAGCACCTCCGACTTGCCCGAACCGGTGGCACCGATCAGCAGGCCGTGCGGCCCCATTCCCTGCTGGGCGGATTCCTTGATGTCCAGGACCACCGGAACCCCTTCAGGGGTGACGGCGAACGGCACCCGCAGCCGGTCGCGACCCTCCCGTCGCCTCCACTGCCGGTCCGGGTCGAAGTCACGGACGTCGCCGGTGCCCAGCAACTCCATCAGGTTCTGGGAGCGTTTCGGATCCGGTTTGCCCATCGGGGCCTCGGCCTCGGGACGGTCCTCCGCCATCCAGGGGGCCATGCGTCGCGCGATGGCCTCGGCCTGGGGGATGCCCATCGCGTCCGGGGTGGCCAGGATCGGTTCCTGATCCAGCAGCAGCAGTTCCATGCGCCCGCGGTCGCCGGGCCGCGCCCCGGGATGCAGGATCATGCGCAGGGTCGCGCGAGAGGTCATCGGGCCCCAAGACGTCATGGTCCGCACCACGGTGACCCCCTCCAGCCCGCCGATCCCTCCCAGGGAGGTGTTCATCGGCAGGCTCACCCCGTCCAGGATCAGGAACAGGTGCGGCCAGTCGGTGGTCTCCGAACGTGTTCGGAACACGCCACGTCCGGTGATCTCCTCCCCGAGCAGCTGCACCAGCTCCTCGGGATCCGTCGTCACCATGCGGGCCGGCCCCAGGGCGTCGCTGAGCTGCGTGGACCGGGCGTGGGGAAGCCATTTCACCCATTCCCACTCGTCGCGGTTCTTCTCGGAGCAGAAAACCGCGACGCGCATCGCCTGCGGTGAACTCAGGGTGGTGACGTGCATCGTCATGGCTCGCACCTGGGCTCGCGTCGCCTCCGCGGGCCCGGCCACGTCGATGTGGCTGAAATCACCCAGCATGACCCCCAGCGGCAGTTCCTCGACCATCGAATGGGCATCGATGAAACGCCGCATGGCTGAGAGGCAGACCACGTCGGGTTTGGCCAGTGGTGCCAGCTCCGGTTCCACAAGTTGCATCGCCAGTTCCTGCGACGAGGAACCCAACCGCACGTGCGTGACCATCTCGTTGTCGGTGTTGCGTTCCCACAGGCGCGTCCCCTCGTGGGCGATCAGCACCAGGGAATCCGGGGAGGGCAGCTGCCAGCCGACGTAGTTGCGCTGCCTGCGGGTCACGGTGCGAACCGTCTTGCGGGTTTCCCCCAGATAGGCCAGGTACTCCCGGCGCAGGGTGTCGACTTTCTGGCTGTGCCCCGCCACCTGCCGGTAGATGTTGAAACCCACCATCACGAGCATCGCGAAGACCATGGCGCAGGCCATGAGCAGCATCCGGGTGTTCTGCCCCTGCGAGAGCGCCATGAAAACCATGACACCAACCGAGCCCATCATCGGGACCACGGTCATCAGGGCGGTGCCCATGCTGGCGGCCTCGGGCTGGTCGGGGGGAACCTGGATCTCGATCTGCCCGGAGGGAAGCTCGGGAGCCGCGGTCCCCTCGTCCTGTATGGGTTGAACCATGCCTTGGCACTCCCCGTCTCGAGTGGTCACAACATCATGATCTGGTCGCGTTTTCAAGGTCTGGATGTCACCCAAGCCCGTTTCATATTATCGTCAGCAAGATGAACCACACCCCCGGTTCATTCCCTTGAAAAATGGAGGATTCCATGGCCACGCAGCTGGCGTCGACCACGATCCTTCACGGCGCCTCGAAACGGGACATCGCGGTTCCGGTCGGCACGACGGTGGCGCGGGTCATGTCAATGCTGCGGATCGACGCCGACCCCGAGACGCTGTGTCTGACCCACCCCGACGGCACCCCCGTCGACCCGGACCTGGCCCTCGGCAGCGACCTGACATCCGGAACCGTCCTGACGCTCACCGGCCCCGCCGAGAGCGAGCGGGTGGCGCAGCAGGTGGCGGTCCGGGCCTCCTCCCCGTGGTTTCGTCCCACGCTCGTGCTGTCCTTGTTCCTGACCCTGGTCACGGGCATCGAGACGGCGTGCCTGGCAGGGCCCGTCCTCGGCTGGTGGCCCGTCCCCGACGTGCTGAGGGGGTCGGCTGCAGTCGCCTGCGTCGTCGCTCTCGGATGGTCGCTCAGGTGGCGGCGGATGCGTTGCACCTCCCCCGGCCTCCTGGTCGCCACCGCCCTGATCGGGGTCTGCGGGACCGCTTTGCTCCCCACCGATACCGGTTCCCTGCCCCGGCTGGCCCTGGCGGCCACCGCCTGGACCGCGCTGGTCGCGGCGCTGGTCGTGTGGTTGGTCGACAACAGGTCCACCCTCAGCTCCACCATGGCCACCCTGTGGGGGCTGGCCGGTGTCCTGACGTGTTTGTTCGTGGTGACCGACGCCCCTGTCACCACGATCTCAGCCCTGGTGCTGGCGGTCGCGACCATGGCGGTGACCGTCATCCCCACCTTCGCGTTCCGCATCCCCGAGACCCAGCTGCTGGACCTTCCCACCGTCACCACCTCCGCGCCTGCGGTCCGCACCCCGGAGGTCGCGGCCCCTGCCCCCATCACCGCGAACCGGGTTCTCCGTTCGATCCGTGAGGGCAACGCCCGGGGGCAGCTGCTGCTCATCGTGTGCTGTGGAACGGCCGGGATCTGCGCTTTCCCCGCCGCAGGGCTCATGAGGTCCGATCAGCCAGCGACCGGGATAGCGGGTGGGGTCATGATGCTCAGCGCCTTCCTGTCCCTGGCACTGGCGCCTCGAACTCGCCGTGACCGCCCGGGTCGCATTCTGCCGCGCGTCGCCGCCCTGGTGATCGTCGCCGCGACACTGTCCGCCTTCGGCGTCTCCCAGCCGCTGGGGTCGCAGGTGACCGCGCTGCTGGTGATCCTCGCGGCCGCGTCACTCAGCATCATCACCACGTCTTTCGCCAAGGGCACCGGATCTGCGCTGCTCGGGCGAGCCGGGGACATCACGCAGACGTTTTCCCTGGTCCTTCTGCTCCCTGCGGCCGCCTACGCAGCCGGCATGTTCGACCTGGTACGGCAGATCGCATCATGACCCAGCTCGACCTGACCGCCCTCCCCCCGCCCCGGGCCGAAACCATGTTCCCCGATGCGGGTCCCGATCCTGTGGAGGCCGAGCAGCGCGACGACATCCCGGTCCCCGCAGACGGGTTGACCCGCACACTGTCCTACCTGACGGATCTGGCCTGTGTCGTGGCGGTGGCCGGCCCGCTCTGGCGACTCCTGTACTCCCCGGTGCTGACGGGCATCGCAATCGTGGAACTGGTCGCCGTCCTCACCTTGCTGCGCGCCCGCACCGGACGCACCCCGGGCGCGTTGATCTCCGGAACGGTTGCCGTCGCCGACGGCAGCGATCACGCTCCAGGCCTGAAACGGCAGCTGGTGCGTACCGCGCTGATGGTCCTGTTGCACGTGACCGTTGTGGGTCCGCTGATCGTCAGTTTCCTGAGCCGCGACGGCAGGGATCTGGTGGACCGGATCGCCGGTACCGCGGTGCTCGATCTGCGGTCCGGGAAATCCCTCTCCGGTTCCGGGAACGGGGATGAGGAAGCCGAGGAGCCGCTTCCCGGGGGGCAGGAGAATCCGGGGGTCCCGGCGCCCAGCACCCCGGGGAACCCGTGGCACCAAGGAGAGTCTCCCGCCCCCGCGGCCAGTCCCCTGACGCCACGCAGGGCCGCTTTCCTGGAACCGACCCCGGCAGCACCTCCCGGGAACGCACAGACCGGCCCCTTGAAACCACGCAGGGCCGCGCCGCCACCGCCCACACCGCCACCGCCCACGCCGCCGAAACCCTCGCCAGCCCCCTCCAGCGGCCCGGTCGGGCTCCCGGGCACGGTGCAGGCATGGCTGGTAGTGGATTCCGGCCAGCGCGAGAAGGTGGATTCCATCCTGGTCGTGGGGCGGGAACCCACGGGCACCGACGGGGAACGCCGATTGGTCATACCGGACCCCACGAACTCGATCTCGCGGACCCATCTGAGACTCGGCCCGGCCAGCGGTGGGGTGTGGGTTGAGGATGCCTCATCCACGAACGGAACCGTCGTCCGCAATGCCGCCGGCGCCGTCACCCATCTGGCGCGCGGCAGACGCACCCTGATCCCTCTCGGAACGACGATCATCATGGGGGAACGCACCATGATGATAATGAACGGTTCGCCGCGATGAGGGATCGTTTCGGTTGCAGGGAACGGGGCGGGAATCCTTGGATTCCCGCCCCCGTTTCAAACTTGGTCAATTGCCGGATCCGGCCTCAGGCCTTGGGTATTTCCACATCATCCATGAGTCTCTTGTTCTGAACCTCGGCTCCCTGGTAACCGAGTTTTGCGTTGAGCACCTCGATGTTGAACTGATGGAGGGCCGAACGCATCTCCAACTCCTTTTGCTCCCATTCCCTTCTGCGAATGGCGTAGGCTTCTCTGTCCTCGCCGTCCCAGCTGCTCTCCATGAGGTCAAGCTTTCCGGTCAGCGTGTCCATGCTCGCCTCGATGCCCCGGTGGTGTTTGTTGATCTCTTCCTGGAGAAGATCCACGGCGGAGTAGTTGACAACCATGTCTTTTTCAATGCTCATTTTGAATCACGCCTTTCTTTGTCGAAGAACACGTCCGCAGTTCAGAGTGTGCCGCCGGTCATTCGCTTCTCGAGGTCCAGGAAGGCCGTGGAATGAACCTCTTCCACCTGTCCCGAGTTGGTCTCGGACCCCTTGAGGGCGTCACTGAACCCCAGCAGCGAATTGTTGAGCGCCTTCGCCTTCTCGATCCAGAGCATGGCGGCCGCATACATGGCGTCCGACCCCCGGCCCTGCCAGCCGGCCCGGGCCGCTTCCTTGCTCGCGTCGACGCCTTTGATGTGCCCCGCCACCTCGCTGTAAGCCTCCAGTGTGGCGTCGGAGCCGGCTTTGAGCCCACCTTGAATGATGCGTACGGTACCTGCCATGGTTCGTCCTCCGGTGTGGTGGATGTGTGCGATGCACGCGACCTGCTGCACCGCGGGTAACTGCCCCCAACCCTAACGCACCCCATAGTTCACGAACGAGGGGTTCGGGAGAAGCCATGAGGCAGCATTCATTAATTTTTCAACTGACTTTCGGGTAGTGGGGACCGCCCGGAAGAAGTAGCCTTGGCCGAGGAACCCGTTCCAGCGCCAGCACGACAAAGGAACCCCATGCCGTCCTCCGAAAGCTCCCCCATCGGTGCCCTCCTGCCGATCTCGCTGAGCATGGCGGGGAACACCACCGACATATCGGTTCCACCCAACATCGCGCTGGCCGAGCTGATGCCGGCGATCATCAAGGCCCTGCGCCCCCTGGATCCGGGAACCGCCACCCGGGGTTTCACCATTCGAACCTCGGACGGCCGCGTCCTGAACCAGTCGGAGTCCCTCCCCGAGCAGCGGATACGTCCCGGGGCGGTTCTCACCGTGGAACCGAGCGGCACCAACGTCAAGGACCAGCGCTACGACGACCTGGTAGAGGCCGTGGGAACCGCGGTGGCCGAGAACTCCACCCCTTGGGAGAGGACCAGTTCCGTCCAGCTGTCGGCCCACGCCTCGGCAGCCCTGGTGCTGCTGGCCGCCCTGCTCCTGGTGACGGGTTCACGGGAACCTGTCCTGACCGCGACGGTGGGCGCCTGCGGGGCGGTTCTCACCACCCTGGCCGCCGCCGTCGTGGCGCGCATGCCCAATCGCCCCGGCGCGCTGTCCCTGGGACACACCACCCCGGTCCTGATCGCCTGCGCCGCCTTCGCGGTCACCCCGGGGCACTGGTTCTCGCTGCCATTGGCGGCGGCCGGCATCGGTCTGGTCGCCGGTTCGACGACGCTCCTGGTCCTCCCCTCCGACCTACGGGTCTCCATGACCGCCCCCATCACCACGGGTGTGTCGTTCATTCTCGTAGGTGGGCTGGTCGGGATGCTGGACATCCCTCCCGACAGGGCGGCCGCCACCACCCTCGCCCTGTTGGTGGTGATCACACTCAGCGCACCCTGGGTGGCCATGGCACAGCTGCCAACGACCATCGGAACCAGCAGGGAGAACGAGAGAATCGACCCTGCGCGGGTGTACTCCCGCGTCGGGAACGCCCGCGTGCTGGTGATATCGCTGAAGGCGGGCTGCTCGGCGGCCATGATGGTGCTGGCCCCGCTGATGACGACCTCCCCCACGGCGATCACGATGCTGGCCTGTGTCGGGCTGGCCCTGATGCTGGCCACCCGGTCGCTGCGTTCCTCGGTCGAGGTGGTCATAGGCGTGCTCACCGGAATGTTGCTGACCATCGTCGCCGCGGTGGCCACCACGACGGTCATTCCCGACGCCCTGCCCTGGACCCTCGGCGCGATCATCCTGGCCGCGGTGCTGCTCCTGGCCGCCAACGTGGTCTCGCAGAAACTGCGTCCCTGGTTGACCCGGTTGGCGGATGTCGCCGGGGTCCTCGTGCTGCTGGGGATCCTGCCGCTGGCGGCACTGGTCTGGGGGGTCGTCTGATGCCGTCCAACAAGGAGATCCTCGAGGCCCAGCGCTACAACCGCCGCCGCCTGATCACGGCATTCTCCTCCGGGATACCCGGCGGCCGCGAACTGGAGTCCAAGTCACCGTTCATTCCCCTGATCGTTGGCGTGGTCGTCGTAGCGATCATGCTGGGAATCGGGGCCATCATCAGCCAGTTCTCCCCAACCCTGCCGAACGGCTGGCAGGACTCGACCCTGATCGTGGTGAAGGGAACCGGTTCCCGGTACTACACGATCAAGGGCACCCTGCGCCCGGTCACCAACGTCACCTCGGCGCGCCTGCTGTCGGAGTCGGGCAAGTACCAGGTCAGCGAGGTCTCCTCCTCAACCATCGACGGGATCAGCCGCGGCACCCAGATCGGCATCACCGGCGTTCCCGACGACGTTCCCCCCGCCGGTCAGCTCCACTCGGATCTCTGGTTCTCCTGCGCAATTCCCGGCAAAACCCACACCTGGGTGGCGCACCTGCCCGAGCCCCGAACCCGGCGTGGCAGCGCCCTGGTCAAGAACCAGGACGATTTCTTCCTGATCGCCGACGGCCTGCGCCACAAGATCCCGCGGGAGCAGAGGAACAAGGTGCTCCTGGCGCTGGGGATGGAATCGACGACACCGGCCGAGGTCGATGCCGCCTGGCTGTCCCTGTTCAAGCTGGGTTCGGACCTGCAGCCCTTGGAGGTACCGAACGCGGGCCAACCCGTGGAGGGCATGCCGGAGCGTCTGGGAACGGTCACCATCGGGACCGTCATCCAGGTCGACGATCACGGCTCGCAGCGGCGTTACGTCGTCACCGGTTCCGGCAAGGTGGCGACGCTGTCCGAGACCGCGGACAAACTCCACCAGACCGAAGCCCCCCTGACCGTCTCGTTCTCCGACATGTCCTCCGTCGAGGTGGACCCGGCGGGCATCGCCCCGACCGACTGGCCGCGCCGAATCGAGGACACCGTTCCGGGCAGTTCCCTGCCCTGCGCCCAACTGTCGCAGTCCTCGGACGGGTCGTCGGTGACGGCGCTGTACTCGATGACCCGGGAGGCCCTCGTCGAAGCACTCCCGGCGCCGTCGGGAACCGAGGCGACCGTGGAGGAGAAACTGCGTTCCGTCCCGACCCCCACCACCGTTCTGGGCGGGTCGGGCGCCCTGGTCCGGGCCACATCGGGAGGCACCCTCGGCATGGTCATGCTGGTCTCCGACCTCGGCACCCTGCACGGCTTGGGTGCCCAACCCGCCGAATCCCTGGCGCGCCTGGGATACACGGACAACGACGTCCACGTGATCCCGGCGGAGTGGACGGCGCTGATACCGGAGGGAACCGCGCTCGAACCCGATGGCGCCTGGGCCACGGTGGGGCAGCAGTGATCCGGCTGCGCGTCCTGGGCGGGAAACTCGCTGCCATCTGCGGAGCAGTGGCCCTCCTGCTGCCGTCGCTGCCCGCGCAGGCCCTGATCAGCGACGGGCAGAGCAGGATGAACACGGTTACCGAGGACAGGAATACCCCCTGCCAGGTCGGGACAACCGCCATGGTGGAGCAGGCCCCGAACGTGATCTCCCTCCTCGGGATCAAGAAAGCGTGGCAGCTCTCCCGGGGCGGCGGGGTGAAGGTGGCGATCGTCGATTCCGGGGTGGTCGCATCCAACGTCCACCTCACGGAGAACGTGCTGCCGGGCATCGACCTGGTGGACAGCGGCGACGGACGTACGGATGCCGCGGGACACGGAACCGCCATCGCCGGGCAGATAGCGGCCCACGAGGTGGAGGGTTCCGGTCTGGTGGGCTTGGCGCCGGAGGCCGAGATCCTTCCGGTCCGGGTCTACGTCAGCGAACAGCACGACGCCGCCTCGGCCGGGAAGGGACCCGACGGGGCCCGCACCGCCAAAGGTATCGTCTGGGCCGCCGACCGGGGGGCGAAGGTGATAGTCGTGGCGCAGTCCTCCCCCACGGATCTGCCCGAGTTGAAGGCCGCGGTGGAGCACGCCACTGCTTCAGGGGCGCTGGTGGTGGCCTCAGCGGGCAACGTCCCGCAGGATCAGCAGAACAGGACCGAGGATCCCAAGGCGCCGCGCTACCCTGCGGCCTATCCCCAGGCGTTGTCGGTCACGGCAGTGGATGCCAGCGGGGCCCCGTCGGATTCCGTGCTCCACGGCGAACACGTCGAGGTGGCGGCCCCAGGGTCGCAGGTGCTGAGCACCTTCTTCGGCGACGGCGACTGCATGTTCGCCGGGAACCAGCCGACGACCTCCTACGCCACCGGATACGTGGCGGGGATCGCGGCGCTGGTGGTGGCCAGGTACCCGGATGAAACCCCGGCCGACTGGAAGCATCGGATCCTGGCGACGGCCCTGCGCCCGTCGCGTTCTCATCGCGACAAACTGATCGGCTGGGGAATAGTCGCCCCCTACGATGCCCTGAGTTTCGTCAATGACGGTTCCCTGGAGGGTCCGGAGAATCCCCGCTTCCCGGCCCCGACGAAGCAGGAGACCCCGCTCATGACGCCCCCGGAACCGAAACCGGACCCGCGCCCGGCGCGCACCGCGGCCCTGGGAGTCATGGCGGGGATCAGTTGCCTGGCGACATTGGCGATCCTGATCGCCTCCCGGCTGCGGGGTCCGTCACCCAAGAAGTCGCGGAAGTGATCGCCCTTCCCGGGCTCGACGAGAATCCGGCCGGTGGGCCGTCCTCACGATTCCGTCGGGCTGGGTGAGGGCTCCGGGGAAGACGGCGCAGTGTTCACCGTGTACGGGGCAGCAGGCGTGGCGGCCGGTTGGATGAACGAGATCGTGTCCAGCACCCCGATCAGCTCGGCAGGAATGACGCTCTCACCCTCAAAACCCCGGACCTCAATCCGCCACAGCCCATCCTCACGCCAAATGTGCCAAATCTGGAAGGGAAAAAGTTTGTCCTCCTGGCCAACAATTTTTCCCATACCGGAATACCCCCACGCCTCCGAACCACCAATCACACGGGAACCTAGGAACACCGTATGAAACATAGCTCCTTTCTCCACGGCATCGGTCATGGATCGCTCAGCCCTGGCCTTTATGTTCGCATCCGGTCCACGCATTCCGGAAACATTGGGCGCATAGTTCTTGATCCACACCCCCACGGGCGGAGAATTCCCATGATTGGGAGCCACCACCAGATCATAGGCCAGCGGAGTTTCTTCCCTGTCCAGGAGAACCCACCCCTTCGGCACTTCCAAGGTCACCGCATCCTGCTCCTCACGCTCCACCCAAGAAACACTGGGAGACGGACTCCCACCCCCATCAGGAACAGTCGAGCAACCTCCGCAAAGAAAACAGGACCCCGCGATCACGGAGAGGACCGCCCCCTTGAAAAGCCCAACGATCGGATTCTGCATGATCCACCTCATTCAAATCATTCATCACGAGCCTGTATTCGCCGCGCACGAGCCTCCTCCAAGGACCCACCCACAGCGCCAAGAACGTCCCCATAGACGGACTTGAGCCCACCCTCTCCAATAATATAATCTTGGAAGGAACTTATCTACCGAACCATCGACATCCAATCCGGCGACACCAAATGACCCAAGTCAGGTCACGATTCCGTCGGGCTGGGTGAGGGCTCCGGGGAAGACGGCGCAGTGTTCACCGTGTACGGGGCAGCAGGCGTGGCGGCCGGTTGGATGAACGAGATCGTGTCCAGCACCCCGATCAGCTCGGCAGGAATGATGCCCGCACCCTCAAAACCCCGGACCTCAATCCGCCACAGCCCATCCTCACGCCAAATGTACCAAATCTGGAAAGGAAAAAGTTTGTCCTCTTGACCAACAATTTTCCCCATACCGGAATACCCCCACGCCTCCGAACCACCAATCACACGAGAACCCAAGGAAACAGCATGAAACATAGCCCCTTTCTCCACGTCACCATTCATGGCCCTGTCACACCAAGCCTTTATGTTCGCATCCGGCCCACGCAATCTGGCAACATTGGGCGCATAGTTCTTGATCCACACCCCCACGGGCGGAGAATTCCCATGATTGGGAGCCACCACCAGATCATAGGCCAGCGGAGTTTCTTCCCTGTCCAGGAGAACCCACCCCTTCGGCACTTCCAAGGTCACCGCATCCTGCTCCTCACGCTCCACCCAAGAAACACTGGGAGACGGACTCCCACCCCCATCAGGAACAGTCGAGCAACCTCCGCAAAGAAAACAGGACCCCGCGATCACGGAGAGGACCGCCCCCTTGAAAAGCCCAACGATCGGATTCTGCATGATCCACCTCATTCAAATCATTCATCACGAGCCTGTATTCGCCGCGCACGAGCCTCCTCCAAGGACCCACCCACAGCGCCAAGAACGTCCCCATAGACGGACTTGAGCCCACCCTCTCCAATAATATAATCTTGAAAGGAACTCCTCTGATCCGGACTCATGTCTTTGTATGGCAAGACAGTGTTCTCGCCATTTCGGAAATCCACCCCCATCGAGCCCCTGCCGAAGTACCCCGCGGGGGTACGAGCGGGATCTTCTCCCCAATAATTGCCCTCAGAGATCGCCTGATAGGTCAAGTCCCGCATCAAGTTCTCCAGCATTTGTTGAGCCTTTCTTTTTTCCTCCTTCGGATCGACACCCAACGGCTCTTCCCAAAATGCCTTTCCCGCCTCAGGAATCACGGCCCCTTTGACCCGGTCAAGAACCCACTTGGCAAAATCACGCCCTTTACCAAGCAGGTTTCCGAAGGGAACAGAGGTGAGCCACTCCTTCACCGCAGCGTCAATTTCCCTGTTATGGCATTCAATGGCTTCCTTCACTTGGGCCGTTGAATCCGCTGGCGCCACCGTCATGGCACCCATCAGGTGCGCCCATTTCTTCTGAACACTGATCAGCCTGCCCTCGACGGGGATAGACGGCTGCGCATAGTCCGGGCTCAGGGAATTCCTCAAATCTTCTTGGTATCCCGCGCTGGCAGCCCCCATGAGGGTGTTGAGCGCTGGCGGATGCCCCGAAGGGGTACGATCATCGTTCGGGTTGTCCGGCGTGCCGTTCAAGTCTGCTCTCTGATCGAATGCCAGATCGGTGAAAAGACCGTTCGCGCCAATGATTCGATTCCTCAGGTCGCTGCCCAGTTTTATCATGTACCCATCATGGCTGAACGGCTGGGGTGCGGTGAAGGCGAGATCGGGCTCGCCTTTCTCCCCTTGAGAGTCGGCACTCCCCATGGAATTAGTGATTCCTTCGACGTGCGGAGCAAGAGCGAGCCCAACCCAGCCGCGCAGTTTGTCATGCGCTTTGCCATATGGGTCCTGACCATTCTCATTCCCGTTATCTATCTCAAGGCCTTCTTGATATCCAAGCGAGAGGTTTCCCGCAATCTTTGCGGGCTGTTCGGTGCGCCGAGCCCACGCCTGGTATTCCTCGAAAGACATTGGCTCTTGCGGTTTGGGAGCACTGGTAGTCGCCTGAGCGATGACCCTACCCAAGGCGTCTCCGCCATCTTGGGTGCCAGAGTAGTACGCATTGCCTCGGAACCCGGTGAGGTAGCGGGTCATGTTCATCGGGCCCTCGCCGGCGTAATGGGGTTTACGGGAAAGAGCTTCGGATGATTTTACATCAAATGTCGTATCAGATGCCAAGAAGCTCTGCGTCGCCTCAAGTCGTTTGGCGTTCTGCGCTGACAGCGCATCCCACGCAGGCGAGTCCTTGGCGATCCCACCATCCGAAAGCGCTTCGGGCTCATCCATCAGCCTAAGGACTGATTCGACGACGTCAGTGGAATGCGGATCACCACCAGGCGGAATCCCCCCCACCCATTCTCCGTAGCGAGAACCGATTGGATTCGTCAGCTCTTCCTTGTGCGTGTGATCAAAAGCAACGATGTCATTCGCCAACGAATCGGCGCCGCTCATAGCCTTTGCCCCTAACGCCAGGTTTGGATTCGATTTAGCGGCACCATCGAACATCTCCCCCAGATATTCATACCCGTAATGCCTACCCGATACAGCACCTATACCCATTCCATCTTGCTCAACCGGATTGCCGTTTCCGTCAAATAGTTGATTACCGACCTTTTTCCATTGCTCAAGTCTAGCGTCCTCCAAGGCCTCCACCGACCCACCAGCATCAGTCACAAGTCCAGCACGAGACGCCTCGAAGGTTTCGTTCACCTCCACCAGCGCCGGATCGGCATTCATTCCCCCGGTAGCGAGAGAAACCGCCGATCCCAAGGATGCGCAAATCGAATTCAGTGAGGCATCTATGGAAGACTTCCCTGCCCCATACCTGAGCTTTTGAGCTTGCACCAGGAAACGCGTCATCGCCTCAGGGTCAACCCGTTCAGCCAAGGCTCGAGCGAAGAAAGGATTTTTGCACAACTCTCCATATTTCTCCTGAAAATCCCGTATATCCTGCTCTGTCGGGAATCCGCCATTGATTATGCTTGCCGCAGGACCAGCTTCGCTCTGCGCCTGTTCCCATTCCGCCTGGCCATCAACCACGGGTATGTCATTGAACATTGCCGCGCCGATCCGGTTGCGCGATCCCTGCAGCGACGGATCAACAATCGTGTCGAGGGTGTTCTGGATCGCCGTCGCAGCCGTCTGAGCGTCATCGTCCAACCCATCCATCGCAGTTTTGTAGTCCGCGATGACCTTGTCCTGAGCCCGTTTGAGGTCGTCTTCCAAACATGCTTCCCGCAGTATCCAGTCCGCCCCGGAATTGACCTCTCCCCGTCGATTTGAGGCCTCGATCTCTTCGTTGAGATCATCTATACCCTTGTTGTAAACCCGAATCGCCTCGTTGTAGCGTTCCCAGAATTCGGGCACCGTCGTGGTGATCATCTTCCTCAACGCCGCG
>NZ_DBHHFZ010000007.1:0-49180 GCF_057238465.1 Arachnia sp.
CCCAACCGGTTGCGGGGGCACAACCACACCCCCACCAAAAACCACCACCCAACGGGGCTGGATTCTCGGGAGATGCCATATAAACTTGAGGTCCGGGTGACCGATGCCCGGGTGCCCACAGGCAAGGGAGCCTTGAGTATGGAACGGATGTCCGGCCCTGAGGAAGGTGCCGCCCCGAGTGTGTTGTTTCCCCGTCGATCCTTCGGCGAGGAGCGACTATGAGTTTTCACAAGAGCGGTAGCCCAGCGGCCATAGCGACGGAGGTCACGAGCCTTTTCTGGCTGGCAAGTGCCGTGGGCGGCGCGGCCGTCGCCGAAGTCGTGAACCGCGGTCAGTCCTGGCTGGAGACCCGTCGTCTCACCCACGGAACCCCGAGCATTGAGGATGCCGCCGGGTTCGGGCGGCGTCTCGCCCGCACCCACGCGGCGGGTGCGCCGCACTGGGGCGCTCCGCCACCGGAGCTGCGTGACGTCGATGCGCGGCTGTCGGAGCTGCCGGCCCCCGTCAGTGAGATGCCCCGCTGGGGCAGCTGGGGCGAGTTCTACGCCGAGGCCAGGCTGCGTCCCTACCTGCGGCTGGCGGAGGTTCCCAGAGAGGCCAGGCTGGTGCTGCACCGGGCCATCGACCTGGTGGCGGAGGGGCGTTTTGACGCTCCCCAGCCCGCGCTGGTCAAGGGCGTTGCCAGGATCCACGGGGATCTCTGGGCGGGGAATGTGATGTGGGCTGCCGAACCTGGCGGCGCAGGCACCACCGGCACGCTGCTCGACCCGTCGGCCCACGGCGGTCACGCCGAGACGGACCTGGCCGAGCTGGCGCTCTTCGGTGCACCCCACCTGGACGCCATCATCGCCGGATACCAGGAGGTCAGCCCGCTGGCGGAGGGGTGGCGGCACCGGGTGGCCGTGCACCAGTTCCACATGGTGCTGGTGCACGCGGCCCTCTACTCCGGAAACTACGTTCCCCAGGCCCTCACCTTGGCGCGGCGGCTCAGGGGCGAGGCGGAACGCGGCAGACAGCCCGCCAGGATCAGGGCCGACCTGGCCAGTTGATCACCGGGCCCGGGGGTAGTCCTCGGGGGGAATACCGACCCCGACGGGGAAGTCCTCGCCGGGGTCGTCCATGACGGCGATGCTCTCGTCGATGGGATCGACGAGGGTGTAGTCCTCCTCGAGGCTGATCGAGAGCTGGTGCCCCTTCGGTTCGAGGGGGCTGTGCGGGACCCCGTCGTACTGCCCTGCCATGCTGAACTGGGGTGTGACGATGTGCCCCGCGTTGACGCTCGGTTCCGCCACCGGTCCCGGTTCGGCAAGCCCCGCGACGACGGGAACCTCGTCGACCTCGGTTTCGTCGATCAGCAGATCGGTTGGTTCCGGCGAGCTGCCGGTGGCCTTCGGTTGGCCGGTGTCGGGCGTCATCGTGCGCCGCCAACCGGATGCGTCCTCCTCCGCCCCGAAAGGCTGGGCGATCGGCGCGGTGATCCGCGGAATGTCGGGGATGGTCGCGTCGTCGTGGTGCGCCGTGACGGGGTAGACCGGTGCCGTTGGGACGAGATGCTCCGTCTCGGGAAGGTCCATGGGGGTGGGGTCCTCCTGGTCCTTGGCCGTCTCCTCGGGGGCCGGGAGTTCCACCTCGTGTTCCACGGCGGCGGTGGGGGCGAGCTGCTCGGGGGCGCGAACCTCCTCTTCGACCCCGGTTTCTTCTTCGGAGGTCTTTTCGTCCTCGGTTTCCTCGTTCCCGGTTTCCTCGTTTCCGTTTTTCTCTTCGGGTTCGGCCTTGTCCACGGGTTCCCCGGGCTGCTCGGGCTCCGGCTGCTCCTGCGAGTCCTCAGCAGGGGGCCTGGAGGCGAAAACGATCGGGGTTCCCTGCGCGAGCCCGGTGCCGGTTCCGATCGTCTGCCAGGGTTCTTCCTTGATGATCTCGTTCTGTGGGACCTTGGCCTGCTCGGGCTGCTCGGGCTGTTCGGTTGCCGGGACCGGTGTGGCCTGGTCGCGTTCCACGGCGAGCACCGCCTGGAGTTCGGCGGCCTCGCGGCGGGCCTGTGCCAGATCACCCTCCAGGGATTCGATCCGTTCGATGAGGTTCGGCATCGTCTTGTCCCAGGCGGCGGTGGCGCGGTTCTCCAACCGGGCCATGTCGATCTCCTGCTTGTTGATCCGCTCCTCCAGCTCTATCACTTGGCGGCGGGCCTGTTCGGCCTCGCTGATGTGCTGGTCGGCCTGCTGGGCGCGGGCCTCCGCATCTTGAGCCTTGACCTCGGCCTCAAGGGCGCGTTGGTTGGCCTCATTGATCCTGGCCTCGGCCTCGCTGGCCTTGGCCTCGGCGTCGCTGGCGCGGGCCTCCGCCTCCAGCAGTCGCGGATCGGGTTCGGTGGGGCTGGGCGGGGTCTGGCCGGTGACCCGGGGGATCATGTGGGTGTCGACGGTGGACTCGTCGGAGACGGTGCGGTCGTTGAGGAGGTCGGGCTGGGGTTCCCCGGTTGGTTTCACCTCGGCGGCGACCCCCCTGGCCGACGGATCGGTGGAAGCGGAGGGCCCGGCGTACAGCGACGGGTCGGGCGCGAAGGGGGAGGGGACTGATACCGGCTGGGCCTCGGCCTTCGGCCCTGAATCGGGACTGGAGGCCATCGCGATCGGTGACGGGGACTGTGCGGTGGCGGGCCGGGTTTCGACGGGAACCGCCCGGGCCGTCAGGGACGTGGGTTCCTGCTCGTCGGCCTTGAGGCTCGCCATCGCATCCAGTTCGGGTGTCGGTTTCGCCGGCCGGGTTTCCCGTTCGGCGGTCAGTTTGGCCCGGACGGAACGTTTTCCGAGAACCCACCCCAGGAACAATGCCAAACCGACAACCACGACAAGAATTGCCGCCAGTTCGATGGCCAGCAGAACATATCCGCTCATGGTCTACCTTTCCCCTCGTTGCACGAACGTCACTCGCCGGTTCGCTGCCTGACCTTCCGAAGTCGAATTCGATTCTGCCGGTTCCGTATCGGATTTTCCGACCGCGATCAGCTGGTCACGATTCGCCCCTGCCGCGACGAGGGCGTCGACCACGCGCTGCGCCCGTTTCTCCGACAGTTCCTTCCGGAAAGCCGGAGTGCGGCCGTTGTCCGTGTGCCCGTCGACCTCGACGATGACATTCGGATTGGCTTGCAGCCAGACCGCCAGCTCTATGATCTTGGTGCGTTCACTGGCGGGGAAGTCGGACTTCCCGCCCTCGAACTTCACCACCGATTTCGGCATCTCGCCGGCGGCGGGGCTGGGTGAGGGGCTCGGAGACGGGCTGGGTGAGGCCGCCGGTTCGGAGGGACTCGGCGTGGGGGACGGCGTCTTAGTGGGGGCCGGAGCGGACGTGGTGGGTTGCGAAGTGGATGCGGTGGGCAGCGATGAACGATCCGCCTCGGCCCTGACGACACCCGGGACGTCCAGCACCAGGCGCAGCGCCGTCGGCAACTGATTCGGATCCGCGGCGGACACGGTGGCGGTCAATCCCGAGAAGTTGACGTGGGCGTCCACGCCCTCCGCCGCCAGCGCCCGGGTGGCCTCCTCGGTGAGTGTCCGCTCCACCAGCAGGGCGCCACCTGCCGCCCCGGCGGCGACTAGCGCGGCCAACCCAGTGACCACGGCCACCACGGTTCCCTTCACGGTACCTCCATACTCTCGCGAACCGACCTTATATCCCGAGTCGCTGCATCCGGGTATACACCCCAGTTTCGGCGAACGTTTTCCGTTCACGTACTAACTTTCGCCTTGAATCATCTAGTATTCCACCTTGGGGGAAGACCTACAAAAAGGGGATAACATGTCCGCGAGTGTCCTCGGAAGGTGCCCCGGCTCCGAGGCGCCCGGGCGTGACATATCCAACGAGGGCAGAAGGAAACGCAATGGACGAAAAATACGGTAGCAGCAAGCACAGCGACCTCAAGCTGGTGCTGAGCGCCATCAGACGGGCCATCCCGGAGCTCCACGGCGTCATGATCGCCTCGCAGGACGGCCTGGCCATCGCCCATGACTTCCCGGAGGCGGACGCGGAGCGCATTGCCGCCATGGCCGCCACCGCCCTGGGGCTCGGCAAACGCATCTCCGAGCGCACCAACATGGGTGATCTGTCGGAGACGGTCATCCACGGCAGGAATGGTTATCTGGTCGTTTACGGCGCGGGTGAGGACGCGGTGCTGGTGATGCAGGGCCCGATCGAGTCCAACCTCGGCCTGATGCGGATCGAGGCCCGCGTCGCGGCCGTCGAGATCAAGCAGCTGCTCACGAGGGCCTGAGCATGGAGACGATGCACGCGATGGCGCGTGAGGTGGCCGGACAGATCCCCCCGCAGCGGCTCCTGCGCGACGAGGACCGCGACGTCATCCAGCGCCACCGGGACCGGCTGCTGACCCTCGGGCCGGATGTGGTGGGGGCCTTGGAGGAGGTTCTGTACGGCAGGCTGCCCGAGGGTGCCGGGGTATCGCGGGAGAGCCTGGAACGCTGGTGGGGAAGGACGGTGACCGGGCCGTGGGACGACGAATACCTGGCCCGGATGGCCCTCGTCGGGTTGGGGCACGTCGCCAAGCGGGTCACGAACCCGATGATGTTGGCGGCCTCTGACCATGTGGTGCAACTGATTGCGGACGCGTCGGTTTCCTTCGGGATCCCCGACGAGGAGCGGCGGGCGCTGCTGGATGCCGTCGGCAGGGTCGCCGGCATCGTACGGGCGGTAATCGCGTGGAGCCACGAGCGCGCGGTCAGCGCCGCCCTTTACGAGGCGGCCGGGATGCCGGAGGGGCTGCTGGCCAGGCTGCGCGACCAGGAGGTCGGTGCGTTTCTCGAACGGGCCCGAGCCGAGCTGAACCGGTAGCGTGATGCCATGATGCGACAGCGAAGCGACGTGCGTGCCTGGTTGACTGACATGGACGGGGTCCTGGTGCACGAGGAAAATGCGCTTCCCGGGGCCCAGGAACTGATCTCCCAGTGGACCCGCACGGAAACACCGTTCCTGGTGCTGACGAACAACTCGATCTTCACCCCTCGTGACCTCTCGGCGCGGCTGCGGGACTCCGGGTTGGAGGTTCCCGAGGACCACATCTGGACCTCGGCGCTGGCCACCGCCACCTTCCTGGAGCAGCAGCAGCCTGGGGCGTCGGTGTACGTGATCGGCGAGGCCGGCACCATAACCGCTCTTCACGAGGCCGGTTTCGTGCTCACCGACCGCAATCCGGATTTCGTGGTCATCGGTGAAACCCGGACCTATTCGTTCGAATCAATCACCCGCGCAATCCGGTTGATCGAAGCCGGGTCGCGTTTCATCGTCACCAATCCCGACGCCACCGGACCCAGCAATGACGGAATATTGCCGGCGACCGGCGCAATCGCCGCTCTCGTGAGCGAGGCGACGCAGAAGAAACCCTATGTGGTGGGGAAACCGAATCCGATGATGTTCCGTTCCGCGCTGAACCGGCTAGGCGTGCACAGCGAACACACGGGAATGATCGGCGACCGGATGGACACCGATATCGTCGCTGGAATGGAGGCCGGCCTCCACACCGTCCTGGTGCTAACCGGGATCACCACCCGCGAATCCGTCAAGAAGTTCCCCTTCCGCCCGAGCGAGATAGTCGAGGGTGTGCACGAACTCGTCGAACAGGATTCAGCCGGCGGCGACGGCGAGGAGCGGTAGGGCGACGGAGGCCAGCGTCAGGAGGGTGTCGCGCCAGGTCCAGTGGAGGTCGTGCAGGCGGGTCGGGTGGCAGGTGATGCCGTAACCACGGGAGATCATCGCTGCCGACAGATCCTCCGACATGCGGATCCCGCTGGTCAGCAGCGGCACCATGATGGTGGCGTGGGCCAGGACGCGGCGCACCGGAGTGCGCGAGTTGATGTGCGCTCCCCGGACCTGCTGGGCCTCGGTGATCTGGCGGGAACGCCGCCGCAGGGTGGGGATGAAACGCAGCGCCGTCGTGCACACGAACACCAGCGGGTTCGGCAGCCGGAGGGTGCGCATCAGGGTGGTGAAGCGTTCGGCGGGGGTGGTGGCCAGCAGCGCCGCCGTCGAGCACAGCATCGTCACCAGCCGCAGCACCAGGACCGAGGCGTACCCGATTCCGCCCGGGGTGAAGGCGGCGAAACCGAAGACCAGGACCAGCACGGGGATCATCGGGGCCAGGAGACACCAGAGCCCACGAAGCCCGCGCACCCGCAGCAGGACCCCGGCGGTGAGCGCGGCCAACCCGAGATGGGCCAGGGGATTGGAGGTCAGGAAGGTCGCGGTGACGGCGGCGGCCAGCGCCAACAGTTTCGAACGCACGTCGAAGCCGTTTCCGTTTCTGGTCTCACCCCCGGGACGTTCCGGTACGGCCGTCTCCGGGGCTGGGGTGGTCAACGTCACGGTGCGGGAGGCGTGGCGGGCCGCCAGGGGCAGGTCGTGGGTAATCATGACGATCGTGGTGCCGTCGCGGTTCAGGTCCGCCAGCAGCCCCATCAGCGCCTCGGTGCCCCGCCAGTCCAGGCCGGTGGTGGGTTCGTCGAGGATCAGCACATCGGGGTTCATCGCCAGGGTGGAGGCCACCGCCAGTCGCTGCCGGTCCCCGCGTCCGAGGCGCAGCGGATGCAGCCCTGCGAAATCCCCCAGACCCACCCGTTCCAGGGCCCACCCGGCCCGTGCCGCCACCTCCGGTTCCGGCAGTCCCGCGTTGCGCGGCCCGAAGGCGGCCTCGTCGAGGACGGTGTTCGCGAAGATCTGATGGTCGGGGTTCTGGAAGACGAACCCCACCCGCTCGGCGTGGCTGCGGACCGTCCCGGAGGTCGGCTCCAGCAGCCCGGCAAAATGCTTCGCCAGGGTGGTCTTGCCCGCGCCGTTGCCGCCCAGCAGTGCCACGAACTCGCCGCGGTGGATGGTGACACCGACCCCGTCGAGGGCCAGCACCCCCGACGGGTAGCGGTGGGTCAGGTCGATGGCCTCCAGGACGGGGGGAGTCCTTGGTCCGGGTCGCTCCGGCACCCCGCCGCGGTGCAGGTGGCGGGGGCGGATCCCCGCCGCCGTGACCCGCCGTTCGTCGTCGAGGAACGGACCGGGGGCGCCGAAATACGCGAGTTCCCCCTCCTCCAGCACCAGGAGCAGATCCGCCCAGGCGGCGACGGCATCCGGGTCGTGATCCACCATGACCACGGTGCGTCCCTCGCCGCTCAGTTCCGCGACGATGCGCCGCACCGTCGCCGCCCCCTCCGGGTCGAGGGCCGAGGTGGGCTCGTCGAGGACCAGGATCTGCGGTTCCATCGCGAGCGCCCCGGCGATCGCGAGCCGCTGGAGCTGCCCGCCGGACAAGGTGGCCGTCTCGCGATCCGCCAGACCCGTCAGCCCGACCTCTTCCAGGGCGTGCCGGGCCCTGGAGAGCACCTCGTCGCGGCCCAGCCCCAGGTTCGCGGGACCGGTGGCGACGTCGTCGATCACCAGGCGTTCCATCACCTGGGCCTCCGGATTCTGCGAGACCAGGCCGACGACACGCACCAGGCGGGGCGGGGTTGTCTCGTGGGTGGCGATGCCCGCGACCCGCAGCCGCCCGTAGAGGTCTCCGGGATGGTGGTGGGGGACCAGGCCGTTCAGGGCCATGGCGAATGTCGACTTGCCCGCACCCGCGGCGCCCATCACCGCGACGCGGCTCCCGGCGGGGATGTCGCAGGTGATGTCGGCAAGCTGCCGGGTTCCGGTGCCGCGGTGGGAGAAACCGAGCCCTCGGGCCTCGATCACCGGTGCGTCGGTTTCGCTGTCAGTTCCGCCACCGGATGCCACGGGACGTGTCCGGGAACCGCGTTCCGCAGCTCGGTGACGGAGGCCGGGTCGCAGGCGAGGAGCACGCAGCTGGCGGGGCCGCCCGAGGCGTCTAGGGGGAGGGGGTGGGCCAGCCACGTGAGACCACACCCGCTGGATTCGGCGAGCTGCTCGGCCTCGTAACCGATGCCCCGCGATCCGACCGGCAGGGCGTCGTGGACCGCGCCGGTGGCGATCAGGGCCTGCACGGTGGACAGCGGCACGATGTCCGGATGGCCGATGAAGACCTCGTCGTGCGGGGCGGAACGCGGCCAGCCGACGCAGATCACCACGTCGCCGGGGCGGCCCCCGCCGGTCAGCAGGTCACCTTTCAGGGTGCCGATCACCGTCACCCCGACCCCCGTCGCGGGTGAGGGCACGTTTTCCTCCGTGCTGCCCGTCACCGCTTCGGGCCGGATGCCGACCTCCGAGGCGACCGCGCGGAACGTGTCGATGAAGACGGTGGCCTCGGCCATGTCGTGGCAGAGGGTGTTGATCAACGCGACGGGCCGCGCCCCGGAGCACAGCACCTCCAGCAGCGGAACCCGGGCCGCGAAGTGCGCCACCACGTCGGCGGACACCCGCACCAGATCGGCGGGTCGCGGCCCGATGCCACCCACCGAGTCGCAGGCGATCACCAGGGGCGGGGAGCCGTCGACGATCAGGAGGTCGCGGACGGAACGAACCGGGTCCGTCATGATTTGCCGGGGCCCGTGAGTCGTACGGGACGCCCGGCGAGCCCGGCCGCCGTCAGGGCGATCCCCGCGATCACGGCCACGGCGATGTTGATGGCGGAACCCACCAGCAGCGGCACCACCTGCGCGGCATACATTCCGAGGCCGCCGATGGGAAGCAGGATCGCGGGGGCCAGCAGGCCGTTCAGGAGCGCCGCCACCACGGCGGCCACCAGGGCGCCCAGGGGCCGGGCCAGCAGACCGAAGAGCCAGGCGAACACGAACATCTCCGCCGCGACGATCAGGTGGATCGGAAGGCCCAGCGGGAAACCGGCGGTAGCGGCGGAGATCAGGTGCCCGAGCGCCCCCACGACGCCACCCTCCAGCGGGGAGAAGGCGACCGCGGCCAGGTATCCGGGGGCGGAGTCGAGGGCGACGGTGCCCGTCGGGCTCGGGATCTTGATGAACGCCCCCACCCCTGACAGCGCCACCAGGATCGCGACCCGCGCCACCCGTCGCGGTGAGAGGAACCCGTTCGAACCGGATGTGGACAGGGTGGGTTGCTCGCTCATGGGACCTTCCTCGTGACAGAAATATGCCGGTCCTGAACATAGCGGAGTGGGGAGGGTGGTTTCGACACGGGCCGCTCCTTCGTCGCAATGTGGTGGGATGGATGCATGACGACTCAAGTTGATTTCTGGTTCGATCCGACATGCCCGTGGGCCTGGATGACCTCCCGCTGGATCCTGGAGGTGGAGAAGGTCCGCGACGTGAAGGTCACCTTCCACACCATGAGCCTCTACATCCTCAACGAGGGGCGCGACCTCGATCCCGGCTACCGGGAACGAATCGACGCGACCCTCGTCGCCTCACGTGCGGCGGCCGCGGTCCAGAAACTCCACGGCCACGACATCCTGCGTGACTTCTACACCGCGCTCGGCACCCGCTTCCATCCCGGGGGCGAGCCGGTCGCCGTCGAGACCGTCGCCGCGGCCCTCGCCGACTGTGGCCTGGAGGCCGACATCGCTGAACGCGTCACCACCGACGAGTTCGACACCGATCTGCGTGCCTACCAGAAGGTGGCCCAGGACCTCGTCGGCCCGGACGTCGGCACCCCGGTCATCCGCGTCAACGGCATGGCGATGTTCGGCCCCGTCATCTCGCCCGCCCCGAAGGGCGAGGCCGCGGGCGAGCTGTTCGACGGTTTCGTGAAGGTCACCGCCTACCCGGGATTCTTCGAACTGAAGCGTTCCCGCGACGTCGGTCCGATTTTCGACTGAGAAACCGACGACGCCGGTTGCCCTGGCAACCGGCGTCGTTCGGTCGGGGTCAGCCGCGGATCTGGCTGGCCATCTGGGAGTCGGTCTCGCGCATGGCGTTGGCCATGGAACGCAGACCGTTGGCGATTCCGTCGAGGGCCGAGATCGTGTTGCTGGCCGAGTTGGTGAAATTCTGGTACATCTCGTTGAAGGCACCGGAGGCCTGGTCGGTCACAAAGCCATTGGACACCAAGTTTTCAATGCGGGACTTCAGGGTCTGCAGCTGCTGGGTGATCTGCTCTTTGCCGTTGATCAGTGCGGTGGCCTCGGATTCCATCGCCTCGTAGGTGACATTGAGGTTCGCTGCCATGTTTCATTTCCTTTCGTTCGTGGGGAAGTGGTTACTGTTATGGCGGCGGGCCCCCACTGTGCCGTCGCCAAGTTCTGTGTCAGGTCCCCTCGGCCAGCTGGACGAGCTGCAGCACGGCATCGCCCACGAGGAACGCCGCCAGCGGCCAGAACGCGGTGGCCAGGTCGCTGACCTCGGTGCCGGTGAAATAGAGGCACACGTCCCGGTCGACACCGTTTATCCGGCGGGTGGCTGCCAAGGAACCCCGGAGGAACAACGTGCTTTTCCCCTCCTCGGTCGCCGAGACCACCCGTGAGGCCTGGAAAACCCTGACGCCGAGCGCGTCCACCGTTTCGTCGGCGCGGTTGAGCACCTGGTCGCCCGGGTGGTTGTCGACGAGGATGCCCGGGAGCTCCGCCGCTTCGCCGGAGCCCGGCGAAGCGAACAACGCGACCAGGACCGGCATGGCCTCGGGAAGCAGCAAGGCGCAGCAGGCGAGTGCGGGATCGGGGATTCCGAACCTCGTCATCTCCAGCAGTGCAGCCGCCACGGCATCGCGGTCCGTCACGATGCCGGTCCGTTCCAGGTCGGGGAGCAGCTCTTCCAGCCAGGACGCTGCCTGCTCCTGGGGCATGTTGGGTGGTAGGGGCACCACAACGGGTGTTGCTTCACTCATTGAGCTTCTCCTCGGTGGTCTCGTCATCGTCAACCCAGCTCAGGGCACTCACCCAGGCGTCGAAGAACTCCTCCACGCCGTCCAGGGCCTCGGAGGCCCCCTCGGCCAGCATGCAACTGACCGAGGCCTCGACCGCCATCCAGCGTTCCTGATCGGAGGGGTCACCGACGATGTACTGGATGCGTCGCACCAACCGGGTGGTCTCGGCAGCTGCGGCCAACAGCTCGTCGCGGCTGGTCAGCTCAAGGATGTCCTCGGGCACATCGGAGAGCGAGTCCAGCAGAGCCTTCCCCGGGTTCTCCGGCATCCGGATCTTCAATCCCACCATGCCCCGTGGCTCGATCGCCGAGAATTCCCCTTCTGAGTCCGCCGCCAGGGCGATGAGCGTCTCCATGGGATCGGAGTCGGTGGCGCCCATGTCGAAGGGACGGGTGACGATCATGGGCCGCATCGGCGAGTCACGGGGATCCTCGGCGGGCAGGTAGGCCGCCCAGGCGTTCTGGTTGGAGATCTCCTCGAATTGGGTCGTCATCCGGCTGGTCACCCAACCTGAGATGCGCACGCGCGTCACCTCGTCGTCGATGTCGCTGAACATCCGGTCCGTCAGCTGTTTGACGGTCGAACGATCCAAGGGATCCAGCCGCACCTCGGCCCAGTCCTCGGGGAGCAGGTAGTTGTATGTCACCATCGTGATTTCCTCAATTCCCGGAGCCGCCCGTTCAGGCGTGTCTCGGTTTCGACCTGAACATTCCTACGATCGTGGATCTCCCCCAATCGATCGTCTTGTGCAGAGCGGTATCGAGTGCCTTCTTCGTGCCCTGGTAGACGTTCTTGCCGACGAATTCGGGGATCTTCTTGGCGATCTTCGGCATCGCCTTGGAGAAATCGGACATCAGTTTGGGGAAGGCCTTCTTCCCGCGCAGCAGATGGTCTGCGTAGGCGCCCGCTTTGCCTCCCAGTTTCCTCGAGAAGGCGCTGATCTTCTTCCCTGCATATTTGCTCAGAAGGGAGCCGCCCACCGTGGTGAGCGCCGTCGCGACGTTCTCCCCGGTCGGGTTCCGGATGGCCTTCACCATGGCGCCGCCGTTGGTGAAGCAGGTTTTCACCGTGCTGACGAACTTGGCGGCCTTGGACAGGGCGCTGACCACTTTTATCGCCGTCGTCACCACTTTGGCTATACCGACTGCTATGTTCACCACCGGGATGAAGGACAGTACGATGGCGGCGATGTCCAACACCGTGCAGATTGCGTCAATGTGCTCCCAGACCCACTTGGCGATCTTGACCACGGCGTCGGCGATCTTCGAGACGAAATCCTTGAACCTGTCGAACCAAGAATCGTCCAATCCGGCGTCGTCACTGGCCTGGACGAGCTTCGAGCACGCGTCCTTGTTGGCCTGTTGGACCCGGCTGGCGGCGTCCTGGATGATCTTGACCTCTTTCTGGTAGTCGCAATCCGCCGCCTTATAGCTCTGCGCTGCCTTGGTCGCTTGGTCCACGGCGGTTTTCTGGACGTTCTCGTCGAAGGACTGGGCCGCTTTTCGGGCAGTCATGTAGTTCTGCTCAGCTACGTCCTTGCGTTGTTTCGCCGCCTGTGCGCGTTGCGCGGCCTGGCGTGCCTTGCATTGCTCCTCGTCCAGAACCCCGGCGAATTCCTGCAGTGCCCGCGCCATTCCTTGGTATCGCATGCCCGCGGCCCGCAGCTGTTTGGTGGCCACGACCCCTTTCTCGCCGATTGCCTTGAATGCGTCCGAGGTGATCTCGTCGCTGCTGGAAACCAGTTTGTCCACGGCGTTACCCGCGTCGACCAGCTGGTTACCGGCGATCACCATGCGGCGGGCGCCGTTCTGAACTTCTGCCGGCTCGCCCTCCAGGTTGTTGCCGACACCGGCGAATGAAACGTCACAACCCAGACCCATTTGAGTCCTCCCCTCGGAATTGATCATCATCCAGCAAGACGTTGGCCGCCTCCTGCCGCTCTGTGCGGCGGTCGAATCCCGCGGCCTCCTGCGCCGCCACCGAAACCTCGGAGGAGGATGACGAGGAGTTCCCGGAACCGCCCGCCGCGGCCAGCCCGGCCATGCCGCCCATCATCAGCGGTGCCCCCATCATGGAAAAACTGCGGGTGCCGGAGCCGCCGTCGAGACTGGGCAGCTCGCCGCTGGCCGCGGTGGGGGCCGCTGTCGGCTCGGAGGGTGTCAGGCTGGGCAGCTCGGACGGGGTTCCGGTGGTGCCGCCTGAGATGCCCGGGTCGCTGACCCCCAGATCCGGAAGCGGCTCCGGGGAGGGCGTTCCCCCGCCGGTGTCGCTGCTGCCCGTGAGTGGCGGCAGGTCGGCTGCTCCGCTGCCCACCGAATCGGATGAACCGGTCAAGGTCTCCAGGTCGCCGAGCGACTGGTCGACCTCGAGATCCGGGATCTCGGGTGAGACACCCAGGTCGGTTCCGGGCGTCGGTGTGGTTTCGCCGCCCTTGACCGGATCATCCATGGCCGGTGTCCCGGATCCGCCGGGGTCCTGATCCTGTGCCGGGCCGTCGACACCCGGTTCGGAGAAATCATCTCGGGGCTGGACCTCCGAGACGTTTCCCGCTCCTGTCGCGGAATCCTCCCGACGTCCGAGCGCCGGACCGGTTCCCTTTGCGCTTTCGGCGCCGACGACGCCGAGGGAGACCAAGGCGCCCAGGCCGAGCAGGCCGCCCATGACGCTCAGCACCTTGCCCACCGGCTGCCCGGTGAGTTCGGCCCAGCGCTGGGCGAAGTCGTTGATCAGCTGTCCCAGCTGGCGGTTTCGTTCGGGATCGCCCCCGATGGCTCCAGCAGCGCCTGGCGAGACCAGCCCCGGGGCGCCACCGGCGTCACCGGATGCGCCGCTTCCCGAACCGGCTCCCTCCAGCGGGGCAATCCCGGGATTGGTGCCTGCCGGGGCCGGTTTGGTCGTCTCGTGGGGAGCCTCGGTATCCGGTCTCGCCGGAGCCGGGGACCCGCCACCGCTGATACCGCCGCCATTCCCGGAGTCACTGGAACCAGTGTCAGGCCGTTTTTCCCCGGGTTTCTTCTCCTCGGGTTTCTTCTCCTCGGGCTTCTGCTGCAATTCCTCGGCTATTTTCCTGTCGAGGCGTTCGAATTCTTTGTCGCACGCCTCGACCAGCCGGGCGAGCTTGCCGAGACTCTCGGACATTTTCCGGCGGCGGATTTCCCACTCGCTTTCCTGCTTCTCGACCTCTTTCGCCAGTGGACCAGCAGGCCCGACGGCCGCCGCTAGTTTGCCCGCGAAACTTTCCGCGCTCTCCAGGTATCCTTGGGCATCCTTGGCCCCTTGGCCGGCCTCCTTGACCAGCCGGTTCTTGATAACTAGCCGATCCGACATCTGTTCCCCTTTCGACATCTAGGGTGCCTGAAACCTTATTCCCCCGCAATGGGTTCAACTCCCCATCCGACGACCGCCCATTTGCCATCAGTCAAGGGTGGGGGTCTGCACCTTGACGACGTTTCCCGCGCTCACCCAGAAACCACGGCCCGGCGGGAAATCGGCGGCCCGGGTTCGGGGCAGGGCGGCTTTCAGCAGGTCGCCGTCGGTGGTCTCGGGTTGTAGCAGCATGCCCTGGCGGGCTCCCTTGAGTTCCGGGACACTGGAGTTGAAACCCGAGAACGAGGCTGTTTCCCCGGCCCCCGCCATCAGGTGCCCGTTGCGGCGCGCCAGTTTCAATGCTTCCGCCAACGCCGAGTCCGCGAGGGAACCGGCCAGCTCTGAGAACTGCTCCACGAACACCGCGACGCGTGGCTGACCCGGTTCGGCCTCGGTGGTGAGGTAGGGCTTGAGCTGGTTGTTGATGTAGTCCTGCACCCGGTCGGGGCCCGTGATCGTCGCCGTCCACAGGTGCTCCAGCTTTGACAGGGGGGAGGGGCGGGCCGTCAGCAACACCCTCGGCACCTGCGGTTGGGCGTTCGCCATCGACTGCGCGAGCCACCGCACCAGCGACGTCACCCCCGACTTCGGGGGCCCGGCCAGCAGGTAAACCCCCTGAGGGTCGAAGCCGATGGGGCCGAGGCTCTGGTCCTCCAGGCCCAGCGTCGGGAAACCCCTCACCGTGACCGGGAGCTCGTCGGCCGACACCTGCGCCGGCAGGCGTCTCACCGGGTCGGGACGTGTGCGCTGGAACTGCGCGACGCTCCGGGCCAGCAGCTCGATCTCCCGCGCCTGGGCCGGCGGTGACGGGTCGCTGCCGAGCACCGCCAGCTGCATCTCGTTGCCGTCGCGGCTGTTCATGCAACGTCCCGGAGGACTGGCATTGTTCAGCACGTCCTTCTGGACGTTGAGGGTCAGGTACTGGTCTGCATCGCTCATCCGCAGCACGATCCGTTCCTGGAAGGAACCCTGCATGGCGGAGGGGATCGCGGCCATGCGGTCCGCGGTGGCCGCCACATGGATCCCGACGGCGCGACCTTCGGCCAGCAGCCTGTGGAACTGGGCGTAGGTTTTCGCTCGCTGCAACCCCGAATCGTACTCGGTGCGGAAGTTCTGGAATCCGTCGATCAGGATCAGGATGCGCGGCTCGTCCTGTTTCCCGGGTTGTTGCCGGTAGTTGCCGAGGCCGTTGGCCGCCACCGCGTTGAACGCTGCCGCCCGCTCGTCCAGTTTCTTGGTCAGCATCTCCATCAGTCGCGAAATCCGTTCGTCGTCGTCGCCTGAGATGATGGCGCCCACGTTCGGCAGTGCCTCGAGCATGTTGAGTCCGCCGCCTGCGAAATCCAGGCCGTAGATGTGAACGGGGCCGGAACGCGGCGTGATGGAGGCCGCTATCGCCAGCGACCGCAGTGCCGTGGTCTTGCCCGACCCTCCGGCCCCGTAGTAGACGATGTTGCCGCGCTCGTCCGGGAAGAAGGCGCCCGGGTGCTGGGCCTGGTTGTCCGGGTCGTCCACGACACCCAGCATGAGTTCGGAATCGCGCTGCTGCTTCAGAGTCAGCAGGTCGTAAGACTCGCTGAGGGTGTCCAGCCACGGCCTGCGAGGGGTCGGGACCCGCCCCAGTTTCGCGGCCTCCGAGACCGTGTGCACCACCCGCTCGATGTCCTTCTTCACCTGCTCACCGGATGCGGCTGCGCGGGGAATCTTCCACCTCGTAGCCATCCCGAAATCCAGCTCCTCGACATCGATGGGGGGAGCTGGAGGCTCCGCGGGTGTCTTGGCCCCCGGGAACGCCGACTGGAACGGGATCAGCCGCCCCGGACCCATCTTCGCGACCCCCCGGCCAGGGTTCGCCGGGTCGATGGAGGCCGCGACGGGGCTTCCCAGCACGTCGGTGGAGTCGTGTTCGTCGTTCATGCGCAGCGCCACACGAAGGTTCGTGTTCGCCCGCAGGTTGTCCTTGATCACGCCAGCCGGCCGCTGTGTCGCCAGCACCAGGTGCAGCCCGAGCGAGCGACCACGCTGCGCCACGTCCACCACGCCGTCAATGAACTCCGGCACCTCACCGACCAGGGCGGCGAACTCGTCGACGATGATGATCAGGCTCGGCGGGCACTCCGGGTCGCCGCGTTTCTCGAATTCGATGAGATCCTTGACGCCCTTGGCGTTGAACAGGACTTCGCGGTGGTGGATCTCCGCTCTCAGGCTCCGCAGCGCACGTCTCACCAGGTAGGGCGACAGGTCGGTAACGATCCCGACGAAGTGCGGTAGCTTCACGCACTCGGCGAAGGCCGCGCCACCCTTGTAGTCGACGAACAGGAAGGTCACCCGGTCCGGGCTGTGGGCGTGTGCCATGCCCAGCACCCACGCCTGGAGGAACTCGGACTTACCGGCTCCCGTCGTGCCACCCACCAGGGCGTGCGGCCCCTGGGAGCGCAGGTCGATGGTGAAAGGTTCCAGACCGGCGTGTCCGACGACGGCGCGCAGGTCCCCGGCGCGTTCCCGGGGCGCGGGCAGGGCCGACCGGTTCACGTAGGAGCCGTTGTCCCGCCACCGGGACAGCACCTGTTCGGGATCGTCCGCCGACGACCCCAGCAGACCGACCACGGAGACCAGGCGCGGCAGGTCGGATTCGTCATCGACCGGTGAGGAGGCATCCACCAGCGGAGACATGGTCCTGGCCAGCGCATGGGCGGTCTCCAGGTCGACGGCCTCGGTCGAGACAGATGCGAACACCCGCTCGGAACGCACCATGCCGACGAGCGCCTCACCGTTGGGTTGCAACTCCACGAAGCTCCGGCACGCGGCCGGGAACTGATGGCGTCCACCCGCCACCCACACCACGTACACCCCGACGTCGGGGCCGCGTTCGGCCACGCGCGCGACCCTGGCCAGATCGACGGCCGCCTCGTGCACCAGAAGGATCACGGCGGGCACCACCGGGTCGGGTGTTTTCTCACCTGATTGCAGCGGACCCCGCAGCGTCGGTTCGTCGCCCTCGGTGCGCAGTTCGATGAGGTCCTCGATCTGATCCAGCAACGCCCTGCCACTCGGCCCGTCGCCCGCCAGACACGGTCCCTCGATGGGCCGGTGCGACGACGATGTGTGCGGCAACCATTCGAGCCAGCTCCAGTGAGACTTGTTGTCGGTGGATGTGAGGCACGTCAGCACCACCTCGGCGGGGGAGTGCAGCACGGCTACCTGGAAGATCAGGCCGCGCGCGATCTCGATCAGGTTCGCGCTGTCGCCAGCGATCCCCAGACCACCCACCGACCTCAGGTCCGCGATGATCGGAGCCTCGTGGATCAGCCGGTACTTCTCGCGCAGTTGGGTCTGTTCCCGTTGCAACGCCACGAGCCCGCGACGCTGGGAGGCCTTGAACTGGTGCATGGCGCGGACCGAGCCGATGCCCAACCGCACCTGCAGGAACTCGGGATGCTCGGGCTGCCTGCACCACAGCGCCCCGTTCCGGTTCATCGCCGCATCCACGCACTCGGCGGTGGAGGGATACAGTCGGTGCAACTGGCGAAGCTCCAGTTCCTGGGCCTCGGCCATGTCGTGTTCCGCCAGTTTCATGCCCTCACGGAAATTGACCAAGTCGGCTTTCTGCTTGCGTTTGTTCTCGACCCGGGTGGCGATGTAGGTGCCCAGCATCAGGATCGGGCTCAGCGCCACGAACAACAGGGTCATGGGGGATTGCGTGAAGAAATACATCGACACCCCCATCACGAGCGGGGCGACGAGCGCCAGCCACGGGAACCGGGGGCGGGCCGGTGGCTCGGGGACATCCGGTAGGTCCAGTTCCGCCGCCGCGGGCCGGGTCAGCACCCGGGGCGGACGCATGTATGCCACCTCGACGCTGGCCCCGCCGCGCACGCCCCCCAAGGCGTCGATGCGCAGCTGGGTGTTGCCGAGCACCGCGACATCACCCGCGCCCAGCGTGGCCCGACTGACTCGCTGGTTGCCGACCAGCACCCCGTTGGCGGAGTTGTCGTCGATGATGTCCACGGTGGTGCCGACCAGGACCCGGGCGTGAAGTTTTGAGACTTTCGGGTCGCTCAGCCGCGCATCGGCGTCGGGGGAGCGCCCGATTCTCGAGACGCCCATCCGCAGCGGCACCTCCAGACCTGCGTCCGGCCCTTTCAACACCCGCAGCATGGCGCCGACAGTTTCGCTGACCACGTGGTTCTCGGGTTCGGGCACCACCTGGATCAGGCTGCCGGAGTGCACCCCCGACTCGGCGACGGCGGCGTCCGGGGACAGCACCGCGACGTGTCCGAGGGGGTCCTGGACCCACAGTGTCGGGCGCAGCTCCGGGGACTCGATCGGCTCGGGCATTCCCTCGCTGAGGATGGCGGTGGCCACATCGGTGGCGGTCGCGGTGGCGTCGGCGGTGATCAGCACGTTGTGCAATGAATCACCCCGCCTGAGAGTGACCCGGATCTGCATCAGTCCTCCATCATCTTGCGGTTCTGAGCTGCCTCGATGTCCAGCACGGGCAGGTGCTCGGCCGTAACGAGGCGGGATGAGACCGCCCAGTCCACGAGATTGGCGCGGCGGCTGTGAGCCTGGGACCCCACGCCACCGTGCAGCCCCTTGACACCGGCCTTGTCGAGCTTGTCACACACGTTGTCGAGCTTCCGGTTGAAGCGGGTCTGGGTCCATCCCAGCCGCGCCGCCGCCTCGCTGGCCGACGGGATCTGCCAGCTCCCCACCCCGGCGCGGCTCAGCACAGGTTCCGCGAGGGCCAGGATCGCCAACAGCTGTGAATGGGTGAACCGGGTCTCCCCCATGGTGGTGTCCCCCTGCCCCTCCTCTGGCAACACCACCATCTGGAACACCGAGGATGTCAGTGACACCTCGATCTCGTAGCTGATCCGCCCGGCGTTGAAGGTCAGCAACATCGACTCGAACACCAGTGGCAGCCCCGCGCCGGGCGGGAGCGTGCTGGTGGTGAACCGGTTGATGTCCGACAGCCGGGCCGGGATACGGCTTCCGATGTTGTACACCCACCACATCTGCCCGTCGTGACGGATGGACAGGAACTGGCGATGCAGGTAGGGGTTGTCGTCAATGGCGAGATCCCCGGCGCGTCCGACGATGAACTCCTGGCCCGGCTCCACGTGGTACACCTCGCCGGCGAAGTCGATCTGCAGGGTGCTCATGTCGCACACCCCCTGACCGGTTCGGAGCTTCGACCGTTCCTCCGGGTCAGGGCCACCTCCAGGCACGTGTCGCCCGGCAGCGTCGAGACGGTGATGGTGGTTTCGCTGGTCGCTTCGTAGGCGGTTCCGTTCCGGGGATCCAGCAGCGTGTAGCGAAACTGGTCTCCTGGCTCGGGAGCGGGATTGGTCCACGTGAACGTGGCCTTGTCGCCTTCGATGCGTCCGGTCAGGTCGGTTACCTTGGGAACGACGACGAGGGGATCGACCGGATGACCGCTGCGAGCCGGACTGGCGGTGATGTCTGGGGTGGTGGCTCCCCGCCCCTGGTTGAGCGTGAACACCAGGACCGCCCCGACGATCACCGCCAGCACCAGCCCCAGGGAGACGATCAGTTTCCAAGGGGTCCTGCCTCCGACGGGGGCGACGGGCTCGGTGGGTGGGATCCTCGGGGTTTCGACGATCTGTTCCCGCGGTGCGGGGGCCGGTTGTTCGTCGGTGAAGGTGAAATCCCGCAGGCCCGGGGCGGCCACACCCCGGCCGTGCTGCAGCACCGCCGGGGTGTGGCCGCCGGAGTCCGAACTGTCCAGCGCCGTCGTCGAACCGGATGTGGGGCCGGTCAGCTGGCTGGTTGAATCCGGATTGTTGGGGTCGATCAGCTGGAAACCCGAGATCCGGGTGCCTTCGTCGAGCAGTTCACTCTCGTCCTGTTGAATCTGTTCGGGTTCGGTGAACACGTCGATGGAAGTGACGGGCTGGTTGATCAGGCCTTGGACACCCTGCAGGGCCCGGGCGAAATCGATGGCGGTCTGGAAACGCTCCTCCGGCTCCTTGGCCAGCCCCACCGCGAGCACCCGTTCCAGTTGCTCTGGTACGTCGGTGCGCATCGTTCGGGGTGCCTGCATGGTTCTGACCCGCGCCTCCATGTGCAGCCGGTCGTTCAACTCGCCCGAGACGTACATGGGGCTGTGTCCCATCAGCAGGGCCCAGACCGTGGCGGCCAGGGAGTAGACGTCGCTCCACGGCCCAACCAGCCCCGCCGAACTCCCGAACTGCTCCGGTGGGGCCCACAGGGGACTCAACGCCAGCTGCGCCGAGGCGCCCTCCTCCAGGGAGACCGAAATTCCGAAGTCGGTCAGGGCTGGCCGGGAGAATGCGGTGAACATGATGTTGGCGGGTTTGATGTCGCGGTGAAGAATCCCCAGCCGGTGAGCGGTTTCAACCGCGCCGGCGATCTGGATGCCCAGTTCCATCGCCTTCGCGGCGCTGTAGGATTTGCGGGCGATGACGTCACCCAGGTGCCGTGGCGAACACATCTCCATCACCAGGAAGGGGCGGCCGTCGTCGGCGACGCCGACCTGGAAGACGCTGACGATGTTGGGGTGGCTGCTGAGCTTGGCCATGGTGCTGGCCTCGGTGCGGAAGGCCTGCCGTGCCTTGTCAGTGACCTCGCGGTGGAGGACCTTGATCGCCACCTCGCGGTCGAGGCTGTGGTCGCGGTACCGGAAAACGTCGGCGAAACCACCACCCCCCAGCCAGTCGATGAGCGTGAACCCGGGAAGTTTCGGGGCGGCTTTGCGTGGTGGCATGTCAGGGGATCCGATCCAGATTGATGAACACCCCGTGCCCCAGATCGATCACGTCCCCCGGAACCAGAGGGGTGTCGTTCTCCGGCAACCGGACGGGTGGGTTTCCGTGACGCCGCAGGTAGGAGCCGTTGCTGGACCCCAGATCGCGGACCAGCACCGACCAGCCCTCCAGGACGAAGGCGATGTGGTTGCTGGAGATGTGACGGTGGGGCAGAGCTATCAGACGCGGTGGCTCCGCCGACGGAAGGGCCGTGGTCCTGGGGTTGCGGCCCGCCACCACGGGACCGCGCAACGGCACCGTCTCGCCACCGGCGATCCGCAACCAGCCCAGCTGCGGTCGCTCCACCAGCCGGGGCTGCTGCTCGCCCATGGGTGCGTCGCACTGGTAGCACTGGATCCGCTGCGGGGGGTTCGGGTGACCCCCGGCACAGAAGACCGCCAGGACCTGCGGCCCGTGGGCTTCGGGAAACGTGGCGATCGGAATCTCGACGTCATCGGCGACGGTCAGACCGTCACGCAGCTCACCTGTGGTGTCCCTCTGCTCGTCCCTCCCGTCAGTTTCGGGTTCCACCGCCTCCGACTCATCCCACAGGTGGGAGTAGGGGCTCTCGGGGGCCGCCCGGGATGCCTCCGGGGGCGGGTCGGCGGGTTCGGACAGGGTGGTGTGCCCTCCGGGCGCCGGGTCTGGTGCCGGGGCGGGGAGGTTCCGTTTGGGGACCGTGATCATCACGGCCGCCTCCCCGGTGTCCTGGCCGGGGCCCTGATCCTCCTCGTGGGCCGGGGGTTTTGCAGGGGACGGTGATCCGGTACCGGCGGACCACGCGACCCGGTCCCCGTCGACGATCCCGCACACGAGCGGCAGGGTTCGTTCGTGCGCGCCCGGGGCCTGCAACTCCGCTGCGACGGCCCCCACCACCAGCTTCTCCTCCCAAGTGGTGATGTCCTCACCGCTCAGCCGGATCTCACGCTCCCCGGTGTGGACCGACACCAACCATGACCCGCGAACGGCCACGTGGGCTCCGCGTTCGTCCAGGATCGCCACGGCAAAAGGTGGGATGTTCAACAGTCCGGCGCCCGTGGTCTCCATCAGGACCTGCAGGAAGGTTTCGAGCCCCGCCTCGTGCCTCACGGCCTCCCAGAGCTTTTCGGCCTGCTCGTCACTGATCCTGCTGTCCAGCAGCGCCATGCCCCGTTCCCAGGCCAGCAGCCTGCAGGTTCCGGGGGCCCATCGCTTGGTCATGGAATCAGCTCCTCCTCCTGAGCGGTCTCGTCGTCACGCAGCGTGGCCTCGTCGATTTCCGTGAGCGCACCGAAGGCCGGAAACACCTCGTCGGCGACCACGACCACCGCCGTCGCGTTGTCCCTTCCCCCGGCGGCGTTCGCCGCATCCACCAGGGCATCGGCCTTCCGCTGGGGATCGGTGCCCTCCAGCAGGATCGCCGTCATCAGATGCTGCGCGAGGTCGGCGTAGAGCCCGTCGGAACAGATCAACACCTGGTCACCCGGTTGCGCCGGGATCAGCCACTGGTCGGGTTGCAGTGGTTTCGTCAGCCCGGCCCCCAACGCGCGGGTGATCACGTTTCGGCTGGCGGTGCCCGGTCCCTCGTAGCGCACGGAGTGGTCTGTGGTGATCTGGGTCAGCGAGCCCCGGCGCAGCAGGTAGACCCGGGAATCACCGACGTTGAAGACCAGCCAGCAGGGATGGCCGGACTGGAGACTGAGCCCCACTCCGGCGACGGTGCTGCCGGGGGGACGTCCCTCTCCCGAGAGCCTGCGGATGGTTGCTGCTGCCGCGTTGACGCCATCTATCACCCCGTCGGAGGTGGCCCAGGTCAGTCCTGCTGGGGGGCGGAAGGCCTCGACCGCCGCCCTTGCGGCATCCTGGCCGTTGGAGTGCCCGCCCATTCCGTCCGCTACCAGGAAGTAGGGAGCGGCGGCCAGGAACGAATCCTCGTTGCGGGGTCGCACCTGTCCCCGGTCGGAGCGGCCGCCGTGGCGCACCTCGAATCTCGGCCGGTCCACATCGGTTCCCGGGGGGATCATGACACGACCTTGAATGAGCGACCACCGAAATGCACCGTCGCCTGGCCGGGAACCTCAATCACCTGCTGTGGGGGGATCCTCATCTTCGTCTCGTTCAACTCGAAGACGACCCCGTTACAGGAACCGATGTCCCTGACCTTGACCCTTCCCCCCTCCGCCACGACCACGATGTGGGTCTTCGACAGCTTCATCGACAGGTCCTCCAAGTCGACCAACCGGGCCTCCCGGAAACCCTCGGGCGCGACGGGATTGCGTCCGAGAACCACCGGGGCATCCAGGGTGAGGAGCGTGTCGTCGTCGAGCTGGATGGTGATTTCCTCCGGGGTGCAGAGACACGCATCCAGTTCCGTCTCATCAACGACCGGGGCCGGTGGTGTCGCGACCGGGAACGACGGCGAGGGCGTCGCCCGGGGTGGTGCGAACGGGGAGGCGACAATCACGCCGGGCGACGAACCGGGTTGCTGGGGGCCGACCGGGGGAGAGGAGACCATGCCGGGCATGGTGACCTGCTGCACCCGCGCCGGGGGAGCCTTGGGGGCTAGAGCGGTCGGGTCGAAGGCATCACGGATCTGCTTCGGATGCACCGCCACCAGGCCCAGCCATCGATCCACCAGCGACTGCCCGTTCCGGTGGGTGAGAGACAGCACGACACCCATGACACCCAGGCTTGCGTAGAACATCAGGGTCGTGAGCAGCCGCCCCAGGAACGCCTTGCCGCCGGCGCGCTGACCGGTCCTCACCGATCGGTACTCGAAGCCCAGCATCGTCGCTGGGACGGTGCGTGACTGGAACAGCAGGAGCACGGTGTTGATCAAGAACCACACTCCGAAGACCGCGGTGCAGGGCACCAACCAGGCGTCATCGATCCTCACTCGGAGCTGGAGCACGATCATCCCCGCCAGGATGGCCTCCGGCAGGGCCAGCAGGACGCGGGCCGATGCCCGCCGGATGGTGGTGACCGTGGCCCCTTTGAAAAGGTCGGGTATCGGTTCACTCGCCACGGGGTTCCTCCTCCGGTTCGGGTTTGGGCTCCACCTTCGTCCGGCGCAGCGAACGCAGCGACAACGCCACCAACGCCCGGCGGTACCAAGGAAGGTCCTTGACCAGTTCCTGTCTGATGTCAGCGGCCGCCCGCCAAGCCAGTTCTGCCACCGGGGCCTCGGGTGGGGCGGGTCCGAAAACGGCTACGTTGATCTGCTCCGCCGTCTGGGTGAGGGGGATATCCGGGTGGATGCGCTGCAACTCGGCTGCGGTTTCGCGACGGGTTCTGCTCCGCGCGGTCTGGAACCCGAGATCCCGTGCCTGGTCCACGATCTCGTCCCAGGCTCCAACCAGGCGGTCCTGGACCTTGGGGGCGTTGCGGCGACGCCCGGCCCGGTGAATCTTCAACCCCAGCACCACCAGGAACGGGGACGAGAGCACCCCGAGCCCGCCCACCACGCCGAGCGTGGCGAACACCAGCCCCCAGTTGATGTTCCAGTTTTCGTCGCCGTCCCTGTCATCGGCCTCCCGATCCGGGATGACCGGCTCCTCGGGAAACTTCTCCGGCGGGTTCGGCGGCGGATCCACCTGCGGTTTGGGTTTCGGTTTGGGTTTGGGGAGCTCGGTGTTGGGCTGCTTGTCACGGTTGGGGGTGGGGTTGAAACTTACCCAGCCGACGTCGGCGAAGTTGGCCTCCACCCAGACGTGGGCCTCGGTTCCCTTCACATCCCAGACATCCCCAGGGTTCTCCTCCGGGTAGAAACCGAGCACCACCCGGGCCGGGATCCCCAGCTGGTTCGCCATCAGGGCCATTGCCGTGGCGTACTGTTCGTCGTCGCCCACCAGGATCGGGCTTTGGAACATCGTGGACAGTCGTTCGGTGGTGTGCCCGGGCCGGGAGCGGTTGCTGTCCTTGGAGCCGTCCGAGTAGTAACCGTCGGCCCTGAGCTTGGTCTCGATGGCCACCATCTGCTCGAAGGGGGTGGACTTGCCCGCGGCATACTCGACGGCCAGCATCGACATGACCTCGGGAACCCGCTCCAGTTTGGCCAGCGGGACGCTTCCCGAATTGGTGGCGCCCAGTGCCGCCCGTTGCTCCTCAGTGGGTTCCGGGGTCACGGATGATTCCAGCCGATAGGTGTCGCCGGAACCCACCCCGGCCGTGGCCAGGACCTGCTGCGCGTTCTGGTTGAAGTAGGTGCCGTCGGCCATCAGATCGGCCCGGTCACCGGAGAACTCCAGCCGGCGCGGCGACCCGGCCAGCGGCACCCAGACCCCGTTGTACTCGCCCACCGAGACCTGCAGGCTCGTGTCGGTGTCGATGTCCTGGGTGATGCTGCGGCCCGTGCGCAGATAGTGGTTGGCGTCCTGGGACACGTTGAACACGTTGCCGTCGTAGGTGTCCATGACCGCCAGCCGCAGCCGGGCCCCGGGTGGCATGCCGGTGACCGTGAACAGGGTCGTGTCCTTCTGGTCCACCTCGTAGCGGCGGTAGCTCATCAGCGGGGAGGGATAGCTGCGCAGGTTCAGCGGGGGTGCGATGTGGTCGCGCAGCACATCGCGTCTGGCATCGACTCCGGTGATACCCGTGGCTGTGATCGCGGCACAGGTCCCGACCCCGAACAGCGCCAGCGCCGCCACCGCCCGGCGGAGCGTCTGCGACGATTCGGCCCGGGAGTTCACGAGGATGTCGGCGTTGTCGGCGCGCTGGGCCGCCAGCTGGTGGAGCCACACCCACCCCAGCATGCACACCCCGAGGGCGGCCCCGAGCCACGTCGCGGTCGGCGCGGTGTGCACACCCATTGCGATGCTCACGGCCAACAGCACCGGGGCCGGCAACAAGGGCCAGAACACGGCGCGGGTGCGTGCCGCCAGGGTCACCGCCACGACTCCCCCCACCAGGCCCAACAGCCACGGCACCACGGCGGGACCGGTGAAGTCGTCGGCCGGGGTGGCAACCGTCAACAGGTCACGCCAGCCCTGGACGCTGAGCAGCACCAGACGACGGAGGGTGTCCGGGGTCGGGACGAACCCGGCGACGGTGGTGCGTGGCAGGGCCACCGCGCCCCCGAACAACAGGTAGACGATCAGCGTCGTGAGGACGGTGAAGAGCAACGAGAACCTGAACCGGGCCGCCAGATAGCCGACCAGCACGCCCAAGGTGATCCCGGCCATTCCGGGCAGGAAACCGGGCCAGCCCCCGAAGGCCGGCTGGAGAGCCACCACCGACGGGAGCAGCAGGACCCAGATCCCGAGGCAACGCAACCCGGAGGCCTTCACGACAGGCCCCGCAATGCCAAGGGCAGCTGGTCCAGCAGCGACACGTCCATGACGGTCAGGTCGCCGAGTTGCCGTCGCGCCAACTCCAGGCCCGTTTGGACGCGCAGCGCGAAGGTCTTGATCTGCAGCGGCAACACCAGTTGCGCGGACCGCAACTCGACGGGGTCGACACCCCCGGTGACGAAGGCCGCCACCGACGCCCCCGGGGTGTCGTGTCCTGCCCGGAGCACGACCTGGCTGAGGTCGGGGCCCTTGTCGATCAACCCCACCCGGCACAGCTCGTCGAGCACCCCAATCGCGTTCGGGAAGGCCACGGGCCCCTCGAAGGTGTACAGGCTGACCTGCCGGTCCTCCAGCAACGCGGCCACGGCCAGCGATGCAGTCACGCTGACCGCGGCCTCGAAGTCGTCCTCGCTCGCGTAGTCGCCACGCAGGGTGGACAGCACCAGCAGGAGGTGGGCGCGCATCGTCTCCTCGAACTGACGGACCATGAGGCGCCCAGTGCGGGCCGTGGTGCGCCAGTGCACGGACCTGCGGTCGTCGCCGGGGATGTAGTCACGCAGGGCGTGGAAGCTGACGTCGGAACTCGACAGGTTCGCGGTCGTGATGCCCTCCACGTCCTTGAGGAAACCGACGGCTGCCAGCTCCACCGGCACCATTCGGGGATGGACGAACAGTTCCATGGGGTCGCTGAACACCTTGGTGCGACGGATCAGACCCACCGGATCCGCCTGCACCGCGCGTACCGGGCCGATGGGAATGACCCCCCGGCGCCGGGTCGGGACGCTGAAGAGCTCCTCGTGCTCGTCGTTCTCTCCCAGGGCGGTGACCCGGAACCGCGCAACCGCCCTGCCCACCGGGAGCTCGATGGTGGTGGCCGGGGTGCCGCCGGGACGTCCACGCAGCAACACCCGGCCCAACCCCGGTTCCCCGATGGGGACCCGCGGCTGGTGCAGTTCCAGCGTCACATCGTGGGCGGGTCGTCGCAGCGTCAGCAGCACCGCGATTATCAACAGCACCAGAGCCAGGAAGGCGAGTCCACGAAACTCCAGCCAGCCGTGGGACCAGCCGATCAACGCGGAGACCCCGCCGACGCCCAGCGTTGCCCAGCCCAGCGGGGTGACGGCAGCGATGAAACTGGCGCCGCGGATTCTCCGCCACAGCGTCAGTGCCTGTTCCCGGAACGCCCTGAACCTCACGATCCCATCAGCCCGCCCGATTCGCAGGTGCCACCACGGAGTCCAACGCCCGGGTGATCACCCGGGAGGCGTTGGAGCCGGCGAATTCGGCGGTGGGAGACATGATGACCCGGTGCGTCCACACCGGGGCCGCGAGGTCCTTCACGTCGTCGGGCATGACGAAATTGCGGCCGTGGGCGGCTGCCCAGACGCGAACGGCCCGCACCATGGCGATCGCGCCCCGGGTGGACACCCCGATCGTGGTGTCCTTGTCCTGACGGGTTGCCTCGGCCAGGTCCTGGATGTAGTCGATGACGGTGGGGTCGATGTAGTTGTCCTTGACCAGGTCGCTCATCTCGCTGACGGCCTGCTGGGAGATCACCGCCGTCAGTGACTTCGACCGGTCGGGTTGCGCCGCGCCCAGCAGGATCTGTGACGCGGCAGCACGGTCGGGGTAGCCGACGCTGGTCTTCATCAGGAAACGGTCCAGCTGGGCCTCCGGCAGTTTGTAGGTGCCAGCCTGCTCGATGGGGTTCTGGGTGGCGATCACCATGAAGGGACGACCCGCCGGGTGGCGCACCCCGTCGACCGTGACCATGGCCTCCTCCATCACCTCCAGCAGCGCCGACTGGGTTTTCGGTGAGGCGCGGTTGATCTCGTCGGCCAGGACGATGCTGGCGAAGATCGGACCCTTGTGGAATTCCCACTGGCTCTTCGACTGGTCGTACATGGTGACGCCGGTGATGTCGGAGGGGAGCAGGTCGGGGGTGAACTGGATGCGGCTGTGGCTGCCCTGGACCGTGGCGGCGATGGCGCGTGCGAGGGCGGTCTTGCCCGTTCCGGGGGAGTCCTCCAGCAGGAGGTGCCCCTCGGCCAGCATGCAGGTGAGTGCCAGCCGGATTACGGATGCCTTTCCCAGCAGCGCCTGTCCCACGTTCTCGGCGAGTTTCGTGAAGGTGTCCGCGAACCAGGCGGCGTGCTCGGGGGTCACTGTCATGGTTGTTCTTGTTCCTTCTCGCTGGTCACTTCTGTGTGCAATATCTGGTGATGTCACCGGAAATGTCTTGCTGGCCGACCACCCAGTTCTTGTACTGGCCCCAGCCCCAGGAACCGTTGGCGTCCATCCGGATCTGGGTGTAGCCGTTCTCGCCGGTGGTGTTCGGCAGGTGGCATTCCACCACGCTGTTGGGCCTGTAGTGCCGGAACTGGACCTCGTAGACATTGCAGCTTCCCCAGGTGCGGGGACACAGGGTGCTGGTCGCCCCCCTGCGTTCGCTGGCCACGGGAGCAGGCCAGGTGGTGCCGCAGGCCTGGTTGGTGACGTGCTGGCCTTCCGAGTTCGTGATGGTGATCGTTGCGCATGCCTGGCTGTTGGGGGCCAGGCCCTCGCGGGTGGTGCTGCCGCTGGCGGCCACCTGTTGGTTGTCGATGGTGACCGTGGAGCTGCGGCCTCCGCTGTTGATGTCAGCGCTCCAGCTGTAGGTCACCGACTGGTAGCCGCCGGAAGCAGAGATGCTCGGAACCGACGGTGGTCCGTAGGTGTTCACGGAGGCCGTCGCGGACTCCCCCTCGGTGGTTTCACCCCTGACGTTGGCCACCGGGGTTAGGGAGACCTGGACGTCGCGCCCGTTGACGAAGACGCCGTTGGTGACCGTCTGGCCGTTCGTTACGGTGCCGCTCGCGCCATTGGCGTTCCACCGGTAGCTGATCTCGTCGGGTCGGGCGCCGTTCCCGGCCCCGGCGGTGAAGGAGAACGTCACCTGGTTGGGCACCCCGGTGGGTTTCAACGAGAAACCGATGGGGGTGCCGGGTGGCTGGTAGAAACGCACCGCGTTCGAGGTGGGGGAAGGGTCGCTCCACTTCTTGGACTTGTTGGTGGAACGCACGGTGAAGGTCTTGTCGTTCGAGTCGGTGCTCATGCTTACCGTGGTCTGGGTGTCCTGGCCCGAGTACACCACCTGACCCGAGGTGCTCTCGGTCACCTCATAGATGAGGTTGTCATCGCCGTTGACGTTCGAGGGCTTGCTCCAGGACAGCGACGCCCGCGGCGTCACCCCGGCGGTGGCCCGGCTCATGCTCACCGTCGGTGCGCCCTGCCCCGACGGCGCTCCGGCGGGAACCTCGGCGGTGGACCAGTCGCTCCACAGGTAGTCGGCCTCGCGGGCCACGTTGTTGTCCGCGTAGCGGTTGACGGCCTGGATGCGGAACCGGTACGCGGTGCCGTTGGTCAGCCCCGTGAAGGTGTGGGAGGTGTCGCTGGTGAAGAACGCCGTCTGTCCACCGATCCCGGGCGAGACCTGGATGTTGTACTTCTCCACCGGTGAACCCCCGTCGGGCACCTGGGTGGCGGGCCAGCTGAGCGCGATCTCCCGGTCACCAGCGGTGGCGGTGGGTACCGCCGGCTGGTTCGGGCGCACGTCGGGATGCGCCTGGACGGGGTTCGAGGGCTCGGAGGTTCCGACCTCGGTGACCTGGGTGACCGTGAAGGTGTAGTCGGTGTTGTTGGTGAGTCCGGTGATGCGGCAGTTGGTGACGGTTCCGCAGTTCTGGCTGCCTCCGTTCCACGAGACCTGGAAGTGGTCCAGGGATCCGCCCTGCAGGTCGCCCTGGGCCCAGGCCAACTCAACGGTGCGGGAGACGTCTGACCGGGCGGTCAGGTCCGTCGGTGCCAGCGGGGTGCCCTTGACCATCAACGTGACCTGCCCCGTGACCTGCCGGGAAGCGTCCCCCGTGGCATCGGATGCGGTGTAGTTGACCACGACGGTGCCGATCTCGGTGGGTGTCACGGACAGGTCGGTGCCGTTGACCGAGACCTCGGCCTTTCCCTGCCGTGCGGTGGCGCCGCTGATCGTGATGGCCCCGCCCTGGTCGGCGAACGGGTTCGTGATGGCGGTGGTGAGGTCGAAGACCTTCACCTGACCGACGCGCCCATCGGACGCGATGAGCTCCGTCGTGGTCATGAGGGGCCGTGTGGTGCCCACCACGGTGACGGGAATCTTCATCTCCAAGGGGTCGGTTTTTCCGTCGTGCACCCGGACCACGACCTCTCCCGCATCGCCGAGCGGGGCCTCGGCGGTGGCTGAGATCTGCATCTCCTTCCCGGAGACCTTCACGTTCAGCGTTTCCGGGGCGGAGACCAGCGAATAGGTCATCGCCTCGTTGTCCCCGGGGTCGGGGTCATTGACCATGTCGCTCAGCTTGACGCTGGCCTGCTCCCCCTTGGCCACCGTAACCTGTGAGGGACGCAGCTCCGGGGGAACCATGCCAGAGGCCTCCACCTCGACGGGCAGGGAGAGGGTGGATCGCAGACCGTTCGGGTCGTCGAGGCTCTCGCCGTCGTGCACCCCGAAGGCGAGGGTCGTCGGGCCGTAGAAGGAGGCGTCGGGGGTGAACTCGATAACCGTGTCGCTGACGACCTTGGCGGAGGCGCCCGTTCCGACCACCAACGACTCCCCCGATGTGAGTTTCGGCGAGTGGCCACGGCGGGTCAACACGTGCTCGGACAGCTCGACGTGCAGGGTCTGGCCGGCCTTCACCTTGGCGGGAACCGTCTCGGGGTTGAGGGTGGGGGGAACGTTCGCGACCCCGGGAACGAAGATGGCGGCGCGGGCGGTGCCGCCGTCCTTGTCGGTGATGGTGTAGAGCAGTACTTGGGGGTCGTCGGAAACCGGTACCCGGACCTGTCCCGATTCGACGACTCCCGGGGACTCGACCTCGATCCGCAGGTCGTCCTGGCTGCCGTCGGGGTCGCTGTCGTTCTTGAGCACGGGAACCTCGACCTCGGTCTTCCCCAGAACCTTGGAGACCGGAAGCCGGTCGTCCACCGCCACCGGCGGTTTGAGCGGTGCCTGTTCGTCGACGATCAGGGTGCCGTAGCCGGTCACGGAAGCCCCGCCGCGGTCGGTGATGCCGTAGCTGAACTTGTAGATGCCTGGTTCGGTGGGTGCGACCAGCTTGACATCCTGCCCGACGATCTCGAGGTCGGCCTCCCAAGGGGCCTGGGCTCTGGCGGTGCCCGCGATGATGCGGATCTCGTCGCCGTCGGGATCCACATCGTTCCTGGTGACGGGGATCTCCACGGTTCGCCCGGGACGCACCGTCACCTGGTCGGGCACCGCCACGGGGAGCTGGTTGATACTCGGCGGCGGCACGACGCCTATCTGGATACTGGCCTCACCGGTGGCGCCGAACCGGTCCCGCACCTGGTAGGTGAACGAGTCCGTGCCCTTGGAGCCGTGGGCGGCGCTGTAGGTCAGGTAGCCCTCCTCGATCTTGACGCTGCCCAGTTTGGGAGCCTGGGAGGAACCCTCCACGAGTTCCACGGAGTCGCCGTCGGGGTCGACCCCGTTCATGGACACCGCCACCGTGGTCTCCGCGCCCGCGAAGACCCGGCCCGTGACGGGACGCGGGGTGGGTTTCTGGTTCGCGCTCTCCCGGGCGCGGATGGCGATGTCGATCTTGCCGCTGGCGTGGTTCCCGGCGGAGTCGCGCGCGGTGTAGACCAAAGTGGTATTGCCCGCGGTGCTCCCGGCGCGGAAACGCACCAGGTCACCGGAGACGAAGGCCTCACCCAGGCTGGAATCGCCGCGCACGTCCACCTCGGGGGCGACATCCAGTTCCAGGCCGGTGGGTGAGTAGTCGTTCGACAGCACGGGAACCGCCACGATGTCGCCGGCCCGCACCACTGCGGTGTCGTCGATGACCACGGGGGGCTGGTTGCTCAACCGGGGCGGCTGCGGCAGCACCACCACCCGGGCGGTCGCCGACTCGCGGCCGTTGGAGACGGTGTAGGAGAAGGTGCGGGGGCCGCTCAGCTCTTTGGACGCCGAGATGCGCAGCGTCGAGTGATCCTTCACCTCGACGGTGATGTCCTGCCCTGCGTCGACGGAGACCGACTGTACCGCCAGAACCCCGCCGAGTGGGTCGGAGTCGTTGTCCAGGACGTTCGCCAGCACCGGGGCGTCGGAGGGCAGCAGGGCGAGGTCGTCCTGGGCGCTGGGTTTCGGGTCGATGGTCGCGGGGTCCTGCACATCGACGCGGATCTTGCCGCTGGATGCGTTCGGTCCGTCGGAGACGACGTAGGTGAGCTCGTGGGAGCCGACGCGGGTGGAGGAAAACGTCGCCTCGGCCTTCTCGTAGTCTGCCTCCAGGGTTTCGTCCGCGGCCGGTTTGCCCACGTCCGAGAGCATGAGGGCCTCGCCGTTGGGGTCGGAGTCGTTGCTCAGGGGACGCATCAGCACCTGCTCCCCCACGTTGACCACGTAGTGGTCGGCATTGGCCACCGGCGGTAGGTTTGTGGAGCCGGAGGAGACCTGAACGGGTATTTTCTCGGTGGCCTCGGTGGTTCCGTCGGAGACCGTGAGGGTCAGTTCCCGGGAGCCGGGTCCGGCCGTTCCCAGGTCGCGCACCGAGACGAAGCCGTCTTGGCGGAAGGTGACGGCCAAGCCCTCGTCTGCTGTCGCGTTGACCAGGTAGATCGGGTCGCCGTCGGGGTCGGTCCAGTCGGGCAGGGCCGAGTACTCCACCGTCGCCCGCTCGGTCATGGTGACGGTGTTCTTGCGTGCCAGCTGGGGTTCCCCGTTGTCCGATGTGGGGGTCACCGTCACGGTGGCGGTGTTGGACAGCTCCTCCCCGTCGAAGGCCTGATAGGTGAACGTCGCGGGGTTTGTGGTCTCGGGGGGCAGGAAGATCTGGATCGAACGACCGTTCCGGCCGAGCGATACTTGCACGTTGTCGGGGACGTCCACGAGTTTCACCGTCAGCACGTCGCCGTCGGGGTCGATGTCGTTCAGCAGCACCGGAAGAGTGGTGTTTTTACCGGGACGGGCACCCAGGTTGTCGTCGGTCGCGACGGGGGGTTCCTGTTTGGCGTTGCTTTCGTTGGCCCGTTCGCGCTGGTTCTCGTCGGTCTGCTGCTCGTCGGTCTGGTTCTGGTTCTCGATCTGGGACTTCACGTTGTCCCAGTCGTTGACGATTGCCATGTTTTCGTTCGGCAGGTAAATGTTGCCAGCCGCGTCGTTGATGACGACGATGTCGCGGCTGACCCGGAACACCAGGCCGCTGCTGGTGGCCAAGGTGTCGTTGACGTCGTTGACGTCGTCGGATTCTCCAGGACAGTCGCGCACGTGGGCGCCGGAACCAGACCACACCCCGTAGACACAACCCGCGACATCCACCGGAGCCGCCGGCTTCCCGGAGGGCACCACGGTGCGTTGTGGGGTTCCGCCGCCCAGCGGGATGGTGAGCAGCGCCTCGGGGGTTGCGACGCTGACGTGGTCGCGTTCCAGGCTGGGCTGCTGGGCCAGGGAACCCGCGGTGATCTCGGCCACATCGATGCTGGAGCCCGCCGTCTGGATCCGGCCCTCGTCGACGGCCACCAGCCGGTTGGCCGCCACCGTCAGCTGGGTGCTGGATGTCATGCCCTGCGGAAGGGAGCCGCTGGGCTCGGCCTGGAAATGGTTGCTGGAGCCGGTGATCCTCGTGATGACCCCGGATTCATCGACCACGAAACCGACACCGTCACGACCCACCACGACGTGGGGGGAATCGACGCCCTCCAGCAGCGGGGCGGCGCCAGGGGAGAAATCGGCTAACCGATCCAGGCTGGTTGCCCAGACCTTGCCGCCGTCCGTGTCCGCCACCAAGACCGTGTTCGCGCCGTGACTGTACTCCAGGTTCCCGGTGGCGATTCGGTTACCCAGCGTCAGGGTCGCGGTGTCAACGGTCCTGGCGGCCTTGTCTGCCTTGTCCTGCAGCAGGACCCGGTTGCCCTCCTGGGAGATATCGAAGTCGCGTGTCGGAGCGTTCAGACCGCCGTCGATGACGCGCGACTGGTAGTTCAGATGTCCGGCCATTCCCTGGGCGGTGTTGGTCACCCACACCCCGCCGTCATTCAGATCCACTTCCTCGGCCGGGATGCCTTGATGCGCGAACGCGAATCCCCCTAGGGCAAGCACGAGCAACGCGGTTACTCCACTCTCCACCCTGCGGCGAATGATCGGTTGCGCAACTCCTCGAATAGTTGATTGCACAACTACCCCCCCGGGACAAATCAGCTGAACTCGTCAAGCATAGCCAAAATGGAAGTTCTTGCTCTATACCCCGGGTAAAAGATCTCGTGGAATCCTAGGGAAGGAATTTGCGATTCGCTCAGTCCCCGAGACCCGTTCCCACGTCGCGGGCGGTCTGGATCCACGGATGGTCCGGTGGGACCTGCGCCAGGACGCCCGCGACCTTCTTCAGGTCGACGGGTTCGGTGCCGTCGCCCCTGCTCGCGACCATCACCCCGCTGACCCCGTCGGCGATCAGGTCGGCGGCGGCGGTGCCGATCCGCGACCCCAGCAGCCGGTCCTCCGCGCACGGCGTCCCGCCGCGCTGCACGTAGCCGAGGATGGTGACGCGGGTTTCCAGGCCCGTCGCGTCCTCCAGGGCGCGGGCCAGCCGGAAGGTGTGTTCGCGGTGGTCGTCGAGGACCCGCGCCAGGTGCGACTTCGCGGCCGCCTTCTCCTGCGGTGTCCCGGCGGCCTTCTTCAGTGACTCGGCGGCGGCAATGGCCTGCGCGGCCGCGGTGTCGTTGGCTCCCTCGGCCACCGCGATCACGCTGAAGTTGGTGCCGTGCGCCTGCCGGGCCCGGATGGTCTCGGCGATGGCTTCGACGGTGTACGGGATCTCGGGGATCAGGATGACATCGGCGCCGCCCGCGATGCCCGCGCCCAGCGCCAGCCAGCCCGCTTTGTGGCCCATGATCTCCGCCAGGATCACCCGGTGGTGGCTGTGGGCGGTGGAGTGGAGCCGGTCGATGGCGTCGGTGGCGATCTCCAGGGCCGTGGAGAAACCGAAGGTGTTGTCGGTGTGGGCGACGTCGCGGTCGATGGTCTTGGGCAGGTGCACCACCGGGATGCCGGCCTCCGACAGGCGCAGCGCGTTCTTCGCGGTGCCACCGCCACCCAGCATCACCAGACAGTCGAGGTCGGCCTGCTCGACGACATCCTTGATGGTGGGGATGGCGTCGACGACCTCGCCGCCCATGCGCATGCGGTGCACCTTGTCGCGGCTGGTACCGAGGATGGTGCCACCGACGGTGAGGATCCCGGACAGCGCCTCGGGGCCGAGCTGGAAGCACCGGTTCTCAGCCAGGCCGCGCACGCCGTCACGGAAACCGATCAACTCCATTTTGTGTCTGCCGATGGCCGCCTTGCCCAGCCCGCGGATGGCCGCGTTCAAGCCGGGAGAGTCGCCGCCCGCCGTCAGAACACCGATGCGTTTCGCATTGCCCATGAGAACCTCCTTGTCCGTCCCCGAGCCTACTCCGAAGCGGGATTTGCCGCTGGGCACTAGTTTTGACCCATGCAGCGAGTACTGGTTGGGTATGCGACCCGCGCGGGTTCCACGGCCGAGGTGGCCGGGATCATCGCCGACGAACTGCGTGCCCGGGGCGTCGACGTCGTGTTGGCCGACCTGCGCGACGACCCCGACCCGGCTGGTTTCGACGGGTTCGTGCTGGGCAGCGCCACCCAGGCGATGACGTGGCTGCCGGAGTCGCTGACGTGGCTGCGCAACCACGGGGAAAAGATCGGCCGGGCCGCGCTGTTCAATCTCTCCATCACCGCCGTCGACCCCACCAAGCAGGACGTCGCGCTCGGCCACAACAAGGCCGCCGCGGAACTGGTCGAGGCCAGCGCACAGGCCGCCTTCGCGGGTCGTTACGCACCCGAGAGGGTCGGTTTCTTCAAGAAACTGCTGCTCTGGGTCCTCGCGAAGAAACCCGTCGATCACGTCGACCCCCCGACGGTTCGCGCCTGGGCCCGGGAGCTCGATTTCACGAGGACGAGCGAAACATCTTGAGGAAACGGGAGGCCGACTCCTGGCGTTCCCCGTGATCCTCCATGGCCTCTTGGCCGAAGCCTTCCGGCCCAACGGCCTCGACGGCGCGCTCCTTGTTTGATGTCCAGTGGGTGTTGCGACGGTCTGGCAGGATTGCGTCATGTATCCGATCTACACACCCGACTCCGGCCGTTACGACGGCCGCATGCCCTACCGTCGCTGCGGACGTTCCGGGCTGCTGCTTCCGGCGATGTCGTTGGGACTGTGGCAGAACTTCGGCGACGACAAACCTCTCGGTGTGCAGCGGGCGATCATTCGTCGCGCCTTCGACGCCGGCATCACCCATTTCGACCTGGCCAACAACTACGGCCCGCCCTACGGTCAGGCGGAGATCAACTTCGGAACCATCTTCCGGCAGGATCTCGCGCCGTTCCGCGACGAGTTGATCATCTCCACCAAGGCCGGCTGGGACATGTGGCCGGGCCCCTACGGGCAGGGCGGCGGGTCGCGCAAGTACGTGCTGGCCTCCCTCGACCAGTCGCTGGAGCGCATGGGCCTCGATTACGTCGACATCTTCTATTCGCACCGTTTCGACCCCGACACGCCGATCGAGGAGACCATGATGGCCCTCGACCAGGCGGTGCGATCCGGCCGGGCGCTGTACGTCGGCATCTCGTCGTACTCGGCTGCCAAGACCCGGGAAGCGGCCCGCATCGCCCGGGAGCTCGGCACCCCGCTGCTGATACACCAGCCCAGCTACAACATGTTCAACCGCTGGGTCGAGACCGGTGGGCTCGTCGACGCCTGCGAGAGCGAGGGCATGGGCATCATCGCCTTCACCGCCCTGGCGCAGGGGCTGCTAACCGACCGCTACCTCAACGGAATCCCCGACGACTCCCGGGCCGCGCGCGACGGGTCGCTGAGCCGCGACCAGCTCACCGACGAAACCCTCGGCCGGGTTCGTGCCCTCAATGAGATCGCCCGCGACCGGGGGCAGTCGCTGGCGCAGCTGGCACTCGCCTGGGTGCTGCGCGACCCACGAGTCACTTCGACGCTCATCGGGGTGTCGTCGCTGCGGCAGCTCGAATCCAACCTGGGAGCCCTGGAGAACATGGTTTTCACCGACGACGAGCTGGCCGCCATCGACCAGCACGCCGTCGAATCCGGGGTCAACCTCTGGGTCAAACAGACCGAGGACTGAAAACTCGAACAATGCACACCTTGCACACTTGAGACATTCAAGGTGTGCATGCTGTGCTATCATTGATCGCATGGCACTTCGAAGTATCACCATCAATCCTGAAGCCGTGCGTGCCCCTGCAAACAGCGGCGAATGGCCGGAGTGGATGGTCGAGATCGCGGAGTACGTGAAACGAGCCGCTTCGTTGGGAGAATCGGTGACGCTCACGGCCAAGCGGAGGGTGCTCACGCCTGCGCAGGTTGCTGATCTAACCGGGGTGTCGAGATCGACGATTTCGCGAAAAATCGCTGCCGGGGAACTACGTGCGGTAAAAATCGGAAACCGGAATCAGATCCCATATGAGGAGTTCGAGCGATTCTGGCAGGCGACCATGGGTGACGTCATTGAGATCAGCCGGGGCGAGATAAGAACAGACCTGTTCGGTGACTGACGATCCGATTCGCGTCTTTCTCGATGCGAACGTCTTGGTCAAACCTGTCACCCGCACCCTCTTGATGGTGGGCGGGCCGCTCAGCGGTTTCGCTGTCGTGTGGAGCGAAACCGCTGAGCGGGAAGCTGCACGTCACATGAAACCAAACGCACTTTCGCCGACCATCGTCCGACAGCGGTTTGGGGGAGAGCTTAGCCCCGTTGGTGAAGGTGCAAGTAGGTTTCTCGGAACGACGGCGGAGGACAGGCAGATCCTTGCTGATGCCGTCGCGGCCAAGGCGGGTTTCCTGATTACGGCAGATGTGGATGATTTTGCAGAGGCTGATCTGGCATCTGTCGGTATTTCGGCGGTTAATCCAGATCTTTTCCTTGCCGCCAAATTGACTCGAAAAGCCTATGCGGCAGTGATCGATCTGTTTGTCGAACGACAGGTCGCTCCCCCAACGACGGCGGCTGAATTTCACAGTGCCATTGCTCGGCAGCACCCGCTGTTGTTTGCTACGCATGCTGATATCTATGACATCGCACCCATGCCCAGCGTCCATTCCGCGCCAACGGTGCTGTTCCGCGGCGAACGTCCCCTACGGATCGAGGACTGAGAGCCGGGTTCACACTCGCAGGTCGCGTCTGGTGAACAGCGGGAAGGACGCTGCCAGCAGCACCACCGACCCCGCCAGCAGGATCGCGATGTGCCCCCAGTCGGCTCCGTTCTCCAAGGGGCTGGCGGCCCCGTACCAGTGGAATGGGGAGATGCGGGCCCAGTCGGCGAGGTCGGGGTTCATGGGCATGGTGGTGTTGATGACGTAGCCGACCAGCCCCACCCCGGTCGCGGTCCAGGTGGCCGCTGCCGGGGTGCCGAGGGCGGCCACCGCCAGCAGCGCCGCCGAGCCGATGAACAACCCCAGTGCCAGCAGGTGTGCGGTGGCGCCCGCGACGTTCTCCGTCGCCAGACCCATCGAGCCCAGCTGGACCCCGCCCCAGATCCCGAGCCCCGTCAGCCCCGTGACCAGAGCGATGAGCGTCGCCTGCGCCGCCATCGCCGTGGCCAGCATCCGGGTGCGGGTGGTGGGGGTGGACAGCAGCACGCCGAGCCGGCCCGAACGTTCGTCCGACCCCAGCCGCGACGCCACCGCCGCGCCGGCCAGGATCACGGCTGCGGGGGCCATCAGACTCATCGTCTCGCCCCAGTAGAACCCGGCGGGGGAGGCCATGTCGGTGGCGCCCCAGACCTGCATGAGCTCGGGTGGCATCGACTTTGTCGCCATCTCCAGCTGCGGGGCCATCTGCTCGTACAACGGACCCATCAACAGGCCCATCACCGCGAACATCACCACACCCAGCACCAGGAGCAGACCGGTGTGACGGGAGACCAGGAGGCGGTAGCGGGAGGGTCCGCGACCAGCCGCCGAACCGGTCCATCTGGTTGTGGCGTGCCTGGCCGGTCGTGTCCTCGTCGCTGTTCGACGCAGGTCGCGGACCATCAGGCCGGCGACCCCGACGGCCAGCAGCACCGCCGCGACGCCGAGCATCAACGCCAGGTAGCCGCCGTCGATGCCGTTCAGCAGCACCGTCGGTTTGCTGTACCAGTACCACGGGATGAACTGCGCCAGGTCGCGGCCCTCCGACCACTGGGGCAGCAGCCCGGCGAACAACCAACCGAGCCCGAGGATCGCGGAACCAGCCCCTGTCGCCAGGCCGCGGCTCCCGGTGGCACCTCCGACCGCGAACGCGACGCCCCCGTACACCAGGGCATTGGCTCCCAGCGCCAGGCAGAGCTCCCCGAGATGGGCGTCCCCCAGCGTGAGGTCGAAGGGCAGACTCGCCAGCGCGGCCGCACCCCACAGCCCCAGCGACGTCACACCGACCGCCAGCACCAGCACCGCGGCCTTCGTCGCGCCGACACCGACCCGGGAGACGGGATGGCTGAGCAGCAGCGGCAGCGTGCCGTCCTTCTCCTCACCCGCGACCAGCTGCGCCCCCACCGCGACGGCGAACCCCGCCACCGCGATCGCGCCCAGGAAACCGAGCATCTGCGTGTAGGACATCACCGGGGCCGAGGCGCCGGCGGGAATCCCGGCCATCGCTAGCAGCGCGGGCGGCAGGGATGCGTAGACATTGGTGTCCATTGACTGCACCATTGCGACCCCCATCAGCAGGAAGGCGAGGATGCACGCGACGATGACGCAGACGGCCTTCCAGCGCGGCAGCAGACCGCGTCCCAACACTGCGAGGGTGGTCATGACTGCTCCTGGTAGAACGCGAGGAAGATCTCCTCCAGGTCGGCGTCGTGGGCGGTCAGGTCGACGACGCGACGGCCGCCGAGTGAACTGAGCAACGTTCCGAGCTCCCCGTCGAAGGCCATGCGCACCCGCGGCCCGTCCACGGTGATGTCGCGGGCCCCGGGGATGCGGACGAAGTCGCGCGGATCGGCGTCGCGGTCCAGGAGCAGATCGACGCGCCGCACCGAGCGCAGGTCCGCGACGTTCTCCACCGCCACCAGGCGGCCCGCGCGGATGATGCCGACCCGGTCGGCCACCTGCTGCACCTCGGAGAGGGTGTGGGAGGACAGGAACACGGTGCGGCCCTCCGCGACGATCTCCCGCAGCACCTGGTGGAACTCGTGCTGCACGAGGGGGTCGAGGCCGGCGTTGGGTTCGTCCATGATGATCAGCTCGGGTTTGTGCATCAACGCGGCGATCAGCCCCACCTTCTGACGGTTCCCCGAGGACAGCTCCCCGACGCGCTTGTCGAGGTTCGCGTCGAGTCGCTGCCGGAGCTCATTGACGTGATTCCAGTCGACGCCGCCGCGCAGCCGGGCGAAGAACCGCAGTGTCTGCGCGCCGGTCATCGCGGGGTAGAGGGCCAGGTCGCTGGGCAGGTAGCCGAGCCGGCGGTGGATCGCCGCGGCGTCGCGGCGGGAGTCGAGGCCGAGCAGCCGGGCGGTGCCGCCGGTGGCGCGGATCTCGTCCAGGAGGATGCGGATGGTGGTGGACTTGCCCGCGCCGTTGGGGCCGAGGAATCCGAAGATCTCCCCGGTGTGAACCTCCAGGTCGATGCCCTTCAACGCCTCGAAGGAGCCGTACTTCTTCCGGAGCTCCCTCACCTCGATGGCGTTCATTGCTCTTTCTCCTTCCTTTCTCCTGTCTCCTCCAGCTGGGGTTGCATCTGCTCCAGCAGGTGCGGGGTGAACAGGCTCGCGAACAGCGTGAGTTGGGCCTGCACGTAATTCCTGACCCCCGGTTCGGCCGCGATGTCCTCGGCGGCGATGTCGATGTCGAGGAGGCGTTTCAGGTGGCGGCCCAGCACCAGCGAACCCAGCGAGTAGATGGTCAGCATCCGCGCCGCGACGGGAACGTCGGGGATGGGGGTCAGCAAACCTGCGTCGATGGCGCGGCGGATGTAGTCGGCGGCGTCGTCGGCGAGCTGGTCGACGAGAGCGTCGATGGCGGCGCTGGATTCGGTGAGGCGGTGGGCCAGGTAGCCGAGGATGTTGTCCTGCCCGGTTTCCCGCAGGGTTTCCAGCACGTTGGGCATCGGCCCGCGGATGGCATCGTTCTTGGCGTTGCGGATCAGCGTGGCGACGTGCTCGTCGCAGGTCAGCAGCAGGCCATCCATGGTGCCGAAGTGGTGCCGGATCAACCCGATGGACACCTCCGCCCTAGCCGCGACGGAGCGCGCCGTGGGTTTCTCACCCGCCGCGATGAGCGCGATGGTGGCGTCACGGAGTCGCGCCCGGGCTGTCAGATCAGCAATCATGATACAAGCGTATAAGAAGCTGAACGCTTGTACAAGGACCGGGCGTGTCGAACCCGCTCTTCTTCAAAGAACCACTGAAATCCGCACCCCCTCCCGTACACGAAACGCAGGAGAAAAACGGTTCAACGTCGTGTGGCGACGTTGAACCGTCGAACCTCCGCGATTCGTGAACAGGTAAGGAGGGGTTCGTCAGCTCGGGAGGCAGACCCGACCACGAGTCCTCGGACATGCGCACGGTGGTTTCGACTCGACCGGCTCGCTGGCGCTCGCAGGTCGGCTCAACCAGCTTCACGCCTCGAAAGTATCGATGAACCGGTTCCCTACAAGCTGATTTCTTTTGGCCCCGCTCCCATCATGGCGCGCAGTTCGTCGGTGAACCCCTCCACCACGACCTCGCCGTCGAGGCGACGGAGCCGGTCGGGGGTGAGTACGACGCGATGCATCTCCACCACCCGTTTTCCGAAGATCTCGACCCCGGCGCCGTTCGGTTCGTAGCCCGCGCTGCGGGAGACCCCGAGCGACGATTCGTTGCCGGCCACCGCCTCCGACTCGGCCCGCTGCGCCCCCAGGTGGTCGAAGGCGAAGTGCAGCAGCAGCCTGCGCATCCGCGAACCCCAGCCCCTGCCCTGGTGCTCCAGCGCCAGCCAAGAACCCGAGTGCACCACCCGCCGCCTCGGGAAGTCCTCGGAGATGAGGTCCTGGCAGCCGACCAGCACACCGCCGACGTAGACCCCGAACGCCAACGTCCAGGACTCCGGGCGGAAGCTGGAACGCCAACCCCAGTGCGCCTGGATGGCGTTGCGGCGCCGCTCGGGAACCGGCGCCTCACACCACGGGAAGAACCAGTCCACGTTCTCCTCGGCGAAGATCGGGGCGCTCAGCAGGTCGAGGTATTCGGGCATGTCGGCGTCGCGGAACACCCGCAGCGTCATGTCGTCGTGGGTGATTCGCAGTCCGAAAGGCGGATAGGCCTCGACGAGGGGGTCGCTCATGATTTCACGACGAACTTGAGTTCCCGGCCGTCGGCCAGGCGCGGCAGCTGGTCCGCCAGCAGCGCGACGATCCGGGGCAGCATCGCGGTGGTGTTGCCGCCGATGTGGGGGCTGATGAAGGCCCCATCGGCCTGCCACAGCGGATGGTCGTCGGGGAAGGGTTCCGGGTCGAACACATCGGAGGCCATCCGCAGCCGGCCCGCGACCACCTCAGCGGTGATGGCATCGGTGTCGACGACGGGGCCGCGCGCCACGTTCACCACCAGGGCGCCGTCGGGCAGCAGGGCCAGCTCCTTCGCTCCGATCAGGCCGCGGGTGGAGTCGGTTAGCGGCACGATCAGCACCAGGATGTCGGTGTTCGGCAGCAGCTCGGGCAGCTCGTCGATGCCGTGGATGTGGCCGTGCTCGTCGTCGCGGGCGGTGGTGGCGACCCGCGTGATCTCGGTTTCGAAGGGCGCCAGGCGCGACCGGATGGCCTCGCCGATGGCTCCCGCCCCGACCACCAGAACTCGCGAATCCGCGAGCGCCCGGGTCGATGCTGCCTGCCAGCGACGTTCACGCGCCCAGCGGGGCAGTTCCCGCTGCGCCGCGAGCATCAAACCGACGGCCAGCTCCGAGGTGGAGGCCTCGTGCACTCCGCGCGCGTTGGCGAGGGCGACGCCGTCGGGGGTGATGTGAAGGAGATTGTCGTAGCCCGCCGACTGTGCCTGCAGCAGACGCAGCTTCGGCAGGTCCGCCAGCGACCTCCACGCCGGGGCGGGACGGAAGTACGGCAGGACGGTGGCCACCACGTCGTCGGCCTCGTCGCCGAGCACGTCGCGGACGGGGGAGTTCCAGTCCCAGATGCGCAGCTCGACGCCGAGCTGATCTGCAGGGGTGTGTGAGGTGAGGGCTTCGAGGAGCTGTCGGTCCGGAAGAGTCACGATCATGTCCTGAGTCTAGGACTCGTGGGCTTGGTGGGATGTGGCGAGGCCCCATGTGACGGGCTTGATTCGTAAAAACCACAGAATTCATCGGTTAAAAAGCCGACAGGGTTGATCGCGGTTTGATTGGCTGAAATCCTGACGACAGGGTGTCGCGACGCTAGGTTCGAGAGAGTGAACAAGACTTCGCCAATGACGATGACTGCCGACATCGAACCTCGGAGGGTGATGTCATGAGCCACCACGGACACGGTTCAGGGATCGCTTCCGCAGCCAAGGCCCATCGCATCCTGCGTTTCGTGCTGGTGGGCAGCCCGAACTGCGGCAAGACGACGCTGTTCAACGCACTGACCGGCCTGCGCGCCAAGACCGGCAACTACCCGGGCGTCACCGTCGCTCGCTACGAGGGGCGGCACCGGGTGGGGGATGCCGACGTGATCATCGAGGATCTGCCCGGCGCCTATTCCCTCGAGGCCATCAGCCCCGACGAGGAGGTGGTCTCCCGGGTGCTCGGCGACGGGATTTCCGTTGGTTCTCCAATCAGCGGGCAGATTGTGCTCCTGGATGCCACGTCGCTGCGACGTTCCCTCAACCTGCTTTCCCACGTGCAGCAGGTTCCGCGACCGACGCTGGTCGTGCTGACCTTCACCGACGAACTGGCGCGGCGCGGCGGCTCCGTCGACATAAAAGCGCTCTCGCGGGCCCTCGGGGTGCGGGTGATCCCGATCGTCGCGGGTGACCGGGCGGGGGTGGAGGAGCTCTCCGAGGCGCTGAGCGAGGTCGACTCGTGGCCCGTTCCGATCGTCGCCCCGCCCATCGGTCAGAGCGACATCTTCAGCTGGTCCGCATCCGTCCTGGATGCGGCGCACTACCGGGCGGCCGACACCGACCGCCGCAGCCATGGCATCGACAGGGTGCTGCTGCACCCGTTGTGGGGGACGCTGGTGTTCTTCGCGACGATGTATCTGTTCTTCCAGATCATCTTCACCGTCGCGGCGCCCATCAATGACGCCTTCGAGGGCTTCTTCGTGTGGATGGGCGGGATCGCCAAGGAACACATTCCCATCGACTGGCTAGCCTCGCTGATCGGCGACGGCATCTTCGCCGGTGTCGGCGCGGTGGTGGCGTTCATCCCGCAGATCGCGTTGCTGTTCCTCATGATCGCCATCATGGAGGGCAGTGGATATCTCGCGCGGGCCGCGTTCCTGATGGACCGTGTGATGGGGATGGCGGGTCTGGAAGGGCGCGCGTTCGTTGCTTTGTTGAGTTCGGTGGCCTGTGCGATCCCGGGGATCATGGCCACCCGGACCCTGCCGTCGGCCAAGGACCGGATCGCCACCATGATGGGCGCGCCGCTGATGACCTGCTCCGCACGCCTGCCGGTCTACACGTTGCTGATCGCGATGGTCGTGCCCAGCGATCTGTTCTGGGGTCCGTTCCAGGCGCAGGGCACCATCATGTTCGGGCTGTACCTGCTCGGGTCGGTCTCCGCGATGATCGCCGCCTGGGTGTTCAAACGTTTCACGGGGCGCAGCGGGACCGTGATGCCGTTCTACATGGAGATGCCCGCCTATCAGATTCCCAGCGCCCGTTCCGTCGTCGTGGCCGTGTGGGATGCGTGCAAGGCGTTCCTGCGGAAGGTCTCGGGGATCATCATGGCCACCACGATCGTGTTGTGGGCGCTGCTGAACTTCCCCACCCACAGTGAGGACGCCATGACCGCCGCCGGGGTGGATGTCGGCGACGAGGCGGCCGTGACGGCCTACACCCTCGACAATTCTTACGCCGCGGCCATCGGTCGGGCGGTGTCGCCGGTCTTCGATCCGCTCGGTTTCGACTGGCGCATCAACATCGGTGTCCTCAGCTCCTTGGCGGCGCGAGAGGTCGTCGTGGCGACGCTGGGTCAGGTGGCGGCCGCGGAGGACCCGGAGGATCCGGGTGAGGCCTTGGAGCAGATGACCTACACGGATGGCCCGCATGCCGGGGAGCCGGTGTTCACGGCACCCACGGTCACGGCGCTGCTGTTGTTCTTCGTCTACGCGTTGCAGTGTGCATCCACCCTGGGCGTGCTGAGACGTGAAACAGGGACGTGGCGGTGGCCTGTCATCGCGTTCGTCTACATGGGCGTGGTCGCGTGGGTGATGGCTTTCCTCGGATCAGGTATCGCTAGGCTCATCACATGACCCATGTCATGCGGCCGATCCACCCCCAGGCGGTTCCGGATGATCCGTCGGCGGTTCGCTGGGTGGTCCACACGGGCACCCGGGAAATCGTCGGCGAGGTGGTTGCCGCGCCGGATCCCCTCGGCGCTTTGATGCGGGACAGGGTGATCTCGCTGGCCCTGCTGGAAACCGAGGGGATCTGGGTCTGGCTGGCCCCCGGGAACACCTGGGCCGATTACGGTCACAAGGTGCGCGAGGCCATCCTCAACTCCCTGGATCTCGACGGCTGGCGGATCAATGGCGACTCAGCGGACCTGTTGCGTCTGGTCACGAACGACGTGCTCCTGGGCGATCTTGCCGACGAGATCCACGCGGCCGACACCACCGTCGAAGTGGTGGAGAACGACGCCCGCTGGCTGCTGCTCGACCTCGGCCAGCTCGATTCCCGCGATCCCGCCGCCAGCGCGGAGCTTCAGCAGCGCATTGAGACTGCGGTTCGCGCCCGGTACCCATCGCTGCGGGAGACGTCACGGGTGGGGGGTCCGCAGAGCAGCCGCTTCACGCTGTCCAACATTCCACGCCGGGCGCTGTGGACGGATGAGTGAATTGAAACTCAATTCCGGTAAGTGGAGCCTATTGACGAAAGTTCATGAATCCTCGGGCAAATCTTCGCAGATCAGTTAAGGCATTGCTAAGTTCACGACTATGAACGAGACACCTTCCACCGCAAGGACACTCGCCGACCTGAAGGTCGGGGCGAGCGCACGCATCACCGGGTTCGACGGTGACGACGTGATCAGCCGTCGACTCTTCGACCTCGGATTCGCTCCCGGGTTGACGTGCAGGCTGGAGCGCCGCGCCCCCTTGCGCGATCCCCTCATGTTCAACGTCGGGGGCACCGAGATCGTGCTCCGCCACTCCGAGGCGTCGAGAGTGCTGGTGACATCATGACCTGTCACGACGAACAATCCGCACCGGTCGCGACGGATCTGCGTCGTTTCGTGCTGGTGGGCAGCCCGAACTGCGGCAAGACGACGCTGTTCAACGCACTGACCGGGTTGCGCGCCAAGACCGGCAACTATCCGGGGGTCACCGTCTCCCGCTACGAGGGCGTCCACAAGCTTGGTGACGTCGAGGCGATCATCGAGGATCTGCCCGGCACCTACTCCCTCGACCCGATCAGCCCCGACGAGGAAGTGGTCACGGAGGTCTTGGACGCGGGCGAGTCGGTGCACTCGCCGATCTCCGGTCACGTCGTGCTGATGGACGCCACGCAGCTGCGTCGCGGCCTCGGGATGCTGGCCCAGGTGCAGCAGCGTGAACGCCCCACCATCGCGGTGCTGACCTTCACCGACGAACTGGCGCGGCGCGGCGGTTCCATCGATGTTGACGCCCTGTCGCGGGCCGTCGGGGCGCGGGTGATCCCTGTCGTCTCAGGCGACAAGCGCGGCGTCGAGGCGCTGTCCAAGGCCTTCACGGAGGCTGATTCGTGGCCCGCGCCGATCGTGCCCCCGCCCACAGGTCACGAGGAGGTCGCGGCCTGGGTCGATTCGGTGCTGGAGAGCGCCAACTACCGCACCCCGGACGTCGACGAACGCACCCACCGTATCGACAAGGTGCTGCTGCACCCGTTGTGGGGGACGCTGGTCTTCTTCGCGACGATGTATCTGTTCTTCCAGATCATCTTCACCGTCGCGGCGCCCATCAATGACGCCTTCGAGGGCTTCTTCGTGTGGATGGGCGGGATCGCCAAGGAACACATTCCCATCGACTGGCTAGCCTCGCTGATCGGCGACGGCATCTTCGCCGGTGTCGGCGCGGTGGTGGCGTTCATCCCGCAGATCGCGTTGCTGTTCCTCATGATCGCCATCATGGAGGGCAGTGGATATCTCGCGCGGGCCGCGTTCCTGATGGACCGTGTGATGGGGATGGCGGGTCTGGAAGGGCGCGCGTTCGTTGCTTTGTTGAGTTCGGTGGCCTGTGCGATCCCGGGGATCATGGCCACCCGGACCCTGCCGTCGGCCAAGGACCGGATCGCTACCATGATGGGCGCGCCGCTGATGACCTGCTCCGCACGCCTGCCCGTGTACACCCTGATGATCGGGATCATGGTTCCCGGTGACCTGTTCTGGGGTCCGTTCCAGGCGCAGGGCACCATCATGTTCGGCCTGTACCTGCTCGGCGCGGTCTCCGCGATGATCGCCGCGTGGGTGTTCAAGCGCATCGTCGGGCACGGAACCACGCAGCTGCCGTTCTACATGGAGATGCCGTCCTACCGGCTGCCCAGCGCCCGTTCCGTCATCATCGCCGTGTGGGATGCGTGCAAGGCGTTCCTGCGGAAGGTGGCGGGGATCATCATGGTGGTCACCATCGTGCTGTGGGGGCTGCTGAACTTCCCCGCTCCGAGTGAGGACGCCATGACCGCGGCCGGGGTGGATGTCGGCGACGAGGCGGCCGTGACTGCCTACACCCTCGACAACTCCTATGCCGCGGCCATTGGTCGGGCGGTGTCGCCGGTCTTCGATCCGCTCGGTTTCGACTGGCGCATCAACATCGGTGTCCTCAGCTCCCTGGCCGCCCGTGAGACCGTCGTCTCGACGCTGGGTCAGGTCGCATCCGCGGAGGACCCGGAGGATCCGGGCGAGTCGCTGGAGGGAATGACGCATTCGGACGGCCCGCATGCCGGTGAGCCGGTGTTCACGCCGAGCACGATTGCGGCGCTGCTGGTGTTCTTCGTCTACGCGTTGCAGTGCGCATCCACCCTGGGCGTGATGAGACGCGAAACAGGCACGTGGCGGTGGTCGGTCATCGCATTCGTCTACATGGGTGGACTCGCCTGGGTTGCGGCGTTCGCGGCGAAACTCATCGTGGGGGCGATCGCGACATGACCAGGAGGTTGCCGATCCATCCCGAGGCCGTTCCCGGCGACCCGCAGGCCGTCCGGTGGGTGGTTCCCACCGGCGGCGTGCCCGTCGGGGAGGTGCGCGGCGCGCCCGGCAGCTTCGGGTCGATGCTGGAGTACGGGGTGATCTCCCGGGCCATGGTGGAAGCCGACGGTGTGTGGACGTGGCTGGCCTCCGACCAGGCGTGGAGCAGGGTCGGATCCAAGGTCCGCGACGCCATCGTCGCCTCCCTCGCGGAGGAGGAGGACTGGGACGTCGAGCCCGGCTCGGCCGACCTGCTGGGCTACATCTCCCGTGACGTCGTGGAGCACCAGCTGGCGGCCTACATCGCCAGCCACGGCGGGCAGATCCAGGTGGCCGACAACGACGCCGAGACGGTGGAGGTCGACTTCGGCGGGGCATGCCAGGACTGCCCCGCCGCCGGCCAGACCCTCCACCAGCGCATCGAGGCCACCATCCGGGCCCGCTACCCGCAGCTGAAAACCGTCAAACGAGTGGGCGACACAGGCAAGAAGAAGCGGGGCATCACCTGGCTGAACCTCCCGGGCCACAACTGCTGAAGTCGCGCGGCTCGCTTTCATTTGGTATATTATACATGCATATCTAT
>NZ_DBHHFZ010000007.1:49190-187536 GCF_057238465.1 Arachnia sp.
GCCCCTGCCAATTGGCAGGGGCGCGCTGGGATAGCGTATTCCCTACACTTCATGTGAGACATGACTGTTCATCCAGGGGGAAGTGAATGCCGCGATGAATTCTTCAAACATGTACTTACGGTATCGAAGAAACAGTGGTCGCCTTAGCGGTTGGAACGCATTTGTTGCAGGGATTTTGGTGGCTTTCTTTGAGGTTTACCTCAGAGGGTTTGCTCTGGGCGGTGGAGAGCGTTGCTCAGATGGTGATTTTGGCGAGTTGCTTTTCCCGAAGATGCTGCGTGGAGTTTGTGAAACACCGTGGGCCAATTTCAGTGATGTGCTTTCGGTGCTGACCTTTCTTGCCGCCGCCGCCATAGGGGTTTTTGTAGCCGGCGGGAGCATTCCGAATGCAAAAAACGATAATTCTGCGCGCGGGCGCGCTTCGGGGGTGTCCAGGGTCGATCTGGCCGACAAGGCGATCGAGTACTGCACTTTTTTCGTTGCTGCTTATTTGTGGAGAACGCTGATACTGACTTCTGCAAAAATACCTGTGGTAGTCCTCTGGCCGGAAGGGTCGGTGCGTGAGAAAATCCCTGATCTGATAATTTTTGGCGCCTTGGCGGTCGGAATCCTGGGGTGCAGGTGGATTAATAGGGTGCTGATTCCTGGACTTCACGTGCTCCGTCTCGATCTTGAGGAAATGGAGCGCAGAAAGTGGCGTCTGGCGCTGCTGGAGGCCGAGCTCAAAAGGACTCTGGAACTTGATTGCGGTATTGGCAAGCATGTGGTTCCACTGGCGGGAAAGCACCCTCATTGCGTGTGGATTATTAGATGGCTTCCGGTGGTCCGGGTATTGTTGGTCTTGATTGTCGTTGGAACATTCCTATGGATATCGACAGGATATCGTGAGGATCAGCTTGAAGAAATACTGTTCTGGCAGCTGGCCATGGTGTCGGTTGTTCTTGTAGTATTTTCTGAAATTGTGGCGGTCTCCACGAACAAGAGAAGCCATGCTGACAGATGCCTTAAGTATTTTGTCAAGGGTTCGCGAGCCTCTTTGTGGAAGATCCTTGTTCTTGATAATGGATTTGGGCTGACAGTGATTCCTTTCAGTGGATTAATGTCTTTTTTGATCATCCTGTTCGGTGATCATGAAACCTTGTTCTTGGGTGCCTTGTCTCTGGCCTTCGTGATCTGGCATGTGGCGGTTTCTTTCGTCGCCGCAATGCCGAGAATGCACAGGAAGGAAGGAGTTTGGGACGCAAGCTGGTGGACTGAGCTGAAGGAATGGAAGGAGAGGGGCTTGGGGCACGTGTCCCCCGAACAGGCGCGATGTGCTCTGGTGATTCAGGATTACATGCGTGCGGAGGCAGGGGGGCGCTTCAAGTGGCTGCGATCTCCCATCACGTGGGTGAGAAAATCTCAGGGTCCTGCCGGAAAATCGATGGAATCTATGAAAAACCAAATTGAAAAGGATTGTGCGCTGCTTGCGGGCGCCATTGAGGACATGGGTGGCAGAAAACCCTCAACCTAATGAATATTCAGGTGATGAAGCTCATGGCGTGAGAGGCTGATTCTGAGGATGCGCACTAGTGGGCATGGTGCTCGTTCCTCGGAGAGAGAAGCGGCTTCCACGTTTTCCTTCCGGCGAGAAGCTGTCACCTCTGAAATCGATTATGTGTGATGTCACTCGCGGCGGGGTGGGTTGCGGGTGAAGCGGATCGACCGGGTTTGGAGGGTTTCTCCGGTGGGGCCCTTGTAAGGGATCGGTTTGCGGGGGTTCCGACCCCGGATGCCGCTGATGGCGGCGGCCTTGGCCGAGGCTTCCGGGTCGCCTCCGATGCGTTGGCCGTACTGGTTGGTGAACGTCAGGCCGCCGGGGATGTCGGGGTTGCCGGTGATCGTGTAGCGACCCTGGTGGTGCTGCCGGTGGTGGGTGGGGCAGAGTGAGACCACCGTTTCGCGGTTCGTGGCGCCGCCGTTGCTCCAGTGCTGAATGTGGTGGTTCTCGAGGAACCCGGTGACGGGGCAGCCGGGGTAGCGGCAGCCGCGGTCGCGATCTTCCACCAGGCGGCGGGTCCGAAGCGGCACGATCCGTTGTGAGCGGCCCACGCTGACCGGCAGGGAATCGGTTTCCCAGACCGGGATGAGAACGCCGTCGCAGGTGAACTCTGCCAGGAGATGTTGCGGCAGGGCGCCCTTCTTCGCGAGCCAGCCAGCACCGGTGGTGTCGAGGTGCAGATGGACGCGGTAGTGCTCCTTGCGGCTGCCCGAGGTGATCGCCCTGAGGGAGCGGTTCGCCATCTCGAAGAGCCCGTCGGCGAGGGTGGCCTCGGTGTTTCCGCTGGTGAACAGGGCGTCCTTGGCCTCACGGATGGCGGTCTCCACCAGGGCGCCGTCGACGGCCGGGGCGCTGAGGCGCAGCTCGAAACGTCCGGTACGAGAGTTGGTGATCATGGACAGCTGCGACGCGTCGGCTCGCGCGGTTTCGTGCGGCTCCGGGGAGGGTGCCGCGACATCCGGGTGGTGGTAGCGCGACAGGGTGCGTCGCAGCTGCGTGACCGTCGCCTTCTCCGCGAACTCGGTGATGCTGGCCGAGTATGTCTCGGGCGCGTGCTGGGCGACCACCGCGGCCTGGTCCAACCCGAGCCGCCCTGCGCCAAGCGCCTCGACCACTTCGGGAAGCTCGGTGGATCGTTGCGCGACCCGCGCAACCGCCGCCGCGTTCGCGGGGGAGAGACCGACGAAGACCTGCAGCCAGTGCTCGATGGAACGGATCCCGTCCCCGGACCAGGTGTTGGACGAGAGCAACTCCTCGGTCAGGGCTACCAGGTCGGCGTGGATCACGGCCAACCTGCCCGCCAGCTCATGGGCTGCGGCCACGCGCCGATGCCATGCCGCGGCGTTTTCCTCCGCGGGGCCCTCGACGAGGGGAGTGTGGTCCGATCCAGCCATAAGGTAATAATACATGAGTTCGATTAGAAGCGCAAGAGGTTGTTCGTGAAGAAAATCGCCGGTGTGGTCAAGCGTTGTCCGAGGGGGTGGGGCGTGTCTAGGGGGACGGACCTGGTACCCTGGGCTCGAAACAGGAACAGGAGGGACAAGGCGAGGATGATCCCTGTCGTCGATGTCTTCGCGGGTCCCGGTGGACTGAACGAGGGCTTCAGCTCCGTGGAGCACCTCGGAAGGCCCGTGTTCGACGTCGTGGCCTCCTTCGAGATGGAGAAGAACGCGGTCGAGACGCTTGTGCTGAGATCGGCGGTTCGGGAACTCTCCCGGGGTGGCTGCCTTCCCCGCTCCTACCAAGAATTCCTCGCCGGGAACATCGCGTGGCGGGCGCTGATCGAAGAACGGGAAATGGACAAAGCCCTGCGACGGGCGCGCGCGCATGTGCACATGATGGAGTTGGGCCCCTCGGCTCGCGAGACGGCGGCTGGTTTCATTGCCTCTGCCCTTGGCGGCCGCGAGGACTGGGTGCTGATCGGGGGGCCACCGTGCCAGGCCTATTCCCTCGTGGGAAGATCCCGCAGAAAACATGACCCGGAATTCCTGGAGGACAAGAAACACTTTCTCTATCGCGAATACCTGGACATCATTCAACGCTTCAAGCCCGCGGTTTTCGTGATGGAAAACGTCAAGGGACTGCTCTCCGCGGGGCATCACGGATCCAACATGTTCAACCTGATCATGTCGGACCTCGCGATGAACGGGAGATACGAGATCCGTAGTTTCGTCGTCCCCGACGAACATCCGCAGCCGAACGATTTCGTGATACGGGCTGAAAATTACGGGATCCCACAGCGACGTCACCGGGTGATCCTGCTGGGGATTCGGAACGACCTGGGCAACGCGGTCCTCGATCCGTTGCATCCCCAACCCGTGGTCACGGTGCGTCATGCCATCCATGACATGGAGCGGCTGAACCCCCGTGTCACGCGAACCACCCACTCCCAGGAAGCGGTCCTGTCGCGCGCTCGTGACAAGGGCGTCAAACTGGCCGCGGCGCTGGCGGCACCCGGGCGCGGTATCGAGGCCTCGGGGACCGGAACGGCGGACGAACTGCGCTCGTGGTTGAGGCGACACGACGTGCCCATCACGCAGCATGAGGCGAGAGGCCACATGGAGTCGGATCTGGTCCGATACACCTTCTTGGCCACCTTGGCGCAGGAAGGCCGCAGTTTCAAGGTTCAGGAGCTTCCCGAGGAACTGCGCCCGAAACACAAGAACGTCAAGGGTGAATCGACACCGTTCACAGATCGGTTCAAGGTGCAGAAATGGGATGCCCCGGGCAGCACGGTCGCATCGCACATCAGCAAGGACGGGCACTACTACATACATCCGGACCCCGGGCAGTCGCGGAGCCTGACGGTTCGCGAGGCCGCCCGGCTTCAAACCTTTCCGGACGACTACTTCTTCTGCGGCACCCGAACCAAGCAGTACCATCAGGTCGGAAACGCGGTACCTCCGCTGCTGGCCCTCAAGATCGCTGAAAGGGTGGCTGATCTTCTTGGCGAACGAACGTCCGGCTCCCGCTGACGAGGCCGTTCGAGACCGAATGGCCCATCAGAAGCGCCAGGACACCAAACCGGAGGTCGTTCTTCGCAAGCGTCTCCACGCACGTGGGTATCGCTTCCGGGTGGCGTACCCGGTCCCGGGGATGCCTCGCAGGACCATCGACATAGCCTTCCCGCGCAGAAGGGTGGCCGTCTTCGTGGATGGCTGTTTCTGGCACGCCTGCCCGACACACGGCGTGAAGCCCAAGAACAACAAGGACTGGTGGGCTGACAAACTGGCCGGGAACCGGGCCCGCGACTTGGAGACCACCGAGGCCCTCACGGACCTCGGGTGGACGGTGGTGCGGGTGTGGGAACACGAGTCCCCAGAAACAGCGCTGGCAGCGGTCATCGCAAAACTTGAAGGGGAATGAGTGCGCGGGGCGAGGTCCGGTACCCTGATTGTCCGAGAGGAAGAGGACGATGACTGGTTCCGAAACGTTCAATGCGGCCCAAATCATCATGGACTGGGCGGATAGAAGCAAGATCACTTGGGTCGAGGCAGCGGAAGAGCTGAAGAGGAAAGGAATGCCGGGCATCGACCAGGCCGTGGAGGAGCTGAGGCGACGATCAGAAGCCCTGATAGACGTTCCCAATGCCGTCCTGGGGGATAGGGATCGCCTCAATTGGTACATGGGCCCTTCGAGTGATGGTTGCTGGGCCGCTTATTGGAGGGCGTTGGAGGAGGCCGGGGCTCCGGGCATGGGAGGACTCGACGAGGAGACCTCCAACATCGTTCGTCTTCTCGCGAATCCGCGTCGCAAAGGTGATCGACGCAAGGGCTTGGTGGTGGGCAACGTTCAATCCGGTAAGACACGAAATTTTGCGGGCGTCATCGCCAAGGCCGCGGATGCCGGGTACAGATTGATCATCGTCTTGGCCGGGATGCACAACAATCTCAGGGAGCAGACCCAGACCCGGCTCGATGAGCAACTCTTCACGGGGGATGACTGGGGAAAGCTGACTGGTCCCAGCAAAGATTTTGATCATCAGCTCAGCCCGCGGGCATCGTTCAAGCATACGCCCCTGCTGTGTGCCGTGGTGAAGAAAAACAAGAAGGTTCTCCAGAAACTGGTGAAAATGCTCAGCGACCTCGGACCGGATGTGCTGCAAAAATTTCCGGTGCTCATCATTGACGATGAGGCTGATCAGGCCAGCCCCAATAGCAGAAGCCAGTACAAAGAAGTGTCTGCTGTCAATGAGAAACTGCGCCAGCTCTGGGGAAAGGTCATCACCGGAACCTACGTCGCCTACACGGCGACGCCGTTCGCCAACGTCCTGATAAACCCTGATGACGAGGAAGATCTTTTTCCGTCAGATTTCATCGTCACCCTGGAGCCGGGGGAGGGGTATTTCGGGCCCGAGAGGGTCTTCGGCATTGCCGACACCGTGGACGAGGATGCGCCCGCGGCCGAGGGACTGGATGTCGTCCGGAGAATCCCACCCGAGGAATCGGATCAGTTGCGTCCACCGAGCGAAACCGAGCTCCGCGAGAAGTTCGATCCGCCGCTCTCTCCCGCTCTGAAGGACGCAATCGCTTGGTTCGTCGTCGCCACGGCGATCCGTTGGCAACGGGGCCAGCAGTCGGAACACTCCTCCATGCTCGTCCACACCACCCACTACAAGAACCCCCATTTTGCCTTCAAAGAGCGGATAAAGCGCCACGTCAAAGATCTCGTCGACGAGGTAGCAGCTGGTGAGATCGAAAGATTCGAGAAGGCTTGGAAGGAAGAGGCCTATCGGGTGGTCTCGGAGGCCACCATTCCTCTTCCTGATTGGACCGAGGTCAGCGCGAGGCTCGGTGATGTGCTGGCCGAGATCGATGTGAAGGTCGACAACGGAGACTCGCCTGATCGAATCAACTATCAGCGCGGCAAACCCCTCACCGTCATCGCGGTCGGTGGCGGAACCCTTTCCAGGGGATTGACACTGGAAGGGTTGGTCGTCTCCTACTTCACCCGAACCAGCAGCACCTACGACACCCTGATGCAGATGGGACGTTGGTTCGGTTATCGCAAGGGATACGAGGATCTTCCCCGGATCTGGGTTGCGAACGGTCTCGATCGAGACTACGCATTCCTTGCCTTGGTTGAGAAGGACCTCCGTGACAGCATCAAGGAGCTGGCTGAGTCGGAGTTCACCCCGTACGACGTGGGGTTGCGCATTCGTGCCCATCCGGGGCGGCTCCAGATCACATCGGCCAGCAAGATGTTCAGTGCGAAGGAGGTCCAGGTCGGGCTCAGCGGCACCGCGAACCAGACCTTCCTGCTGGACGGCCGACCGGGCGTGCTGGACAGGAACAGATCCGTGGCCGAGGAACTCATCGGCGACGCCACCCTTCAGCCGATCGACTGGAACGCAGATCGTCTCATCGCAACCGGTGTGCCGGGAGAAAGGGTCGTCAGATTCCTCGAGAACTTCAAGGTGCACGATGACCAGAAGTGGCTGACCAATCCGGATGCGTTGCGGGGCATGTCAGATTGGATCAGGAAATGGGCATCCGGGCCCGAATGGAACGTGGTGATCGCGGGTGGCTCGGGGAAACTGGCGAAGGACGGACACGCCGACCTCGGGAAAATCCTGATAGGTGGGCGTGAGGTGAACTGTCTGGATCGTTCCCCGTTGATCGGCAGCACGCGTGCTCGCATCGATCTCAAGGCGATCATGTCCGGGGATGATCGACTGGGAGACATCGAACCCGACCGATACCGTGCGACCAAACACACGAACAACGTCGAGCGACGGAGGATTCGCAGGCATCACGGGCAGGGAAAGGGGTTGGTGGTCGTGTACCCGATCAGCGCGAACTCCCGAGCGGGGAAGACCGCCGGGGGACCCCCGACCCGCATGGATATGCCGGCCGGGGAAAACCTGATCGGTTTCGCGATCTTCTTCCCACACGTGAACGATGAACACGGACGGGAGGGAACATACGTCTCCGTTCGCTCCACATCCGAGGACCGAATGGCGGAGGAGGAAGGATGAGCGATTCCTGGGTCACATTCGGGCTCCTCCTGTCGCGAGCCAGGGAACAGGCGGGACGCAGCCTGATGATCTTGGACGAGGCCGAGGCGGGAGGTGATCTGTGGCTGGGGGCGGACGCCGAAGAGAGACGACATCTGCTCGCTCCCGTACCAACGGATTTCGCGTTCACTCCGATGAAAGGCGCGGCCATCGAGTTGACCACTTGGTGTGACCCCCGAACCGATCAGAAGTTTCTGGATCTGGTGTGTGAAGCCAATGCCTTGGGGAAAGTTTTCTCAAGGTTGGCGGATGATGTCCGGGAGAGAATGAGAACCGCTGAACAGGCAGCCCATGTGGCGATGCTGACAACCCTCGACGACTGGAAACGCCTCGTCAGGCCAGCGCGTTCCCTGACCGAGGAGTCCGCGCGAGGACTGTTCGGTGAACTTCTCGTGACGGCAAGACTCGCCAAATGGAATCCCCACTTCGCGGTGGAATCTTGGACCGGCCCCGACGGGGAGGCTCACGACTTCACCACGTCCAAGGGCGACCTCGAGGTGAAGACATCGAAATCAAGTGGACAAATCATCACCATTTCCAGCCTGGAACAGCTGGACCGGCCTGCGGGCAACCCGCTCGTGCTGATCCGGCAACACGTGCGGTCCTCTCCGAACGGTCGGAACATCACAAACATGGTCGAGGAACTGGTTGCGCTGGGATGTTCCGAAGCGGCGGTCGGAGAAAAACTGGCCGAAGCGGGATTCCTTCTCGGAGTCGACGAGGACGCACATCGATTCGTCGAGGTGAGTGGCCCGTTGAGTTGGAGGGTCGAGGACGACTTCCCCGGGCTCCGGAGCCAAGATCTGCCATCACATCGTTCCGCTGCGATCACCAAGGTCAGCTACACCTTGGACCTGATGGGCGCTCCCGGTGCCATGGATTCGGGAGAACTTGACGCCTTCATGGGAGAGATGATGACCGCATGATCGGCATGCCGGATCTGCACTGGTATCCCAAACCATTCGGTCCGGGTGACACGGATGGAGCTGGTTCAAAGCGAACCATAGGTGCTCCGAAGGTCGACCTTCTCAACCTGCTCATCCGGGAGACGGCCCAGAACAGCTGGGACGCCCGACTGATGCCGGACGAGGACGACACAGTGCCCCGCTTCGAGGTCCGGTATCGAAAACTTGGTCCCAAGGTGCGCGACATCCTGCAATGGAACGTCTTTGGACGCGGTTCTTCGGACAACCTCGATCTTGCCGGGGTTCTGCGCGACCCCAACTTGGACGCTCTGGAGATCAGTGACCGGGGAACCAAGGGGTTGGGCGGCCCGACCACCAATGAAAAACCGGTGAACAGTGCTCAGGTCAACAACTATGCCCGTTTCGTCCTGACCATCGGGGCACCCCCGGCCCAGCGGTCGAGCGGTGGCACCTATGGGTTCGGGAAAACCGCCAGCTATCTGGCGAGCAGATGTTCCACGATCGTCATCTGGTCTCGATTCAGGGATGAGGGCGGAGAAATCAGAGACCGCTTCCTGGCCTCTGCCATGGGGGACAGCTTCACCAAGGACGGCCGCCAGTACACGGGAAGGCAGTGGTGGGGAGTCCCCGCTGCGGAAGACACGGAAGCCGAGCTTCTCAGGTTTGAGCCTGCCGAGGAGGAAGACGCCAGGAGGCTGGGGGAAGCCGTCTTCGAGTCCAGATTCAAGGCAGGCGAGACGGGTACGTCCATACTCATACTGTCACCCAAACACAATGAGGAAGGAAAATTGGTCGAGCCGTGTGCCGAGGCCATCAGCAGAAACCTCTGGCCAAAGCTCGATTCCGAACAGGATCCGAGGCGACGGATGCAGACCTCTCTTCTGAATGGTGACGAGGAGATCGAGGTTCTCCCTGAATCCGGAATCCTGACGGCTCAGCTGGAATGCCTGAAAAAGATCCGTTCCGTTCAGAACGGGGAAGAGGCCGGCAATCCAATGATCAAGATTGTGGAGATCCGAAGCCGGAGACCCAAGGCCTTACTCGGGCACCTCGCGCTCACCAGGGTCCCGATTTTCGGCCAAGAAAGAACCGCTTTTGATGATGCTCTCCAAGGTGTCACCTACATGCGTTCCGATGCTGAACTCGTGATCAAGGTGGAGCGCTTCTCCGCGGCTAACTCAGATGATTTGCCATGGCTCGGGATCTTCAAGCCGACCAGCGACATGGACAAGTATTTTGCTGATGCGGAACCTCCCGCCCATGACAGCTGGGATCCTGCGGGCGTGGAGGACCCCATGGGTAGAAGCTATGTCAATGTTGCTCTCAGGAGAATCAAGGAAGAGGTCAAGGAATACCTGGCCCCGGCCCAGACGTCCAACGAGTCCATCGAGGGAAGCTCCACCGGGGCGTTGTCGTCCTCGTTGGCGAATCTTGCAGGCGCCGTTCCTGGTGGGCGGGCCGTCCCCGTTCCGTCGGGGAAAAGAGGAAATAGCAACGGTGGATCGAGAAGAGGGAGGAGCGTTCGGGTCGGCATGGTAGGTGTTCAGCTGCTGTCGAGCGCCGCGGAGGCCAGGAGAGGGCGTCAGCTCGTCGACTTGGAGCTGGAGCTGATCAATGCCGATCGAGCCACGGTCCGGGTTGGTCAGATGGGTCTGGTGGTGGATGGAGGCGAGATGTCCGGGGATGATCTCCTGAGGCTCGAGGAATGGCGCGTTGGCGAGAAACATTTCTCGAGCGATTCTGTGGAGGTCGACTCGGGGCAATCATTCTGGGCCTGCATGTCGTTTCCCGTCGGACTGGCGATCAATGTTACATTCGTCGCAGAGGCCGCCTCGTGAAGATCATGCCCTTCCTCGTTGCGGACGAGGAATCAGTTCGATTTGAAAATCCGACGCTTCATTTTCGTGGTGTTGAGATCGAGGCGGGGGAAACCGCTCCCACCTGGGACTACATGATTCCCATGAAGGTACTCGGCTCTCTGAGTCTGGACCGCGAACGATTCTTGAGTTCAACCGGGTTGGAATCGCTGGATGGAGTGGCGGCAGTCCTGCAGGTCGACTGTCCTGCAACCGGGTACAGAAAACTGGACGTGCAGCCCGTGCCGGACCACCAGTCCGGTGATGTGAAACTGGATGTTTCGATTCCGGAACACGAGGTCGCCGTAAAATTGGTCGTCACTTATTCGGTGCTGCTCAATGTTCCTGATGGACCGGTTCCAGCCAGCTACTCCGCCCATCGAAAAGGAAGCCGACTTCATTCAGGATCCGGTAAATATGTTTTCCTTCTGGAAGGTGAGGGGGGCGGGTTTCCCGTCGAGGCCTTCAACTTTGAGCACTTGGACAAATATCCGTCCGACGCAGCATGGGTTCTCGAGTTCAGAGGAGATTTCTTGAATGAACCCTTCCTCGGTGTCACGCGGCTCTACGTGAACACGAGCCACGAGCATGCACAGGCCCTGCTCGGCGAGAAGCAGGGATTGATTCACACCGTCCTGAAGTACGACCTGATTTCCCAGATGCTCGGCACGGTGGCTGCGCACTGGTCATCGGACGGGATCGAAGACTTCGAGCCGGGAAGCGTCGGAGCAGTCATGAACGATCAGACCAATCTCTACTTGGGCAAGGACCTTTCCGAAGCTGTGGACGCGATCGTCAATGACCGGCCCCGGACGCTGGCGCTGCTCCAAGAGGCAGTCTTCTTCCTCAAGGGGGATACCAGATGAGCCGACTCTTGATACCCAGAATCTCCTTGGCGCAGGCCGTGGAGCGTTTCGCGCAGTTGCAGGAACTCGTGCGGAGTGGAAACACGGGTAGGGCGTTGGTGCTGGAAGGGGACGTGGGTGCGGTGCCCAACAGGACGGGTGGAAGCGCCCCGACCTCTGAAGACATCCAAAGGTGGCGGGAGGAAGTGGTCGAACGGGTTGATGATGTGTCGATCGACCCATTCGAAGGGGCTGCGAAACACTCAGCCGTTCTGGGCAGGGCCTTGGAGGAAGTCATCGCACCGAGTCCAAGCGACGCTGCCCATGGCGGGGGTTGGGCGTACCTCTCGTTGTTCCTGTTTCCCGACTTGGTCCATGCCCGCTGGGGAGGGGGCGATTCAGACGGGAAGGAACTGAACCAGGATCGTTGGATCGGGGCGCTGGTGGGGAAGGATCGCAACTACTTGAAGACCTCGTGGAGACGGTGGAGACTACTCGGCCCGATTCTTGAAACCGGGGAGCGTCCCTTGGGGGAGGACGAGTTGGTGGCGTTGACGGAACGCTCTTCATTGGCCCGCAACGTACGTCTCATAAGAGCCGCTGCGCGAAGGATCCTCGATTTCCCCTCGACAGGGAACCGAAGTTTGTTCACACGGGAGCTGATGAAGGAGATCACCCTTCAGACAGGTCCCGTCCATCTGGACCTGTTGACGGACGACGAACTCGATCTCCTCGTGGAGCGTCTCAGTGGAGAGGTGGTGTCGAGGAATTTCCCGAGGCGGGCGCTCTGACGTCAGGTCACTGGGCGGGTGGGGCTCGACCGTCAGGACCTCGACCCAGCCAGGCAGAGCCGGTTTGTGGACTGAACCGAGCGGCGAACGTGATGAGCCGTGGGTAAGTGTGCGTGGGGGGCTGTGGTCGGGTGTGCTTGTCGGCCGCGGGGTGGTTTCGACTCAGCCGTTCGCTTCGCTCACGTGCTGGCTCAACCAGCTTCAAAGGGGGCGGCTCGGGCTGTTTCTTCGTCGCTGCTTGGCTCAACCGGCTTCAATGTGGGTTTCGACTCGGGCTGCTCGGTTCTCGCGGGTCGGCTCAACCAGCTTTGTTGCGGAGCGGGGACAATTGGGGCGTGCTGGATGACCTCGGGGCGGAAGTCGCGCTGGACAGCCCGCCTGGGCGGGTGGTCTCGCTGGTGCCGTCGCTGACGGAGGCGATCGCCGTCACCGCGCCCGGCGTGCTCGTCGGCGCCACGAACTGGTGCACCCATCCCGCAGGCCTGGATGTTGCGCGGGTGCGGGGCACCAAGAACCCCGACCGCGCCGCCATCGCCGCGTTGCGCCCCGACCTGGTGGTGGCCAACCAGGAGGAGAACCGCCGAGTTGACGTCGAACGGTTGCGGGCTGCTGGAATCCCGGTGTGGGTGACCCGCATCGACGGCATCGACGATGCCCTGGGCAGCCTGACCCGGCTGTTCCGGGAGGGATTCGGGCTGCGGGAAGTCGGCTGGCTGGAGGAGGCCCGCGAGGTGTGGGGCCACCCGCCGCGGCTGTCGGGACGAGTGGCGCTCCCGGTGTGGCGGGACCCTTGGATCTGGGTGGGTGCGGGCACCTATCCCGACGACCTGCTGCGTCGCCTGGGACTGACCAATATTGTCGATGACATGCGGTATCCGGATGTCAAAATCAACGACGCCCTCGGTGGGAACCCCGATTTCGTCCTGCTTCCCGACGAGCCCTACCCCTTCACCGCCACCGACGGCCCAGAGGCGCTGGGCGGAGTGGGATCGCTGAACGTCCGGGGCAGGTCGCTGTTCTGGTACGGCCCCGCCATGGTCGAAGCACGCGCCGACCTGGAGGCCGCCATTCATGGAGCCAGCTGAGCCGGGGGCGCGAGGAATGAGCGATCCGAGTCGAAACCATCCCGGCGGCCAATGAATAGACCCCGCCACAAGAGCCAGACACGCGCGGGACGGTTTCGACACGACCTGCTCGCTGTGCTCGCAGGCCGGCTCAACCAGCGTCATGAGGGTCGGGGGTCGCTTCGGAAGGCGCTGGCGAACCGATAGATGACCAGGGCAAGGGCGAAGGTGGCGGCGGTGTAGATACTGATGCCCCAGTAGCCCGGGAAGACGGTCAGCAGGGTACCTCCGATGCCTCCTGTGATGGCGGTACCCAGGTACATGGCCGAGTTTGACAGCGAGGAGACGGTGCCTCGGGCCTGGCCGGCGTTGCTTTGGAGTTGCCCCATCATCACCGGCAGCAAGAAACCTCCGACGAGCATTGTCACGGCGAAGGCGATGGTCGCGGCCCAGCGGGACGGCATCGCCGAGGCGAGCAGGAAACCGGCGCCGAGGGCGACGATCCCGGACCACAGGGAGGTGCGTTCCCCGATCCTGGACACCAGAGGCGGCCCGGCGAACGAGCCGATGCCCTGTCCCAGGCCGATGATCATCATGGAGGTGCCGATCTGGGTCTGCGTGGCGCTGAAGTCCTTGGCCAGCCAGGAACCGATGAATGAGAACGCACCCAAACAGCCAGCCTGGAAGACGAGATAGGCCACCAGCGACCACGCCAGGGTGCGCGAGGTGAGAACCCTGCGGTACGGGGCGAGGAACCCGTCCTCGCCGGTTGGAGCGGCCGGGGGAACGCTCGGGAACCACGCGAGAAGCGTCAGCCACAGCAGGACGCTGAGCCCGGCGATGGTGAAGAAGGGCAGACGCCAGTCCTGGGTGGACAGCCAGGAGCCGATGGGAATCCCGGCCACCTGGGCGATCGCCAGGCCGGCCGTCGCGTGTCCCATGACCTTGATGACGGCCCCGCGTGACACCACCATCGGAATCGCGGCCCAGATCTGTGGACTGACGAAGGCGGCGCCCACACCCGCCAGGAAACGGGTGGTGAACATGGACCAGAAGTCCCAGGTCAACCCGCAAGCGCAGGTCAGCAGCGCGAAGGCCGCCACCCCGGCCAGCAGCACGCGGCGTCGATTGTGGTGGTCCGAGATCGGCCCCGCCACCAGGGCGAACAGCGCATACCCCAGGGCGTAGGCCGACACCAGCCACCCGGACTGCGCGAGTGGAACGCCGAACTCCTCTTGCAGCAGGGGCAGCAGGGGAGCGACGAGGAAGGTGTCGGTTCCGATGACGAAGAGAGTGAAGAAGGACAGCACCCCCATGGTGGATTCGCTGGTGGTTCGCTGACGCGTAGACACAACCATTCCTTTCCTTTCGAAGTTCGTCGAACTAAGAATTGTCCTGTGGGAGTCGGGAGTCAAGTCCTGCGAGGTGGTTTCAAGGAGGGGGAAGTTGGTTGAGCCGGCCTGCGAGCGTGAGCGAGTGGGTCATGTCGAAACCAAGATGGCCGTGTCTGGGGCCTTGCGGTCAGGCCTGCTGTCCGGTTGCCGAGGCGGTTTCGACGCAGGCTGCTCCTTCGCCGGGGTCCGGAGCGGCCGGCCTCCGGATGATGTTGTGTGACCCGCCGGTGGACGGTAACGTCGTTAGTTAGGCATGTATCGAACCGTGCAATGTGAAAGGGCGGGAAGATGGCCAGGGAGGTTTTTCATCCGGCTGTGGCCGACATCAGCCTGGACGCGGTGCTGGGTGCCCTGTCCGACCCGATCCGCCGCGATGTGCTGCGCCGCATCGCCGAGGAAGGGCCGCTCTACTGTGGCGATCTCACCTACGACGTGGTCAAGTCCACGTTGTCGCACCATCTCAGGATGCTGCGGCTATCCGGGCTCATGCACACCGAGGTCCTGGGCAAGCGACGTCGCGTCACCCGCCGCGACCACGCCATCGAGCAGCGCTTCCCCGGCCTGCTGAAGGCGGTCGGGCTGCCGCCGGGAAAGGGTCGCTGGGAGGAGTAGGAGATTGCGCGGCTGGTCGCTTCCCCGGCAGGCTCAATCGGCTGCTGAAAGTGGTTTCAAGGTGGGCTGCTCCTCCGGGCGCGGTCCGGATCAATAAGCTCGCAGGGACTCTTTCCGATCGTTCTTCCCTCGAGGAACTATAGGTAAACCTTTCTGTCGCGACATGCGGCGAAGTCCGTTGCGCCCAGTCGTATGTTCCAGATCTTCGTGCTGCCTGTGGGGCGAATCTCATGGCTGGAGTGTGGTGATTTCGGATCGAACCACGATGCGGTCTCGATTTTTGCCGAATCAAGTGTCAAAGCTTCGTCGAGTGAGGGTTCGAGGTCGGTGTCCTGCGAGCACAGGATTACCAGATCGACGTCAGGATCCCGAGCTTCCCGTATGACGGCGAGGGCTACGAGGACATCTATGCCCTTCTCCCGGGGTTTTCCGATGGTCAACCAGCGTCCCTGCTGGTCGGTTGCTTTCCGTCCGTGTCCATCGCGGTGGTACTGATATCGCAGCGGTCGGTGGGTCACCTTTACCCTTGGATCGAGCTCCCAATCGGCCTTCTGGGCTAAGTTGCGCCCGTAGGATCGAGGGTCGATGTCCGCGGATGGAAGCCCGCGGTACACCAGCACCTTGGTTACGACAGCGTGCGGAAAACCGGGTCGTTGGCGTTGGTTCCGGCAACCGACAATCCGGTTGGCGTAGTACAGCGGATGCACGAGATGCTCGTGCGGCGGCTGGTGCGGCTCGAACAGTCCTGCTCCGGTGAGGTGCACGTTCTGGTAGTCGATTACAAGTGCAGCCCGAAGATCAGACACCGTTGCCTCCTGTAGAAAAAAACCCCACCAGTCCCGGAGGACGGTGGGGAGCTATGACCTCAGTCTTCCACGTCTGTGGCTCGCGCGCAATGGTTTCGTGCAGATTTCTTTCCCAAAGCGATGTTGTCATGGGTGGGTTCGGGGCGCCCGCCACGGTCGAGCGGTCAGATCAGCAAGAATTTCGTATACACTATTGATGTGAGTGAACATCTGTTGCGGGGTGAATCCGTCACGGACGAGCAGATCCAGGCTTGGGCCGACGAGGCGGAGGCCGGGTACGATCTCGCGAGTCTTCCCAAGGCACGCCGAGGTCGTCCGCCTGTGGGCGATGGCCCCGGGGTGGTCGTCCCCGTGCGGCTCGATGCAGCCACCCTTGCAGCTTTGACTGCCCGGGCCGAGGCAGAGGGCATCCAGAACCGGTCGGAAGCGATCAGGGCTGCTGTCAAGGCCTGGGTGGACGTTGCGTGACCTACATCAGGCTGCGCGGAAGCACTACCGTCGTGACCGCCTCAATGACGACGCAGTGCGCCATGCAGCCACCCATGTCCTGCACTCCCGTCCACTTGATGACAAGGATGACCCTCGGCGCTGGCTGTTGATTGGTATGGATCCGGCCGGGCGTCTTCTCGAACTCGTCATGCTGGTCTACGACGACGGTTACGAGTTGATCATCCATGCCATGAAAGCCCGTCCCCAATACCTCGACGAACTTTGACAGAATTCTTCGGTGCTCTCCGGCTTCCACTCATCTGCTCGTGGAGCCTGCAGCTATTTTCTTATCTCGTACTGACCCGTGTGACCGCATCCGGGGTGATGGAGTAGTCGGCCACGGTTCTCGCGGCCATCCGTCGCACCGCCGCAGGGCGCGCCAGGACCGGGGCCAGCGCGACGACGAACGGGACGAGGCTGGGCGGGTCCTCGAGAACCGGGGTCAGGACCTCCCGCGCCGGTGCCCGAGGGGAGCGTCCGAGCAGGGCGCGGGCAACGGTTTTCGCCACTCCCCGGCGGGTTCCGGCGGTCTCGGCCGCTCCGAGGCCGATGGCCAGCGTCGAACGGGTCCGCACACCTTCCCGCGCCACCACGGGCTCCCCGGATGGAGGGGCGTCGTCGGCCAGGCCGATCATGAGGGCGGGGAGATCGACGCCGGCCGCTGCTGCGTTCGCGGGCTCGGAGATGCGGGGATTGCACTCGATGAAACACGGTCTGCCGTCCTCGTGGAAGTAGTCGAGGCCGAGGCCACCGTGCCACGACAGGAAAGCGCCCAGGCGTTCGAGGGCAGTCACCGCCTCGGGATGATGGACGCTCACCCTCGCGGCCGCGCTTCCCCCGACGCCGGTTGCCAGCAGCTCACTTGCCGCTGCCGCCATCAGCCGGCCGCGACGGAACAGACCCTGCACCTGGGCGTACCGGCCGGGCGCCGGGGCCTGCGCCATGACCCGGCCCCGCGGGGTGAGCGAAGCGAGGGCCGCGGCCGCCTCGTCCCGGGAAGGGACGCAGACGACCCCGCGACCAGCGGTCGAGAACTCGGCCTTGAGCCAGACGGGCAAACCCAGCCCGGAGAGGTCGCCCTCGTTCTCGACCAGCCGCCACGCGGGCTGCGGCAGCCGGAGGTCGTCGAGGAGGTGTGCGAACTCGATCTTCGACTCCACCCGGTCGAATGCGGCAATGTCGGCGACCTCCACCCGGTGTCGCATCAGGTGCCGGCCGGCGGAGAAGAGCCAGGCCTGCTCGTGGGTCGGGAGGAGGGCGTCGTATTCCCCGGAGGTCATCAGCCGGTCCGTCGCCGCCAGATAACCCAGTGGGTCCCGTGACGGGGCCGGGACGCGACGAATGGCGCGGCAGTATCTGCTGAACCGTGCGATGGGGGCCCGGACGCTGGACATCGCATCGACGACCACACCATCGCGCCCGAGCACCGTCATGAACTCCCGGGCCGTGAAACTGGACGCCTCGGAGAGCAGTACCCGACGTCCTGCGGCCGTCCTCATTCCGACCGGGCACCCGTGGTGCCCGTGCCCCCCGTGATGTGGTGCTGGCTGCCGGGGCCGTTCATGGCGACAGGTTACCGCCGTCCTGGGCGCTGTCACCGTTGGATAGCGGACTTGAGGGATAGTGGGGAGATGGGCCATCCGTCGGGCACAATCCCGGAGTGCCTGCTGAACGTCGCCCACTGACCCGGTTGCGGCTGCTGCCCGTCCGACTGGTCCAGTTCGCGCTCATCGAACTGGCCTGCTGCGCCTTCCCGGTCGCGATCTTCCTCGGTTTGGCCGTCACCTCCGTGATCTGGGGTCGCGTCGCGATGCCCGTCGCCCGGTACGACGCGCTGCTGATCTACGTGATCGTCGTGCAAGTGGCGTTCGTGGTCCTGAGGCTGGAGACCTGGCGTGAGCTGTGCGTCATCTGCGCCTTTCACCTGATCGGCCTGGCCCTCGAGGTGTTCAAGGTGCACGCCGGGTCGTGGAGCTACCCCGGCGCCGGGGCGGTGCGAATCGCGGGGGTGCCGGTGTTCTCCGGGTTCATGTACGCCTCGGTGGGCTCCTACATCTGCCAGGCGTTTCGTCGTTTCGACCTGCGCGTCGGCGGGTTCCGCTGGTTGCCGGTGAGCCTGCTGGCGGTGGCCGCCTACCTCAACTTCTTCACCCACCATTTCATCGCCGACCTGCGCTGGCTGATCGCCGTGGCCTTCCTCGTGGCGTTGTGGGGCTCCACCGTCCACTTCACCGTCGGCGGCGACCGCTACTGGATGCCGACCGCGCAGGCCTTCGTCCTGATCGGCGGTTTCCTGTGGCTGGCGGAGAACGCCGCCACCCTCCTGGGGGCCTGGAGCTACCCCGACCAGCTCGGCGGATGGCAACTCGTGCACGTCGGCAAGTTCGGAAGCTGGGCGCTGCTGATCACCCTCAGTTTCGTGCTCGTCGCTGCGGTCAAGGCCAAGGAGGGGGTGCTCTATGGCGGCGGAGCTCCGCGAGTCACCCGCGACCGACTGAGCCCGAACGAAACCACCCGGTAATGCAGCACTCAAGGCCGTAAAACCCCGATTTGGCGGTCAAAATGGAGTTGAGTGCTGCAAAACCGTGAAAATCTACTCGGCGTAGATCTCCTTCGCGTAGCGGAATGCCGCCCAGGCCTTGGGCCATCCGGCGTAGAACGCCGCGTGGGTCAGGGTCTCCACCATTTCGTCGCGGGTGATGCCGTTGCTCTTCGCGATCTCGATGTGCGCCCTGAGGGAGGTGTCGAGCACCCCTGACGCCATCAGCGCGGTCACCGTGACCACGCTGCGGTCCCGGGGCGAGAGCTGCTCCTCACGGCCCACACCTGGCCGAACAGCACGTTGTCGTTCAGCTCCGCGAACTTCGGGGCGAAATCGCCAAGGATATCCCGGCCCGCCGTCACGTTCTCCATGAGCCGGTTCCTCTCAGAGGTTGTCGTAGTATTCGTCGGAAACGGGTTCGCACCATTCGTTGCTGGTGTCCTCGCCCGGCACCTCAATGGCGATGTGGCTGAACCACGAGTCCTTCTTGGCGCCGTGCCAGTGCTTGCGATTCGCCGGGATGGTCACGACCGAGCCCGGTTCCAGACTGACCGGGTCCTCGCCCTCGGCCTGGAACCAGCCGCTCCCCGCTGTGCACAGCAGGATCTGTCCACCGCCCTTCGAGGCGTGATGGATGTGCCAGTTGTTGCGGCAGCCCGGCTCGAAGGTGACGTTGGCCACCATGACGCCCTCGGTGCTGAGCATGTTCAGGTAGCTCTGGCCCGTGAAGTACTTCCCGAAGGCCGTGTTCTCCTCCCCGCGAGGGAAGATGCTGTCAAATGCTGCGTCGCTCATCTGATCCTCCCGATGTGGATGATTTACACGCTACCCCTGCATTCCAAAAGGGAAGCTGTGCCCATCACGAGGTGGAGGGTTCCGGGGCGGGATCCTGCGCGGTCCGGGGCTTCTGACGACGAGAGATGATCCGGTCGATGATGGCGGCGATGGCCCCGTCGCCGGTGACGTTGGTGGCGGTGCCGAAGGAGTCGATGGCGATGTAGGTGGCGATCATCAGGCCGACCTGCGCCTCGTTGAACCCGAGCATCGACTGCAACAGGCCCGCGGCGGTGACGATAGCGCCGCCGGGAACTCCCGGGGCCGCCACCATCATGACGCCGAGCATGCAGATGAACCCGATCATCAGCACCGGGTCGATGGGGATGCCCGAGAGCATCATCACGGCCAGGGAGAAGCAGGTGATCTTGATGGTCGAACCGGCCAGGTGGATGGTGGCGCACAGCGGGATCGCGAACGACGCCACCGGCTCCGAGGTCCCCGACTTGATCGACTGCCGCAGCGTGACGGGAATCGTCGCCGCTGACGACGACGTGCCCAGTGCGGTGAGGTAGGCGGGCAGCATGGTGCCCAGCATCCGGAACGGGTTGCGTCCGGTGGCGGCCCCGGCGACGAGGTACTGGAGCAGCAGCATGATCCAGGTGAGGATGAACACGAACACCACCACCCCCAGGAAGGTGGCGATGACGAGCAGCACCTGGCCGCCCTGGGTCATGTTGAGGAAGATGCCGAAGATGTAGATCGGCAGCAGCGGGATGATGATCTTGGAGATCACGAGGTTGACGATGTCTCGGAACTCCTCGAATCCGGTGCGCAGCGCCCTGCCTTTGATGGTGGTGAGTGCCACGCCGATGACGAAGGCCAGGATGAGGGCGGTCATGACCCCGAACAACGGCGGTATCTGGATGGAGAAGTAGGGCTTGAGCAGGGCGTCATCCGGGTTGCCGAGGGCGCCGGTCTCGGCGGGCAGCACCCGGGGCAGCACCATCAGGGACGCGCCGAGCCCCATCAGCCCGGCGATGAGAGTGGAGGCGTAGGCGAGGCCTGCGGTCAGCGCCAACCACTTTCCGGCGCCGCGCCCCAGCTCCCCGATGGCCGGGGTGATCAACCCGACGATGATCAGCGGGATGGAGAAGCTCAGGAACTGGCCGAAGATGTCGTTGAAGGTGACGAAGATCCGGGTGGCCCAGGTGGGCAGGACCGATCCCAGCAGGATCCCCAGCGCAATGGCAACCACGATCCGGGGCAGGACCCCGAACTTGAACCCGGTGTTCTTCTCTGTGCTCATCCCTGAACCGTAGTGGAAGCCGGTCCGGGTGGGAAGCTGTCCCTGGTCGGCATCGGACCGGCCCCCGGGAATGCCCACTTCTATTGTCGGACGTGCAGCGGTTGTGGGGCTTCCGCGGTGTTTGTTTTCGAGGACGAGAACCTCCTCGTGGAGGAGGTCGTCCAGGGCCGGGAGCGTGCGGGCCTCCGAAGGCTTCCGTGCTTCGAGGAGCACAGCGGAAGCCTCCCCGTGGTGCTTGCTGACGGTTGGGAATAATCCTCGTTTGACAAGGCCTTTCGTGTCATGGCTTCCGGTCGAGTTCCGGAACTGCCGGGTCAGGAACTCCGTTTTTGCCAGGCTCCCAGTTCCGTTTCTGCCAGGACCTGAGCTCCGGTTCCGCCGTCGCCTCGGGGCGGGGCCTGTAATATTTGATTCTCCGTTCAGTAACTTGAAAGGTGGGTGCGATGGGGCGTGGTGACGGGCTGCCGTGGGTGTGGGGTGTGCCCGTGGAACCGGCGGGGTTGCCAACCCCGGAGGTCGCGCCCGGCTCGCGACTCGCGGTTCGCGCCGTCGCCGTGGAAGCACCGAGGGAGGTCTGTTTCCTGTGGCTGTGCCAGATACGTCGCGCTCCGTACTCTTACGACTGGCTGGACAATTTCGGGCGACGCAGTCCGCGGCGGGCCGATCCGTCGCTGACCGATCTTGCGGTGGGGCAGTCGTTCATGACGATCTTCGAGCTGACGGACTTCACCGATGGCGAGTCGCTGACGCTGCGGATGAAGGCCGGTCGTCCGACCCGGATCTTCGGTGCGATCACCCTCCACTACCGCGTCGAAACGATCACCGGGTTTCGCAGCCAGCTGGTCGCGGCGTTGTGGATGCCCCCCATCGGCCGGGTACTGGGACAGCCCCTGAGGTATCTGCTGGCCTGGGGTGACCTGCTGATGATGCGCAAACAGTTGCTCACCCTCGCCGCGCTGGCGGAACGCGACGCGGGTGGGCGTCAGGGAGTCGAAGGGGGTCGCTGAGGGGTGGGTCGTGAAGCGTGACGACGGAGATCCCCCACGCCTTGGCCATACGGCCGACAAGGCACAGATCGGCGAGTGACCAACCCTTCATGTTTGTTCGATCCGGGCAAAAGCATTCGAGGAGAACCTCAAGCGGCTGGCTGCGACCGATGCGGCGGGGGTGGATTGAGCAGGCCGTTTCGGATGGTACTGCTGGGAAAGAACTGCAAGAAGCGCTCAGTGGTTCAAATCCTGAACGGGTCGGAGCGCTGTCGAAGATCGCGATCGACAATGGCGTGGAGAATGAATCGGCCAGCGAAAAAGAGGATGCAACCCTCGATCGTCTTTCCTCGTATTCAGTCAAGCAGGCGATTTTTGTAATCACCATCACCAAGCTCTCGCAGAGTTTTATCTATCAAGTGCAGGGTGGCCGGCTGTAGCCACCAAGTCCTGCGCCGCACCTAGGGCCAAGTTCAATGTCGCGGTTGACCTGAGTAATGACACCAGTCGCTGGACGTAGAACTTTCACGGAGTCTGCGAGACGACGTGGCATGGTAACATCTTGTTCAGGGGATTCGGTGTTCGGTTCAACAAGATCCAGCATCTGAAACTCGGTGCCAGCGCTTGGCTTGTCAGTGCATGATTCATGGACAAACATAAGACAGACCGTCACAAGGAGGGGTAATGGCACAGCAACACAAGATCGCGGAGCGGAATGTCCGAGGGCCATCCTCTCTCACCTGGGTGTGGATACTTCTCGCCCTGAGCGTTGTCGCCCTGATCCCAGCGCTGCCCGTTTCCCTGGGGCTCTCTCTGGTGGCATTGGTGCTGGTTTTGCAGACGCGACGCGACGTGCCGCACCGGCGTCGAGGGCTGTTGGTGGTTCTGATCTGGCTTGGAATTCAAGTTGTTGTCACAGCCGCGGGAATTGCTTCGTGGCTGTCATTCCAAGCTTGATGTCTGAGGCTGGGATCGGTCACCAAAGGCCGATCCCAGCCATCGCCTTGGTATCCTCTGCTGGCCAGCCAATGCGCTTCTTCGCTGCAGACTATTTTTCGTGGACCATAGGGGACTCGAACCCCTGCGTCCTCCCGCTGTGACCAAGGGTTAAGGGCAGCTTTCCGGTTTTCGTGTCGGCTACTTGCCATAACGAGTGGAAAGCGGCGGGTGTGGATCGGCCTGTGCAAAAAGGGCTGCGTGGCATATAAACGACAAACCCTTCAAAACATCAACTTTCAAAACGCCACTCTTTGGGCAGGTGACCTCCGCGCGGGATGGTGGATGCGAGCTGCTCTGGGGCGTCACTTTCCGCCGTCCGGGAAGCTCTGAGATGTCTCGGCGTCCCTTTAAGTGTGGTAGAGTGTGCGGGTCAACGGCGACGAGGGCGGAAGATGTGGACTGGTGGGTGGAATCGATTTCAACAATGATGCGAATCTGAGGAATTCCAGTTTCTTTGACAAGAGCCAAAATGCCATGGTTCCCTTCGAGAAGATGGATGGGCGGCAATACGTCGACTACAAGAAGTGGGTGAAGGATGGCACGGACTACGATGCGGTGGATGGGTCGGTTGATCCTTAATGCTATGAATGGGTGGTTTTCCGTGGATCTTGTTTTGGGTGGGATGTGGGAAAGGAGGCCGGGGTGAGATTCCTGAAAGAGGCGAGAAGGGTTCTTGGGGCTGTTGGTGTTCTGGTTGTTCTTCTGGGTGTGGGGGCGTGTGTTTTGTCGGCTCCTTCGCCCAATCCTACTGATTCGGTTACGACGTCGCCCAGTAGGCCAGCTGTGATCATTGAACCACCCAAGGGGTGGCATCTTGTTTATCCGCATTCTGGATATGAGGCTCGTGTCCTCCGTAAAAGTTACAAGAAGGGTGACAAAGAGGGAATCTCGGTTCATTTGTTGAGTGTCGAGTATTTTCAAAAGTACTCGGGTTTGGTGGGTTTTGATGAGACAGGAAAGATTGATCCTGAGGTTTATCGAGATGCTTGGATGAGTCGTGAGGCGGTTCCCATGCGGGGGTACAGTGAGGTTGTATCCCTTGGAAACTTCAGTCTTGACGGGGTGCTTGCTGCCGGTGCTTCCTATAAACGCGAAGGGGATTCTGGAGAAGTGTACTCCTGTCAGCGATGGGTTGCTTGGCGTGCTGAAGGGCTGTGGGACTTTTTCATTTGTTCCGAACCGGGGGGTTCGGACATAGATCCGGATTTGCTTGCCGCTTTTCATGCTGCCAAGTGGACCGATGTTCGTCCGACATTCTATGAGTCACCTAGCTGGTGAGGCTTGTTGGTAGTTCATTAATTTTGCCATGACCAAAGCGCCTCGCTGGTTGGCGTTTGGATCGCGGATGAACACAGCCGACCGCGGTGAGCAAATTGTCATTCGCTGCAGATCGTTTGTGGAGCATAGGGGACTCGAACCCCTAACTTCCACCTTGCAAAGGTGGCACTCTACCAATTGAGTTAATGCCCCGAGACCGGGCAAGCATACCCGAAGACGGGGCCTCGGGGGAAGTTAGGGTGTTGAGGGTGGTTTCGACACGGGCTGCTCTTTCGTCGCGGCCCGGCTCAACCAGCTTGAAGGTGGGACTGGGTCTCGGGGCTTGGATCAACCGGTTTGGGGTGGGTTGGTTTCCGGGACCGTCGACTGCACCCAGTGCGGGCCCTGGGTCCAGCCAGTGAACGGGGTCACGGGTTCGCCCTGGAGGCAGCGGGTGAGGTCCTCGAGGATCCGGGTCGCGGGCCAGGTGGTTGCCCCGGGGAGGTCACGGAGGGCCTCGGCGGCGGTGTCGTCGCCACAGATGGACAGGAAGAACACCGCCTGCCGCCAGGCGTAGGCGGCGTTCTTGATGGCCGGCAGCGGCCAAGGGCTGTTCCTCGCGCGTTCCAGCAGCTGGAACGACCTCCCCGCGGCGTGGTGCGCCAGCTCGGCCCAGCTCCGGTCGGGCTGCACGCCGAGCTTCACCAGGACCGCCAGGTTGTGGGTGGTGAGGATCTGCTGGCGTTCGATGATCTGGCCGTTCGCTGCGACGCTTCTACCCGCCGGTACATCCCCGGCGACCATGCGGTCGAACTCCTCGACATTCCCGTGCCCGTCCGGTTCCGGCAGCCCCAGCACGGCGGCGTAGTCGATGCCGTAGTAGCGCTCGTACAGCGACCCGCGCAGCAGTTCCGCCGCCACCTTCGCGGCCTGCTGGAACTTGGGCGAGAACCGTCCCATGAAGATGTCGGCGGCCAGCTCCTCGGTCAACGGCAGCTGCACCTGCGCCATGTCGAGGAGGGTGCCGTACTCCCGGATGAACCCGTTCGGCAGGATCGTTCCCGGGAACGCGTCCAACACCACAGATCCGAGCCGCCGCGCCAGCACCAGAGGGTCGTCGAGGGGGCCGCCGGCCGTGAGTCCCTGGAGGGCCGCCACCCACGGCAGCTCCTTGAACCGCACCTGCCGTTCCAGGTTGAGCAGCAGCAGACTCCGGCGCTGCCGGAAAGCCCGATAGGTGGCGGCGAGCAGCGCGCCGACCAGCGGGTCATCCGCCGAGGAGGCCACCTGTCCGGAGGTGAGCTGCGGAACCAGCGACGCCAGCACCTCCGCCGACGGCACCACACCGAGTTCGATCAGCTCCTCCAGATCCGAGACGAAACCCAGCCGCAGGGTGCGCAGCACCGACGCCGGCAGCGGGGTGCCGGCGGGCACCAGGTCGGTGGCCTCGTCGTCGGAGATCGGTGCGGAGGCGGCGGGAAAATCGGTCAGGCCGACGTCCCCGCGCAGCTGCGCCACCCGCTCCGCGACAACCACCGCCACCTCGGCATGCAGGGGACGGGAGGCCGCCACCGCCTGCCGGGCGCGCAGGTCGTCGGATCGCTTGCTACCGGGCAGGCCCCGCTTCGCCTCGATCCGCGACAGGACGTGCCTCACCCGCCCGGGCGGCCACGCTCCTTGCCCGTCGATCGCCTGCCGCAGCGCGTCGATCAGGATCGGCAGGTTCTCACCCGGTCGGCGGTACTTGCGGCAGTGGATGTGCTGCTGCGCCGCCCTTTCGTAGTCGGCGACCAGCGCACGGGCCTCGTCGATGTGGCCCTCGTCGAAGGCGGGTGCCTCGACGATGCCCGCCCAGAACGCCACCACCTTGTCGGTCAGCGGCAGCCAGACGGTCAGGGCCTCGCGTTCCGCCGCGACCCGCGGATTGACGCGGGCCTTTTCCAGGGCACCCGCGACCTGCCGGGCCGTCCACCGCGACACCTGGCCCGGTCGCAGGGGGGATGGCGCACCCGGGTACGGCGAGAACCGCAGCGACCCGGCCAGCGGCGAAACCTCGTCGAGCAGCGCGCGAACGGAGTCGCTGGCGCCGTGCCTCAGCAGGGCAGCGACGCTCAGGAGGACGGCGTGCTCCGGGAAACCGACGTTGTAGGCGCCGGTTTCCAGCAGGACCTCCAGCTCGGCCAGGCCTTCTGGGGTCAGCCACGACTCGAAGATCGCCTGGCGGGTGGCCTCGATGCCGAGCCGTTGGGCGCGGAGCCTCTCGTCTATGGCCGGCGGGATGGCAGCGGCTGCTTTGCCGGTGGCGAACCCGCCCCGCACCACCCTGAGGGTCACCCAGGCGGGAAGCCCGGCGAGCGGCCTGCGACTGCCGATCCTCAGGGCGCCATCCGTCATGCCGTCGATCACCTGCCGCCAGCGTTCCACCCGCTCCAGGGCGGCTTCCCGGACGGCCGGGTCGGGATGGTCGGCGGCGGTGCGCATCGCCCGCAGGAGCTGGTGGTGGACGTACTGACTCACGATGTCCCTCCGGGCGGCGACACGAACCTGGCCGGCGTGGCAGGTGCTGCCCCTGCGCCTTCCGGGTCCATAGCCCGGTGCTCTACTGCTGAGCTACACGCCGTGGCAACGAGTGTAGAAGACCCGATCGACCGGAGTCGAGGAGTGGTCACGGCTGTTTCGAACCCAGTGTTTGGGTGCGGTTGAACGCCATGCAGGAATCGACCCAGAAACGCAGGCGGTCGTCGTCGGTGATCACCTCCGCCGACACCTGGATCCAGCCGGGCCCCATCTCACGTCCCGGGCCCATTTCGGCGGGGGAGGCGCCGGGTTCCCCGGAAAGGGTCGCGTCGTCGTCGGGATCGACGTGCGCCAGCAGGTGCCCGCCCTTGAGAGCGCAGCACACCATCTTGTCGCGCACCATGAAGGCACGCGACCCGAACATCGGGATCACGCGGGTGGTGGGTTCGTCGGCCAGGATCCCATGGAGCCGGGCGACGAGCTCGGTCTGCGCTGCCCTGGGGTCGGTCATGGTGCTCCTCGTACGGGTCGGGGCCCTGTTCAAGACCAAATACTGCCAGTGACCTTACTGATGCGGGAGACTTCTTCCATGGGATGGTTTGTGCTCGCCGTGGCGGTGGTCGTGTTCCTGGGGTCGGCGAGACTGCTTCTCAAGCGGATCCTCGCCTCGCACGACGAGATCTACGACGGCCTGACGCCCGGTGTCCTGCCGCCGCGGAAGGAACGGAAGGCAACCCCCACCAAACGGCTCCGATCCACCGAGTACAAGGGCCCCTTCCCCGTCGCCTTCACCCCGCCGCGCGACGTCACTCCGGGGCTGATCGGGATGGTCATCGACGGGATGGTGGACTCCCGCGACCTCACCGCGACCATCGTCGACCTCGCCTCCCGCGGATTCCTGCGCATCAAGGTGGTCGACGACGGCAAGGGCAGGCGACGCGGGAAGGACTGGTTGCTGCACCCCTGCAAAAAATCCCGCTCCAGCCTGATGCGCTACGAGAGGACGTTCCTGGAGAGGGCCTTCCCGCGGGGGCAGGCGATTCGGATGTCGGAGCTGGTGCGCAGACACAAGAAGGTGTTCCGGCAGCTCACCGCCGACATCTACGAGGAGACCAGCCGCCGTGGCTGGTACCGGCAGAACCCGAACCCGGGCGGCCGAGGGCACAGGTTCTGGGGCCTGGTGGCCGGGATGGCGGCGGGTGTCGCCGCGCTGGTGATCGCCGGAGGGGACACCATGGGCATACCGGCCGCAGCCCTGTTCGTCGCTTCGGGTGTCGTCGCCGCCTTCGGGTCGAGACGTCGCGTGCCCCGCACCGGCGCGGGCACGGCCACGCGCATCCAGGCCCTCGGTTTCAAGCAGTACCTCGCGACCGCCGAGGCCGGGCAGATCCGCTTCGAGGAGGCGGAGAACACCTTCAGCCGCTACCTGCCCTACGCGATGGTTTTCGGGGTCGCCGACCACTGGGTCAAGATCTTCCGCGAACTCGCCATCGAACGAAACGTCGACTGGGACATCGACTGGATCGACATCGGCGCCGACGTGGCGGGGGAGCTGGTGTTCCAGATGTTCACCCTGGACCTCCTCGACGGCGCTGATGGCCTGTTCGACGGCATCGGCGGTCTGTTCGACGGCTTCGATCTGGGGGATTTCCTGGACGGAATCGATTTCGACTTCGACTTCTGAGGACACTCCGCCCGCGACTCCCCGGTTATGCAGCACTCAACGCGGTTTTCGGCGTCCGAAAGGGGTTTTTCGTGTTGAGATGGAGGCGCTGACCTGCGAGGGCGAATGGACTGACACCGCGTCACCCGGCGGGCCCACAACCTACATCTCGGCCCATCAGCACCAACAGTCCAGACGAGTCACGCCCCAGAACCAAAACCGCCCTGTCAACTCACAGGGGCGTTTTGATTCGCTTCACTTCGACACCAGAGCGGGACGAAACGTAATCAGCTACTATTACCTGTAGACATTTCATGCCGCCCGAGTTGAGGTGAGAACGTGACACCGATCACCCCGTCAACCGCTGACCGCGCTGGACTGTCCCGCACCGGCCTCTACCGGGCGGCCTGGGCTGGCGGCCTGACTCGGGTCGCACGCGGCATCTACCTCCCCGCAGATGCGCCAGCCGTGGACTGGGGCCTGGTCGAAGCCGCGACCCGGCGATCCGATGCGACGATCTGCCTCACTTCTGCGCTCGCCCACCATGACTTGACTGACGCCATTCCCGACACTCTCGATGTCGCGATCCCCCGCGGCGGACGCTCTCCCGCAACCGAGCACGCGATCACCTGGCACCAGTTTGATGCCGCCACCTTCGACCTCGGTCGCGATGAGATCCCCATCGACGGCACGGACCTGTCGATCGGGCTCTACTCCCCCGAACGCTGCATCGCGGACGCGTTCCGCCTGCGCGGCCAGCTCGGCTACGAGACCGCACGAGACGCCCTAAAGGAATGGCTGCGCCGCGGCGGGAAACCCAACACCCTGATGCGGATCGCCCTGCAGCTCCCTCGAGCCAAGACTCCGCTGCTTCACGCCCTGGAGACGCTGTCATGACGCGAGGCGAAGAAGTCTTCACTATCCTCCAGTCCAAGGCTCGATCCACGGCGAGCAGAACCGGAGGGCCGGCACCCACTCAGGAATACCTGGTTCGACACCTACTCGAATCCTTCCTGGACCGCCTCGTCCGCAGCGAGCACGGGGATGACTTCGTGCTCAAGGGCGGAATCCTGCTTGCTGCGTACGGCGTTCGTCGTCCCACCAAGGACATCGACGCGAACGCGATCAACGCCGACGTCACTCCCGAACACCTCACATTCGTCGTGACCCAACTCGCCGAGGTGCCATCCGACGACGGCGTAACCTTCGACATCAACAGCATCAGCATCCAGGAGATTCGAGAACACGCCGACTACCCCGGTTATCGGATACGCATGAAAGCGTCCATCGGACCGTGGAGGGGCACCTCGACATGGGATGTCTCCACAGGAGATCCCATCATTCCAGAACCCTGCATCGTTTCAATCGACCGAGTACTCGGTGAGCCATTACAGCTACTGGGATACGCGGCCGAGACAACCATCGCCGAGAAGGCCATCACCATCCTGGAACGCGGCATCACCAGCACCAGATGGCGCGACTACGTCGACATCGTCCAACTCTGCCGTCAGGGCTTCGACCCTTACAAGCTGCGACGATCCGCCGAAGCAGTCGCCCGCTACCGTGGCGTGACCCTCGAACCTGTCAGCCCTCATTTGAAGGGCCATGGCGCCATCGAACAGGCTAAGTGGGCCGCTTGGCGGCGCAAAGAGCACCTCGAAGAGGTCTGCGAAGCCCAGCTCGACGATCAGATCACCCTCGTCGCCCGCTTCATTGATCCCGTTTTCGTCTCCACACCCAACGATTAACCGAGCAAGGCCAAGGCCACATGTCTTTTCGCGCGGTGTGCTTTGCACCACCACAGTCGGCGTCAAGCTAGCTGAAGCAACCCCATTGATCAGCTTCGGACTCGTGACGCCGTGTGACCTGCTCATCTCGACGAGTGTTGCAGAACCGGGGCTTCCCTGCGGATCAGTCGGCGGCGACCATCTGACGCGCCACCTTCACCGCCTTGCTGCTGCCCTTCCGTGCGGCCAGCGCCGCGACGTTGGGCAGGTCCGGTTTCCCGGGTACTTCCGGCAGGAGATGGAGCACCGATTCCAGGACGGTCGCGACCCCGGTGGGGAGCTTCTCCGCCCCCGCCAGCTCCTCCGCGATCCTCGTCAGCAGTGGCCACGCCAGGGCCAGGCCACCGGCCTCCGAGATGCTCGTGAGCATGGATGCCACCTTCACAGGCGCGATGTCGTCGCGCCACTCCTGACGCCAAGGACTTTCCCAGGCCGCGACGAGCACCTCCGGGTCCAGCCGGGACTCGTCCCACGCCGTCAGCAGCGCCCCCGCGATCTCGTCGCGACCCTGAGGAGAGGCCTCGCTCGTGAAGACGAGGACGAGGAGAGCCATGACCGGGTCCACGTGAAACACGGAGGCGACCGCCTCGGTGATCTCCCAGGCGGAGCTGCTGCCGAAGGGCAGGTTCACCTGGGCGGCAGTGGCCGCCCATATGGGGTGCGCCGGGAGCAGGGTGCTGCCGATTTCGTGTTCCCCGCTGCGATCCGGTGCTCGGCGCGCCCTGTCCCACGGTCCCGCGACCTTGAGGATCTTCGCGACCACGGGTTCGTCGCCTTCCATGCGCACCCTGCGGCAGGCTTGGTTGCTCTGTTCGTTCCCGAAGACGCTGGGGGGAACAAAACTCATCCGGCCCGGTTCGGCGGGGGTGCTCAGCCAGATATCAACGACCTCCTGCACGGTTCGTCCCCCGGCGACGCGGCCCGGCAGGGTGCAGGGCGCGGCCTCGGAGCGGTCGATCCGCCCCAGGGCGACGAACAGGTCGATCGGCAGCACGTCCACGTCCTTCTCGGCGTAGCGGCGCAGCCGGTCCCGGAACTTCTCCCAGGAGACCCGGTTGTTCTCGTGGGTGGGGGTGGAAAGCAGACACGGCACCCGTCCAACAGCATCCAGGACGTCGTTGCAGCGCCGAATCGCGACCCGCGTGAGTGCCGCACCCCGGGGTGACCTGCCGCGTTCCTTCCGGCCGGCCACCCGCTGCAGCCAGCGCTGCATCAGCTGCTTCCACATCTCATATGTGTTCGGGTCGTGGTTCAGCTTGTCGTGCAGCGTCTCGACGACGGCGTCGCGTCCCTCGGCCCACCCCAGCGCGACCAGCGCCGCCAAGCTGCGTTCGTGGTCCTCAACGGACACCCAGCTCCCCGTGGCTTTGCTCTCCAGCCGGTGGATCAGTTCGTCGAACTCCACCTCGTCCAGGAGCCGGTCCAGATCGTCGAGGGGCTCGGGAGGGATGCCGAGCGGGTCGCGCCACAACCCCAACGACTCGGCCGGGCCGGTGGCCGTTCCCCAGCCGTCGAGGAGTTCCCGGGCCAGTCCGGCGGCGGTGGAGTCGGAGCCGGTGGTGGTTGCGGTGAGCATCTCCACCAGGTCCTGCGACGGGTCGTTCACTGAGCGCAGCGCCTTGAGGACGGTGCGTTTGACTCCCTTCTCCTTGCGGGCCAGCACGTCCAGGGCCAGTGTGGTCAGGTGGTCCTCGCCCAGGCCGAGGGGCAGCAGCTGTTCGACCGCGAATTTCACGACGACGGGATCGGCGTTCGGCAGGGCCGCCAGGAAGCGGTCGAGATGTTTCGTGAGCAGAGGGATCAGGCCCAGACCTGCGATCTGGATCAGGGCGAACTGCTGTGAGGGGCGGTTGTCGCCGCGTTCGAACACCTGGAGGAGAGCCAGCAGCAGGGCCTCGTCGTCGGTGGGTTCGGTCACCCGCAGGTCCGCGACGGCCTCCTGGATCCGGGCCTGGACCTGGGGACGTTGATCGGCGACGAGGTACTGGCCGAGGGCGTTCGGGGCGGCGCAGGCGGCGATGAAGTGTTCCTCCCAGCGGCGTCCCGGTCTGGGGACAGTGTTGTCTTCCGTCGCCCATCCCGTCAGGAACCCGGGGTCGTCGGGAATCGGGAGGTCGAGGGCGAGGACGAGTTCGTCGATCAGTTCGGCGTAGGTTTCGGCTCCGTCGCGGCGTTTCAGCAGGCGTGCGATGAGGTCGCCGGCCCATTCCGGACCGTTGCCGGCCAGCCAGGAGAGCAATCGGTCGCGGGTGATGGGCAACCGCATCAGCTTCCAGATGTCCCAGGGGGAGAAAACCGTGGCGCATTGCGCGGGGGTGGCGCCGACCGCCGCCGTCAGCAGAATCAGGTGTCCGCTTCTACGGCCCTCCCCCAAACGTCGGCGCAGGGAGGGAAGGGCCTTGCCGATCGCTTTGCGGATCGCCGAACGATCGGCCTCGGTGAGATCGTCGAGGGCCACGACGAGATCCTTGAACGATTTCGATTCGAGAAGGAAAGCGGCCAGGGTGTCGGCGTTCCAGGTCATGGGATGAACCTATCCGCGATGGGCGACAAATCCACCCGCGATCATCGTCGATTCGGTGTCAGAGGGGAAAAGTCTCACCTCGGCCCGGTGGCCCGGTGGCGCCAGTTTCTTGTCACAGGTGATGAGGGGGACACCGAGCGCCTCGGCCAAGGCGAGGTAGCTGGCGTCATAGGCGGTGAACTGGTAGCGGAGCTGCCAGATGCGTTCGGCGAGCAGCGCCGTGCTGTGGCGCTGAATGTTCAGCTGGAAGTACTCTTGCAGGGCCCGGTCAGCGGTCTCCGGGGCGAGTTTTCCCGCCAACGTCAGGCCGCGCAGTACCGACAGGACCTCAAGGTCCAGCACGTGTGGGGCTGCGATGTCGCCAGTCAGTTCATCGAGCAGCGCCGGGTCGGTGTCACCCCCTACCAGAACTTCTATCATGGCGGAGGCATCGACGACGATCACCGGCGATTCGCCGCGATCTCGGCCAGGATCTCCTCGCGGCCGGGCCCGGATGTGCGATCCATGGCGCGGAGCCGGTCGATGATCTCCGCATTCGTGGGTCGCGACGCGATCTGCTTGAGTTCGGCGGCGACATAGGCCGACAAGGACTGCCCCCGCGCAGCGGCACGCTGCTTGAGCGTCTCGGCCACATCGTCGGGCACGTCGCGAATGTACAGGGTGGTCATGAAACTATGCTAGCAGTATGCAAGCACGGCTTCATGGGGAGGTGCTCGGTATCGAACCTGTGCGCGGGGCGGTCGCGGGATTGCGTGTTCAGAATTGTGCGCCTTCCTTCGGACCTGTTCTTCCGTGGGTCACGAAGTTCACGGCCCCGGCGACATCTGCGATGAACTTCTCGTCCGGAGGCGGAATCTCCTCCAGGACTGTCCGCATCTCCTGTCCGGTGTGGTGAACCATCGGGGTGGCTTCGACGATCCGCCTCGCGACTGTCACCGCCTTGCTGTTGCCCTTCCGGGCGGCCAGTGCCGCGACGTTCGGCAGGTCGACGGTGACTCCCGCGGCCCGCACATCCGGGAGGTGGTGCAGCACCGCCTCCAGCAGGCCGAGCGCGGAGGCGGGGACCTGTTTCATTCCCGCCAGTTCCTCGCACACCTCCACCAGCAGCGGCCACACGAGGGCCAGGCCACCCGTGTCCGCGACGTGGTTGAGGGTTTTAACCAGCCGGTGGGGCGGGGTTTTCAAGCGAGTCCGCCATGGGTTGCGCCAGGCCGCGGCGAGGTCGCTGGGCAGCAGGCGGCCGTCGTTCCAGGCGTCGATCAGCAAAACGGCGGCCTCGTCCCAGGATTCGGGAGGCAGCTGCGCGCACACCCCGACGACCGCCAGCGACGGCACCGATCCGAACGACCGGGCCGCTCCGACGAACCCCTGCAACACCCGCAGGGCCTGCCACCCTTGGCTTCCCTTGGCGCCGGTCAACACCTGCAGGGCCTGCAACGCAGGGACGGCCGGGAACATGGGGAACAGCTGGAGGGCGAACGGGTGCTCCGCGCTGCTCCAGTGAGTGGCCGGTTCCGTGGGCTGGTCGGTCGGCGGCAGCCCCAGCAACTCGAAGGCGAGCGGTTCTCCGCCGCAGATCCGGGCCTCAAGGAACGAGGACCCGTTCTCGGCCGGGGCGAGTTCGGTGGGTGGTGCCGGGTGGTCGCGCCATGCGGCGAGCACCTCGGCCAACGAAACCCCGACCTCCCCGATGGGCTGGTCGAGGTCCGTGAGGTCCTCGGGGATGGTGCCGTCGAGCCGGGTCAGGGCGGCCGCGATATCCACGGCGCCCAGCTCCAGGCCCGCGTCGCGGTACCGGCGGGCGCGGTCGGTGAAAACCTCCCAGGAGATGCGCAACGCGCTGTGGCTAGGGGTCGCGAGCAGGCACGGCAGTTCGCCGAGACGCTCCAGCGCGGCCGAGACCCGGGCGGTCGCCAGCCGCGACAAGCGGGATTCACGCGCCAGCTGCCACGACTTGTTCACCGGGCGTCCCAGGAACCGGGCCAGCGCCTCCCGCAGCGGCGTGTTGGTGTCAAACCTGCCCAGGTTCTCGAAGGCCGTCGTCACGACCTCGCGACCCCTGGCGTGCGCCGTCGCGACGAAACACGCCAGGATGTGCTCATCATCCTGGTAGGACCTCAGGACCTTGGTCAGCAGGTCGGCGAAGGCGAGGTCGTCGAGCACCAGGGCCTGATCGGTGAACTCCGGGAGCGGGTCGGGATCCGGGCCGGAGGGGTTGTGCCACAGACCGGAGACCTCGGCCTCGGGCTTCGACTCGCCCCAGCCGTCGAGCAGCGAAAGGGCCAGCCCGGCCGCGACGGAATCCTGCCCGGATGTGATGAAACGAACCGTCTCCAGCAGCTCCGGTGTTGGGGATCCCACCCGCGACAACGCCCGCAGCACGTCGCGGTGGGGTTGTTTCTCCTGCCGGGGCAGCACCGCGACGGCGATCTCCGCCAGTTCGCCGGGTGTGGTCCCGGGCTGGATCACCGCATCCAGGACGCGGGCCAGGACGTTGGGTTGGACGGAGGGGAGGGCGGCGATCAGGCGGGCGCGTTCCTCCCAGAGCTGCGGGGCCAGGCCCAGCCCGACGAGCCAGTCCAGGGCGCCGCGCTGCGCGTTGCGGTTGTCGCCGCGCTCAAGGATCTGGATCAACGCCCTGCTCACCGTCGCGTCGTCGAACTCGCCGAGGTCGCGGAGCTGCGCGACGCGGGCGCGGACGTCGCCGGCCCTGGCCTCATCGGCCCAGAAGTCGGTTTGGAACCGGAACGCGTTCTGGGCGGTGCAGGCGATCAGGAACTGTTCCGTCCACCGCACCCCGGGGCGGGGCAGGAAGCAGCGCTTCAACCAGTCCTCCAGGTAGCCGGCGTCGGTGGGAAGGGGCAGTTCGTGGGCGGTGACGAGCGGGTCGACCAGCGCAACGGCAACCCGGGCGATGGGCCGTCGTTTCATCACGGCGGTGACGAACCGGCCGGTCCAGTCGCGGCCGCGCGCCAGGAACCGGGTCAAGACGTGGTCGTGGGCCGCCTCGTCGCGGGCCAGGAGGGTCATCGACCACGGGGTGAAAGTCGCGAGGGTCTGCGTGACGGAGCAGTCGAGGGTGGCCGCGAGCAGCGAGAAGCGTTCGCACGTCTGCGGGGTGCGCAGCCTCTGGCGCAGCTCGGGCAGGGCCTTCCCGAAAGCCCGGCGCGTGGAGGTACGGTCGGCCTCGGGAAGGGCGGTGAGCCGCGCGAGAAGATCGGAGATCGAATCCGGCTCCATGATCAGCTCTGTGAACTTGTCAGCATCCCAGGTCATGGGGTGAACCTATCGGTGGTGGGTGACAATGCGACCATCCTCACGCCCGGGCGCGCACCCGGGTGGGCTGCCGCTGCTGCAGTCGGAGTGCTTCGCGCACCTCGGCGTGAATGGTGGTGGAGGTCTCAACCGCTGTTTTGACGGAGACGACGAGCCCGTAACGAATGCGCTCATTCTCCTTGAGACGCCGGGCGTCATCCATGCCCCGACAACAACTTGCATTTCACCTGAGGTTTTGTTCGATACCTTGAATTATCTCAAACCGGGTAAGCCGTTTTGCATCCCCTTGGGCTAAAGCATCAGCTGGGGAAGGTCGAAACCCCCCCTATGTAGTAAGCCTCGTTGTCCGTCGAGCTGAAGTGTGGTGGCGCGAGAGCGAGATTGGCGGGCATCAGAGAATACGCACCTTCTGCCTGCCCCTCGGTCCTCCGCTGGGCAGTTCAATGAGTTCGTCACGCTTGAGACGGTCTAGCACCGATTTCGTTGAGGCTGTCACGGGAACATCGAATTCATGGCTGGTCTCGCCGTTGAAGCCGCCGTACTCGCCACCGAGTGAGCCAAGGATGTACTTGATTTCTTCTCCACTCATCTCATCTTCCGGGGTGGCCAGTTGCCAGAGGATTTGCTCTGGTACTGCCGAATAGGATGCAACCATCCGTACGCAGGCAGGTTTCAAGCGGATCTGCTTGGCGTGGGCGAAGGCTGCGGCAGCGGAAAGGACAGCGCTCTCTGTATCGGCGTCGGCGGCATAGGATTCAAGATCCTGAATCACACGTACTTTGAGCGAATCGGGAACCTGTGGATCGGCGAGAAGCTCATGCACATGCCCTGCAATGAAGGATGGCGTGAGGAAACTTTCCGCTGAGGTTGAGACCTTGAAGGCGGCGGATACCGACGCCCATCCGCCTGTGAGGAAGTGGGTGAAGGTGTCAGCGGTATCCGGAAGGAGCCCAGATTCGAGAGCGTGAGCCAGAAGATCATCCCCGGATGGTTGAATCTCCGTCACGGACGAGGAATCCAATGGTCGTTGCGGATTCAGCTGAAGCGCAAGCTGAACACGATCCTCAGCCTTCAAGCTGCTGGACGCGTTTAGGATCGTGACTGTCAGGTCGTGGAGGGAAACAGCGGAGGCTTCATCAATGCCCGAGATTTCGATAGGTTTGCCTGACTCTCCGACCAGAATCTTTGCCAAGGGGTCGTCTACGCCAAATTCTTTTGAGTAGGAATCGAGGTTTGTCACGTTTGGAACAAACCTTTGTGATTCCGCGATTGACGTCCACGTGGTTTGAGGCGCGGCGGAAAGATCGGGGAGTGAAGCCTTGGGACTAGCCAAGGTCAGTAAGGATTGAATTTGTGATTTGTTCCACTCGCTGGACTGCTCGGAAATAATGCTTGCCAAGGTTGAAGCGCTGTCCACGGCCCAGTCCATGGAACGGTCACCCGTTACGGCATCGAGGTAGGTGTCGATGTCATTTCGGCATCGCAGCCAGACATCCTCATCCTTGAGGATGCGATCCAGCGTTGGTGGAGCCGTCTCCTCGAGATGAAGCGCGGTCCGCAGGTTGGAAAGGGCGAGGGTGTACGCGCCCTCCTTCACCAGCGCGGTTCGAATGCCGTCGGACAAGGGGGAGAGCGAAGGGACAGTCAGATCCGAGCGCTGAGCGAATGACCAAACCACAGCCACCCTGGCCGCATCATGCTCCTGGGTGAACGCCGTCAGGCTTGCGTGCCGGTCGACGATCAGGGCACGTGCTTCTTCGCTCAGCGTGTAACGCTCCGTGTCGTGCGCTGCCAGTAACGCCGCATCGAGAAGCTCCGTCCTCATGCCCTCATCGCTGACCGCTCCGGGAAGCGCCAAGTGATCGAACACTCCGGACCAAGGATACCGAGCCAAGGCAGCGATTAGCTTGACTTTGAGGGAGCTTGAGTCATTGAAGTACGCCTCCAAGAAGGCGCGGATGTCTTCACTTTGATTGGTTGCGATGAAGGCCACGACTTCCTCGGCTCGCGCTGGCAGACGATCGAGCAGGTGGTCAATGATCTGAATGTTGAGGACACTACGGGAACTGGTGAAGTCAGTCGGCGCTTGTTCAATAATGTTGAGCACCGCATTATTGGTTGTGAATTGGGCGTAGATGTCCATCTCGTTCGGCCAAACACTGTTACGAAAAAAGTTCGCCACATCAACGCCGAGGAAACTGCCATAGAAGGCTGCTGAGTACTCCGCGTAGTATCGATCCACGAATCCGCGTCGCACGAGGTCACGTGCCAACTCGGATTTCAGAATCCTAGCTAGATGACCCTCGAAAGGCTTATTATTGACCCGATAACGCGATTCATTGACCAGATCCTGGAAATTCGCACCGCGAAGCCAAGTCACTTCTTTGTCGATGATTGAGCGCTGCTCGGAAAGCTCTTCCGCGGCCTGATCAGACCACCGGTAAGGTTCGGCGCATTCGGAGAAGAGAACCGACAAGTCGGCGAAGGAGAGCTGAATGTAGTAGCCTGAATAGGTATGCAGGTCAACCGACGCATTCTGATTTTTGGCCACAGTCTTCCAAAAGAAAACTTCTTGGACTGATTCGGGGCCGAATGACTGGTTCCCGACCGTGATAGAGCTGATGGATTTTCCAGTAGCTTTGAGCAGTGTTTGCAGGCGATTACCAAGAGCGTGGGCGAGCTTCTCCTGTTGGTTCAGATGCCTTTCGTTGAGTGCCGCATCGCTTCGCTTCTGCTGGAGTTTCGCGATCTCGTCGCGGATCAGGCGTCGACGTACTCTTTCGAGAGCATCCAGGTCGCTGGCTCGGCGAGGTAGTTTTTCGAAATCGGTCAGGTGGAAGTTCTTGTACACGACAATGGCGAACAGATTGTCCGCGGTCATGCCGGGTGCGCGATCCTGGGCCGGGATCCACAGGAGCCGCTCGGCGAAGACAGCGAACTCATTGCAGATGTTGATCATGAGGCGCATGTCCGTGACATGCCGGGCAACAAGATCGAGCAAGCCCCGACTGATCCTCGTCTCCTCCGGCATGTTCAACTCCGCCACAGCAGCACTCAGCAAGTCCCGTGCATTGTTGTGGGACAAGAACGGAACGACGGGGATGACGATCTCAAAGAACTTCGTCCGATTCGCGCGCTCCACCTCTGCCTCGACAGCATCACGTTGAGACAAAGAGTTCGACTCGGTGACTCCCTTTTTGCTCTCCTCCTGAACGGGATCCCCAGGTGGCTCCTCGAAACGCGTCTCACTGCCGAGCTTCTCGAAGAGACTGTCCTTGATGGCGTAGACGAACCGTAAAGGGTGTTCCTTGTCCTTCCAGGCGGCAGATGCGTTGATCAGGGTATTTAGTTCACGCAGCGAATCGAAGATCCGTGGGTCATCAAACCTATCCAGATCCTCGAAAACAACTACGTCAGGTTGCGTGGCTTCAAAGAAGGCCACGAGTTCATCAAGGTATTCGTCGAAATACGAATCAGGTGGGTCCGCAAACGAGATCGATGCACCTCCGGTCGAGAACTGCGACACCAAGCGGTTGCCGACGAGCCGCCGGGCAGCCCAGAAGGCAGCCGCCACCAGCACCATGAACGCGACCATAGGGAACACCGGGTGGATATCCCCGAGGACATCCGGGTTTGGTCGCACCCCGAAGAACCACAGCAAGCCGCAAACGATAACGCTCGACACGCCGGCGTCCAAAAGCGACCTATACCGGCTCGGTTTCTTGCTACGAGCAAACCGAGATCGTTTGACCTCACCAGGAGCAGCTCGATAGACGAGTTGCTTGACCAACTCTTTCTGAATGCGGTTCGTAAGGTCTTTATCGCCATCGGGTCCAAGCGTGTTGATGCTGATCCGGAGCGTCTTCTGTCCTTTGTTTGACTGCCGCTCCAAGAACTCGTCGAGGATGCTTGATTTGCCTGTCCCATATCGACCAGTGAGTGCGATGTTCTTGTTTTTGGGGTCCTCAACAGCAGACTCCAGATGGCGGACGTACGACTCATGCTGGCTCTGCTCGTACCGCGGTGCCAGAGACCGAAGTTTCACATCAGGAGTGGCCTTTGTGCCGAACGGGTCCGAGGCTGTGGAGTGCAGGCCAGAGGTGGGAGCATCCGCAACCTCGTCTGGCTGTCCGATCTGAAGCATGGGATCAGTATCTCGGAGAATCGTGAGCGAAGCAGGCTCGGCGTCCCCACACCGGTAGCGTCCCAAGGTCCCTCGACATGTCAAGGTGTGCATGCTCACCTACCAACTCCGATCCGATCGCCACAGCGGCCAAACCGGTTTCTCGGATGTGGTCCTCGGGTCCCCTGTGAGGAGCCAACCGGTGAAAGTCGTCATCGGGGTTGGTTTCCTCGCCAGTCCATTCTGAGAGGAACTCGAATCCTTCAACCCGTTTGGCGTCGAAGGCTGACTTCAGATCACGGAATCGCGGGCCGGGCCTCTGAGCCTGTCGTTGTGCCCCAGACCCTACACGGCTCTGCGACGAACACCCATCGCGAACTTCTCGAGCTCGGCGAAACTTGCCCCGATGAGTTTCTCGGCGAAGGTGCGTGGGGAGAAACCAAGGTCACCGCCGAACCGGGAGGCCAGTTTCTTCAGGAACCTTGAAACCCGACGATCCGCTTCGCGACCGTCACCGCCTTGCTGTTGCCTTTCCGGGCGGCCAGTGACGTGACGTTCGGCAGGTCGACGGCGACCCCCGCCGCCTGCACCTCCGGGAGGTAACGCAGCACCGCCTCCAGTGCCGTTCCTGTCGCTGCCGTGGTTTTCCGCTGCCCCGCGAGTTCCTCCGCGATTGCCGCCAGCAACGGCCAGGCCAGGGCCAGACCGCCGGCGTCGGCGACGGTGCACAGGATCGTCACCGTTTTCGCGGGCGAATGGGGCCAGGTTTCGCGTCGCGTCCACGACGTGTCGTTGAGGTCGTCCCACCAGGGGCTCCGCCAGGCGTCGACGAGGTCGCCGGGGCGCAGGCGGCCCTCGTCCCAGGCGGTCAGGAGGGCCTCGGCGACGCGGTCACGGTCCTTCAGTGCCGCCCCCGAGATCACGGCTAGGGTGACGAACGACAACACCGGCCCGAACCGCTCCGCCACCCTCGCGATCGGGAGGAAACCGTCAACCGCTTTGGTGGGAGAGTAATTCCCGAGGTCCTGCAGGACCAGCGCCGCGGGGCGGGTCGGGTGCTCCGGGAGCAGCGTCAGGGTGGCCTCGGAATCCGAGATGTAGATGGTTGAGCCGCGGGGCCGGACGCGAACCTCGGTGCCGTCGTCCCCCATCGACTCGATGCGGATCACCGCGTTGGGGTCCGGTTCCGGCCAGGCCTCGGGCAGGTCCCGCACCACCTCCCAGTCGAAGCTGCGATCCGGGTGGAATTGGTCCGCCCAGGCGTTGCGCAGACCGAGCGGTTCGAAAGTGCAGGGCACATCGCCGTCGGCGATCAGCCTCCAGACGGGACGGTTCAGGTGCGGACGATCGCCCTCGGATGGCAGGCTGAGCCGGAGCGCGCCGGGACGGGGTTCGGCGTCGCGCCACAGGGTGAGCACCTCGGACAGGCGGACCTCGACGCCGCGGATGGGCAGATCGAAGTCGGAGACATCCCGCGGGGCGCAGGTGCGGTCAAGACGGGCCAGGGCCACGGCGACATCGGTGGGAACCAACTCCACCCCGGCCTCCCGGAACCTGCCCACCCGCTTCCGGAAGACCTCCCAGGCGATGCGGAACCCCTCGTGGGTGGGGGTGGACAACAGGCAGGGCAGTTCACCAAGCAGGCCGAGGACGTCGCGGGCCCGCTGCGCCGTGAGGAAGGACAGGGGACCTCCCCGCGATGCGGCGGGCCGGACGCCCCGGCCCGGGACAATGGTACCGTCACCCAGGCACACGACCAGCCGGGTCAGGAAACCACACCAGTCATCCGGCGACACGTTCCGCCTGATCAGCCGGACCAGATACTCGGGATCACCTGCGTGGGCGGTGGCGACGAGGGTCGCGAGGAGACGCTCGTAACGGAAGGCGCTCAACCACCAGCGGGTGTCGATGTCGGTGAGCAGCGCCAGCAGGGCGGGTTCGTCGAGGACCAGGGCGTCGTCGGCGAATTCGGGGAGAGGCTCCGGTTCCGGCAGCGACGGCTCCAGCCACAACCCGAGCGGCTCCTCCTCGGGCGGGGCGGCGTTCCAGTGGTTCAGGAGTTCCCGGGCCAGCTCGGCGGTGGTGGCATCCGCGTCGACGACCAGCGCCTCGACGGTCCCGACGAGATCCTGCGACGGCGTCCCCAACCCGCGGAGGGCTTTCAGGACGTCGCGTTTGACGCCCTTCTCCTTGCGGACCAGGACGTCAAGGGCCAGGGCGGTCAGGTCGTCGTCGCCGAGCCCCTCGGCCAGCAGACACCCGGTGAAGAGTTTCACTACGGTTTTGTCGGCGTTCGGCAGGCCCGCCAACAGGCGGGTCCGCTCCGCGGCGAGCAGGCCCTCCAGGTCCAGCGCCCGCAGCCAGTGCACGACGGCCTGCTGGGCGGTGGGGCGGTCGCCGCGTTCGACGACCCGGAGCAGCGCGTCCAGCAGGGCGGGGTCGTTCGTGGGTTCCCGTTCCCGCAGGGCCTTCGCCTTCTCGCGGATGCCGGACTCGTCCCTGCCGAGGCCGGGAAAGGTGAGGGCGTTCGGGGATTCGCAGGCCTGCAGGAAGTGTTCCTGCCAGCGCCTGCCGGGGGTGGGATCGGAGTTGTTGCTGGACCAGCCCGTCCAGTAGTTGGTGTGGTCCGCCCCTGGCAGCGGCAGGTCCAGGGCGACGCACAAGGGGCTGACGAAATGGCTGATCCGCCAGAGTTGGTTGCGTTTCCTCAGCAGGGCCGCCACGAGCTTCTCCACCCAGCTGGCGCCCCGACCGGCGAGCAGGGCAACCGCCTCGTCGATGGTGTCTTCGTCCTCCAAGGATGTGACCGTCGAGAAACCGAACGCCGCGGCGGTCTGGGCGGGGGTGCTGCCCAGCGCGGCGGTGATCAGCATCAGGCGTGCATCGGGGATCTGCCATTTGTCGAGCAACGCTGTCTTGATGGCGTGACGGCCCTTCTTCAACACCCGCGACCTCGCCGCCCGCTCCTCGGGGTCCATTGATTCCAGCTGCTCGGTGAGGTGCCCAAGGCTGGTGGCCTCCTTGGTCATCCGGACGAGGTCGGTCTCCTCCGGGGTGAGGTCCCGGTCTGTCATGGTGGGCTCCTGTCCTCTGGGCGGCGGGTTTCGTGGGTCCGATTCCACTCCATGATTCCAGCAGTGGAGCGGCCGGGAGGGCAGCGGGCAACACCGCCGACCGCCGATCCGTGGTATCTGTTGGATCCTGCTGAACCATCCGGGAGGTCTGGTGAGAATCTGGTCGTTGCATCCGGAATACCTCGACAGGCAGGGGCTGGTCGCCTGCTGGCGGGAGTCGTTGCTGGCGCAGAAGGTCCTGGCCGGGAAAACCGTCGGTTACACCCGGCATCCACAACTCACCAGGTTCCGCGCCCTCGACGACCCGCTGGCCGGGATCGGTTTCTACCTGCAGGGACTCGCGGACGAGGCGGGACGCCGGGGATACCGATTCGACGTCACCCGGATCGTGAGATCCGATCGCGCGCTCACGCTCACCGTCACTCGTGGGCAGCTCGACGTCGAGGCCTCCCATCTGCTCGCCAAACTGAAGGAGCGTTCACCCGAGCGGGTCGCAGGATTCCCCAAGCCCGCGGATCTGCTTCCGCATCCGCTGTTCACCGTCGTCCCGGGGCCGGTTGCCGACTGGGAACGCGCCCGGTCACAGCCTTGATGCGATCAGTTTCGCCACCTTCACGGCCTTGGTGGGGGAATTCCGGTTCGCCAGCGCCGTGACGTTCGGCAGGTCGACGGGGACGTCCGCGGCCCGCACCTCGGGAAGGTAGTGCAGCAGCGACTCCAGCACGGTGGAGGCCGGGGCCGGGATCCTCTCCTGACCCGCTATCTCCTCCGCCATGGCGGTCAGCAGCGGCCACGTCAGGGCCAGGCCGCCCGCATCGGCGATGCGTCTCAGGGTTTCGGTGACCCGGGGCGCCGAGAACTCCCGGATCCCGCGCCACGGGCTGCGCCAGGCCGAGACGAGATCGTCGGCGGTGAGGCGTTCCTCGTCCCAGGCCGTGAGGATCAGGGCCGCGGCGCGGTCGCGATCCTTTGTCGTCGTGTCCGAGGCCAGCGCCAAGGAGGCGAAGGAGGCCACCGGCCCGAACCGGGGGACGGTGGTTGCGATCCGCTCGAAGATGCTCAGGGCGAATGTTTTCGAGGCGTAAATAACCAGGCCCGCGGGGCGTGTCGGGTGTTCGGGCAGCGTCACGAACACCCAAGGGTCCTCCTGGTAGGCATATATCAGCTGATAGGGGAGGCTCCAATGGCTGCGGATGCCCAACAGCTCGTGGGTCGTGGGTTCGTCCCCGTCGACCTCCAGCAGCCTGGATGGGGGAATGTGGTTCTGCTCGCCCTGTGTGGCCAGGCTGCGCAGCTCGCCGGGCCGCGCCGGGTGGTCGCGCCAGTGGGCGATCACCGTCGCAAGGTCGGCCGTCACGCCGTGGATGGGCTGCTCGAACGCCGACAGGTCCTTGGGTGCCTTCGCACGGTCCAACCGGGCCAATGCCACCGCGACATCCGTCGGGAGCACCGCCAGGTCCGCTTCCCGGTAGCGACGTGCCCGCCTGGCGAACACCGTCCAGGCCACCTGGAAGCCGGTGTGGGTGGGGGTGGACAGCAGGCAGGGCAACTCACCGAGTCGCGCGAGGGCGTCGATGGCGCGCTGCACGGGCAGGAAGGTCAGGGGCCGCAAATCCATCATCAGCGGTTGTTTCAGCTCGCCGTCGCCCCGTTTGCCCAGTTTCTCCAGGAGCTGGGTCAGGGCAGAGCTGTGCGGGTTGGTGTATCTGATGCCGGTGCGGATGGCGTGTCTGACCCGGATCGGGCCGCGCGCGTGTGCCGTCGCGACCAGCGCCGCCAGGGCGTGTTCCTGAAGGTCGGGGTTGCTTCTCCGGTCGGCGTCCACCTTCGCGATCAGAGCCGCCAGAGTGGGATCGTCGAGGATCAGGGCGGTGTCGGTGTGGTTGCGCAACGGCTGTGGACAGCGGCCCGCCGGGGCGCGCCACAGACCGAGTGTTTCCGCTTCCTGTTCCCGGGGGCGGGGGGCGCCGGGAACAGGATTGCCGCCGGGAGATGGTTGTGGCTGCCCGGTGGTCCCGGCGTTCCAGTGATCCAGGAGGTTTCTCGCCAGGGCGGCGTTGGTGGTGTCCTGATCCGCCGCGATCGACTGGACGGTGTCAAGGAGGTCTTGTGAGGGTGTGGTGAGCCGGGTGGCCGCCTTCACCACGATGCGTGTCAGGATCTTTTCGCTGCGGGGCAGGATGGCCAGGGCCAGGTCGGTGAGGTCGGCGTCGGTGAGATCGGCGGCGAGCAGTTGCTTGATGGCCAGTTTCGCGAAGGCACCGCCGGCGTTGGGCAGGGCGGCGATCACGCGGGTTCGTTCGGCTGGGAGCAGGGGGATCAGCCCGAGCCCTTCCAACCACAGCATCGCGACCCGTTGGCCGCCGATGCGGTCGCCGCGGTCGAAGATCTGGAGCAGGGCACGCAGCAGGGCCGGGTCGTCGGTGGGTTCGGCAGCGCGCAGGTGCCGGGCGCGACGGACCACCTGATCCAGGTAGGTGGTCTTGTCGCCGTGGGGCACCACGAAAGCGTTGGGCGCGGCGCAGGCGGCGATGAAACGCTTCTCCCAGCGGCAGTGATGGGCGGGTGCCGAGCGGGTCCGCATCCAGCCCAGCCAGTAGCGGGGATCATCGGGGAGGGGCAGTTCGAAGGTGTCGATGAGCGGATCGAGCAGCGGGGGAACATGCTCGGTCAGGCTGAGTTTCTTCAGGGTGGCCGAGACGAACTCCCGCACCCAGTCCTCGCCGCGGGCCGTGAGTCTTTCCACCACGCAGGTCCGCGCCGGTGTGTCCCGCACCAGCATCTTCACGGACCACTCGCCCAAGGTGGCGGCCACCTGCGCGGGCGTGGTGTCCAGGAAGGCGGCGAGCAGGATGTAGCGGTACTCGAAGTTGAAGGTCGCCTTGCCGCGTAGCACGGGCAACGACTCCTTGGCGAGCGCACGCTGTTCCGGCGAGAGCCGTTCCAGTTCGCCCAGCAGATCCTTGGTGGTTCGGCTCCGGTTGATGAGGCGGTGAAGCACCAATTCGTCCGGGGTGAGAGACCTGTCTGCCATGTTCCTGTTTCCTGTCGTTTCAGTCGGACTTGGAGGGCGTCCTGCTCAGTTCGGCGGCCAGGATGTGTTTGCACACCCCTCGTGATCCCGTGTGGCCACGCCACCAGGGACAGGTGCAGCTCGGCGGGTCGGTGCGGACGATGTACTCGTCGTGGTCGCCCCGCACCCGGAACGCCCCGGGGTGTTCGTCGAACGGCCGCACCGCGCCGGTGGCGGCGAGGCGTTTCGCGTGCCTCAGGCGCGGGTTGTCCTTGATCACCCGGTCGGCGTCGCTGGGCAGCTCCCGGTGGAAATAGGCCTGTTCGTAAAGGTCGAAACCCACCCTGCCGTCGCCTGCCAGCACCGCCAGGCCCTGACCTGTGCGTTCCTCGTTCAATCCGGTCTCCGCGACCAGCGAGGCGATCTCGATGCGGGGCTCGAAGGCCAGACAGGCCGAGATCAAAGCGGAATCATCGACGGCGGTGGGTGCGGCCAGTTTCGTCAGCAACGCGCCCTCGCCCGAGAAACCCCGGTAGTGCTCGGCGGTGAGGGTGAACGTCAGCCGCCCGTGGGGCAGCGAGAACTCCCACACCGACGCCGCCTTGGGTGCCTGCGGCAGGCCGTAGACCCGCATCCCCGTGATCTGCGGACCGAGGCGGCGGGCCGCCCGCAACCGGTTCAGGCCCTCCGCGTACACGGTGCCCTTGCCGGGGCGCAGCGCCGGTCTCACCCCCATCCGCGAGACGCTCCAGTGCCCCCGGCGGCCCGTCCCCGACGGCAGCGCGGCCAGGAACTGCCGGGTCTGCACGGCCGGCGCCTCGCCGATCAGTTCCAGTTCCCGGGTCAGCTCCTGCGACGACCCGAGCGCCTTCAACCAGCGATCCGGTAACTCCACCTTCCTTTCCACGTGTGTGGCATCGAGGGTGGAGACGCGCAGCTCGTCGTTTCCGACGGCCAGGTGCATCAGCTCCGACGGCGAGACCTGCCCGAGGGTTTCCCGCAACGGCTGGTTGATGTCGACATTGGTGGTGCCGTGGCGGATCTCACCCCCGTCGAAGGCGGCCGCCAGGAGATCCAACCGCACCCCGACGGTGTTGCACGCCGAGAACGCCTCGAATCGCATGCGGTCACCGTTGGCGGTGCAGATCGGGTCCCGCATGCCGGAGGGGGTCGGCTGGAAGTACCGGGTCTGGGCCACGTCGGCCAGCACGAGCAGACCGCGGGCCAGTACGAGCGGCTGGGCGGCGAATCCCGAGAAGAACTCGGGCGCCTCGGTGAACCCCTCGGGCGTGAGGGCGGGGGCCAGTTCCAGGGTCAGGCCGGTGCTGTCCAGAGCTGAGGCCGAGGTGAACGATCTCATGGTGGAACCGTACCGGGCGAAGCCGACAAAAACCGCCGGACCGGGTGGGTGTGCGCCTGCCCGGATCGTTTGCCGGGGGAGCCCGGGGGTGTCACAATGAGCCGTTGCGGCCGGGAGCGTGGAGAGGAAGGCTCATGGATCATGAGACCGCGCTGCGTGGAGTGCTGGATGCAATCCCGCTGCTGGCCTCGAAACGGTCCGAGAAAAAGGTGATCGCCGCGCTGTGGGAAATGGGATACGACCGCGCGGCGGCGGAACAACTCACCCTCCTGGTGCCATCCGCGCTGGCCTGGCCGCTTTGCAGGCGGGCCGGGCTCAAGAACTTCCCCGACCACTTCGTCGTCTCCGACGATCATGGCCGCGAGATCCGGGTTCCCGTAGCCGACCTGCACTATTTCACCGCCGCGCTGAGGCTGGGGATCGACACCTTCGAGAACGGGTGGTTTGAGGAGGTGCCCCGCCGGGTCTACGAGCAGGTGGTCAGGCGGAGCGCGGAACTGGATGCGGTGGGCAAAACCCTCGAACAGGGGGGCGACCTGTCGGGGAGCACGATGCAGGCGCTGATGATCTACGTCAAGGACGCCGAGGCCTTCGTCAGGGCCGATTCGGTCGGTTGAGCTCCCGCTTGGCCAGATCGGGAAGCCAGCGGCCGTTCTCGACGGCCTCCAGGGCCCTTTCCAGTGCCCGGCGGTCCCCGTCGGCCAGGTGCGCGGTCAGGTCCTCGTCCAGTTCGCGAACCACGAAGAGGGCCTCCGACAGCAGTTTCCTGCCGGTTTCGGTGAGCGAGATCTCCTGCACCCGGCGGTCGCCGGGGCGGCGAATCCGCGTGACGGCCTTCAAACCTTCCAACTGGTCCACGAGGGTGACCACGAGGCTGGGCGCCACCCGCATTCCCGAAGCGATTTCCCGCTGCGAGGTGTTCGCCCCCGAGTCGACGCAGGCCAGCAGGCCCACCTGCTTGGGAGTGAGCCCGAGGGGCTCCAGGCGCTGCCGGGCGAGCTCGGTGACCTGAACGCCCAGGATGCCGAGCCTCACGAAAGTGGAATTCAGGACCTTGTCTCCGTCGCCCATGGACAGTAGCGTATCCAAACGAGAACATTTAGTTCTGCATAATAATTATGAAAACGTTATGCCTTGGTGGATTGCCCTGCTGAACACGGTGGTCGTCCTTCTGTCCGCGGTTTTCGCGGCGGCCCTGGGCGTGGCGGGGTGAGGCCGGGGTCTTCTCAGGTGGCCTCGGCCAGTTCGTCGCGGACCGTCATGAGGGCGAAACCCAGCAGGTTCAGTCCGCGCCACGAGTGCGGATCGGCGATGCGGTCGTCGTCGGCGGCCAGTCCGGCCCCCCAGATGCGGTCGACGGGGCTCGCCTCCACCAGCACCCGTTTCCCCGTGTCGAGCAGGAACTCCCGCAGGTCGGGGTGCTGGGAGAATTTGGCCCGGTTGCCCTCCACCACGAGATCGAAACGGCGCTCGTCCCAGCGGTCCTGGTCGAAACCCCGGACCTCGCGGCCCAGCCGTTTCGCGCAGTCCGGGTGGGAGGCCGCGACGATGCGATCCGTGGCTTCGTCGTCGCCGAAGAGCCGCGCCTTGCCCGCCATCATCCAGTGCTCGGCGGTGGCGTAGCGCACCCCGTCGACCTCGAAAGGTGAGGCCCACCACTGGCTGAGGCAGCTTCCCGAGAGGGTGCCGTTCGCGGTGGGCCGGTGTCCCCAGAAGTACAGGTATTTCATCTTCTGCTTCCTGGCCGTGCGGGCCAGCAACCAGTCCAGGTCGTACATGACCCCTCCAGTGACTGCATTTTGCGGGATGACAGGCCCCGATTCTAGTGGCTTCGCAGCGATTGCCGGTTTTTGTCGGCGGCGTGTGAAAAGCTTGTTCCGTGACGATCCTGGAGCTCGCTTTCCCCCACATGGATCCCGTGGCGATCACCATCGGGCCCGTGCGGATCCACTGGTACGCCATCATGTACCTGCTGGCCTTCGCCATGGCCTACGGGTTGATGCGGCTGCGGCTTCGGCACCAACCCTTCGCGTCGATCACGAAACCGTCCGCGTGGGTTCCCGCCGATGTTGAGGACCTGCTGCTCTACGGCATCGCCGGCGTGATCCTGGGAGGGCGGCTCGGGTATGTGTTGTTCTACCAGCTCGGCTACTACGTGACCCATCCGCTGGACGTCTTCAAGGTCTGGGACGGCGGAATGAGTTTCCACGGCGGTGCCATCGGCGTGATCCTGGGAATGGTCTTCTTCGCCCGGCGGCGGTCCCGGCCGTTCCTGCAGGTCGCCGACTTCCTCGTCCCCTCCGTTCCCATCGGGCTCGCGGCCGGGCGGATCGGGAACTTCATCAACGGGGAGCTGTGGGGCCGCGCGGCCCCCGCGGATCTGCCCTGGGCGATGCGTTTCCCCACCGGCGGCAACGTGTTGCGCCACCCGTCGCAGCTCTACCAGGCCCTCCTCGAAGGGTTGCTGCTGTTCGTGCTGCTGTGGCTCTACGCCCGTAAACCGCGGCTCCGCGGCCAGGTGGCCGCCGGTTTCCTGATCGGCTACGGCCTGTTCCGGTTCATCGCCGAGTACTGGCGCGAACCCGACTCCCAGCTCGGGTTCCTGTCGCTCGGGTTGTCGATGGGGCAGTGGCTGTCGGTGCCGATGATCCTCGCAGGCGTCGCGCTGTGGCTGTGGGCCGGAAGGCGTGGCATCTCCGATGTGCAGGAGCCCGCCGACGACCCGGAGGAGGAAACCGCCGACGAGAATCCCGAGGAGAACGCGAGCGAGGACGGCGAGAAGGAATCCACCGGGACTGTGGAAGAGTCCCCGCAAACTGTGGACGAGGTGGGGGAAAGTCCCGTCGAGAAGGACGAAACTCCAAGCCAGAGCTGAAATCCCCAACCACAGGCGGGTTTTCCACAAGGTTGTGAACACTGTGGAAATCATCCTTGAAGCCGGTTGCCTCGGGCTGTGATGGGGGAGTTGCATGTGTCGAAGCCATCCGGTGGTCGGGCAACCGGCTTGAGCGCAGGTTCTTGGATACGCGCGCGATGGTTTCGGTTCAGTCGGTTTTGGTTTCGATCACCAGGGCGCCCGGGCCAGTGACGGCGTGGCCCTCCGGGACGGGGCCGTGTTCGCCCCACGCCGCCAGGACCTCACCCTCGACGGGGATCTCCACCAGCCGGTCCCGGGCCCGGGTGGCGGCCACCACGGTGGCGCCCCGCCGCATCAGGACCGTGTCCTCGTCCAACACCTCCACCGACACCTCCGCCAGCGACCCCGAGGCCAGCTCCGGGCGGTCGTGCCGCAGCCGCAGCAGCTCCTGATACCAGGCCAGCATCCGGGCGTGGTCGGGTTCGGTGACCTCGTCCCACCGCAGCGTCGCCGACTCGCGGGTCGCGGGTGACTGCGGGTCCGGGATCTCCGCGTCCCAGCCCATGCGTTCGAACTCGCGGGCGCGTCCCTCGGTCACCAGCGGACCCAGTTCCGGGCCGAGGTGGCTGAAGAACGGGAACGGCGTGGAGGCGGCCCACTCCTCGCCCATGAAGAGCAGCGGCGTGAACGGCGACAGCAGGTACAGCGCCGCGGCAGCGGCCTGGCATCCGGGCAGGGTCGAGTGCGAGATCCGGTCGCCGACGGCCCGGTTGCCCACCTGGTCGTGGTTCTGCAACGAGACCACGAACGAGTGCCCGTCGTACAGCCCGGAGGCGGGATCGACGGGCGCCCCCCAGTCCTGGCCGCGGAACGTCGAGAACCCGCCCTCGTGAATGAACACCCTCGTGAGGGCCTGTTGCAGCACCTCGGCGGTGCCGAAATCGACGTAGTAGCCGTCGCGTTCCCCCGTGAAGAAGGAGTGCAGCGCATGGTGGACGTCGTCGGCCCACTGCCCATCCATGCCCAACGCCCCCGGCACCGAACCCATCGGCGAGACCGTGGCGGGTTGGTTGCGATCCGACTCCGCGAACAGCGTGAACTCGCGTCCCGTTTCCCGTTCCCAGGCGCGCACCTCGCCGCTCAGCTCGGCCAGGTAGTGGCGCGGGGAGTCGTCCTGGAATTCGTGGACAGCGTCAAGGCGCAGCCCGTCCACCTGGTACTTCACCAACCACTGCCGGCACGCACCCAGCAGGAAGTCGCGCACCTCGCTGCTGCCCGGCTGGTCCAGGTTGATGGCATCCCCCCACGGGGTGTGGTGGGCACTGGTGAAATACGGTCCGAACTGCGCCAGGTAGTTGCCCTCCGGGCCCTGATGGTTGTGTACGACGTCCAGGACCACGCCGAGCCCGCGCGCGTGGCAGGCGTCGATGAAGGCGACGAAACCCTCCGGCCCCCCGTAGGCCGCGTGCACCGCGTACTGGCCGACGCCGTCGTAGCCCCAACCCTGCTCGCCGGGGAAATCGGCGACGGGCATCACCTCCACGGTCTGCACCCCGAGATCCACCAGGTGATCGAGACGCGCGATGGCCGCCTCGAAGGTGCCCTCCGGGGTGAATGTTCCGATGTGCAGCTCGTAGCCGACGGTGCCCCGCAGGTCCGCGCTGAAGGTGGCGGGACGGTCGAACAATGCCGGATCGACGATGCGACTCGGCCCGTGCGGACCGTCGGGTTGGCTGAGGCTCCGGGGGTCGGGGAGCAGCATCCCGCCGTCGATCCGGAACTGGTACAGCGTTCCGGGCGGCAGCGGTTCCGACCACCACCAGCCGCCATCGCCGCGCGCCATGATCGTCTCGGTGCCATCGACGACGACCTCCACCATGCCGGCGTCGGGGGCCCACACCTCGGGGCGGGTGATGTCTCGCATGAATGCTCCTCGGATCAGGACTCGGGGTGACTGCGGGTGCTCACACGCTGGTTTCGCATCAGTCGACCTGGTGGACGAGCAGGGCCACGGGCAGGCGGTCGAGGATGTCGGCCAGAGGTGTGGCGCCGCCCGGGTATTCGCGCCCGGTCAGAACGTCGCGGAACCTCAGGCTGGGCAGCACCAGTTCGGCGTCGCCCCAGCCCTCCTCGTGCAGTCCCGACTGCACCCGCGTGGCGACCGTGATGGCCACCGGGGTTTCCGAATCCCGGTATCCGCGTTCGAACACCACTGCGTGGCCGGTGTTCAACGACACCGACCGGTACTCGGCGTCCGGGCCGCGGAACGCCTCCGGGTGGTCGCGGCGCAGCAGCAGCGCCCGCGACGTCACCAGGAGCTTCTCCGCGTCCAGGTCGGCGGGCGGGTTCATGTCCAGTGCCGTCAGCACCCCGGAGCGGCGGTAGTAGTCGACGGGGCGGCGGTTGTCCGGATCCACCAGCGACAGGTCCACCACCTCGCAGCCCTGGTACAGGTCCGGGACCCCGGGCATGGTGAGCTGGATCAGTTTCTGCCCCAGGATGTTGGCGCGCACCGAGGGGAAGGTCAGCTCCGTGAACGCCTCCAGCGCGGCTCCCACCTCCGGGGTGGTGAGGCATGCGGTCGCGAACTCGATGACGGCCGACTCGTAGTCCTCGTCGGGGGAGGTCCAGCTGGTGTGGAGTTTCGATTCCCGCATGGCCTTGGTCAGGTACTTCGTGAGGCGGTCGGCGGAGATCGTCTCGGCGCCCGCCGCCGTGCCGGGCAGTGTCCAGGTGGCCGCGAGGGTCTGCCACAGGAACAGTTCCGTGCCGCCGTCGAGCAGCGCGGGACGCAGCTCGGAGGTGGCGGCCCGCAGCTCACTGACGCACTGCTCCCACTCGCGCGGGTACTCGGTGAGAACCGCCAGCCGGGCGCGCACGTCCTCGCTGCGTTTCGTGTCGTGGGTGGACAGGGTTGTCATGCTGGTGGGCCAGTCGGCGGCCAGGGTGCGGCAGAAACCGTGGAAGTCGTCCTGGTTGATGCCGATGATGTTCGGGTCGGAACCGACCTCGTTGACGCCGATGAACCGGTTCCACCGATAGAAGGCCGTGTCCTCCTTCGACTTGGCCATCACCGGTCCGCATGTCTGGGCGAAACGGACCATGAACTCGGCCCGCAGGTCCGATGGGTTGTGGGCGCGACCCGGCAGCTGGTTGAGGATCTTCGACGGCGCGGGCAGCGTCACCGCGCCACCCATGTCGGTCTCCCCGGTTTCACCGAGGGCCAGCGCCACGACGAAGTCGAGGGCGTCCAGTTCGTCGGTCGAGAGGTATTCCCTGGCCTTCGTTGCGGCCTCGACGATGATCTCCCGCTCCGATTCCGGGGGCACCCGGCCCGGTTCGACGTAGGCGCGGTAGCGGCTGAACTGGTACAGCAGCTCGCGGATGGCGTGGTTGAGCTGGCGGCGGGTGTGGTCGCGCAGCCGGATGTCGTCTTCGCAGATGGCCATCGCGATGTTGACCAGGCGGTTCAGCTCCGTGAACAACGACTCCTTGACGACGGTGCGTTTGGCGTTGAGCACGGTGGAGGCGAACCCCTCGCCGGACCCGGACATGCGCTCCCACAGGTCGGTGAGTCTCGGGACGCTGCCGGGGACGTGGAACAGGCCCGCGACCCGCAGCAGCGAGTCGTAGCCGGTGGTTCCCGCGCACTCGAAATCGGCGGGGAGGGTCTCGTCGTATTCGAGGATCTTCTCCGCCACCACCCAGCAGCCGCCCGTGGCGCGCTGCAGATCCGCGAGGTACTGGCGGGGATTGGCCAGGCCGTCGATGTGGTCGATGCGGAAACCGTCGATGAGCCCCTCGTTGTGGAGCTGAATCAGTTTGCTGTGGGTGGCCTCGAAGATGGCAGGGTCCTCGACGCGGATGGCCGCCAGGGTGTCGACGTCGAAGAAGCGGCGGTAGTTCAACTCCTCGCTGCCGATCCGCCAGTAGGCCAGGCGGTACCACTGCCTTTCCAGCAGTTCCTCGAGGGGAAGGTCCTCGGTGCCCGGCCGGACGGGGAAGACCTGGTCGTAGTAGGCGACCACGGGCTGCTCCTCGCCGTTGATGACATCCGTGGTGAAGCTGATGTGTTCCAACTCCCGGCCGATCCGGTTGCCGAGCACCGGCATCAGGATGGCCTGGGAGTCCGTCATGTCGAGATCGAACCATTCCGCATACGCCGATTCGGGGCCGCGCCGCAGCACGTCCCACAGCGCGTGGTTGTGCCAGATCGGGGTGGGGACCGCCATGTGATTGGGCACCACGTCAACGACGACGCCGATGCCCTGTTCGTGGGCGGCCTGCGACAGCCTCCGGAAGGCCTCCTCCCCACCGCACTCCTCGGAGATACGGGAGTGATCCACGACGTCGTAGCCGTGGGTGGAACCGGGGGAGGCCTGCAGGATCGGGGAGCAGAACAGGTGCGTGACACCCAGCGCATGCAGGTAGGGCATCCACGCCGCGGCGTCGTCGAAGGTGAAACCGCCGTGCAGCTGCATCCGGTAGGTCGAGTTCGGTACGGTCCTGTTGGTCTCCACCCCTTCACTCTACGCAAGGCCTACGACACGGTACCGGCCCGCCGGGCTCTTCGGGCCCGGTCCGTGCACGCCAGGAAGCGTGGTCGTGGAGCCGGTCGAGACGGGAGGCAGCGAATGGGCGGTCAGGTCCAGGCGGCCTACAACGCCTTCCCCAGCTGGCGTTTTGGCCCGTTGGTCGTCTACAGGTCGGCACGGTGCACCTGGCCCAAGTCAGGTTATTGGTGTCCAGCGTAGCGCCAGCTACCACCGGCGGAGATCTTGTCAAGTTTCTTGATGTTCATGTGGAGCAGCTCGCGGAGGCGTGCAGCGCTCCAGTTAGTTGATAGCGATGCTGAGGGTTAAGATCAAGTTTGTTTCTGGGTGGTTTTCGCATCGCTCGTCTGCTGCTGAGATGTATAGTTTTATTCTTTCTTTGCGTGCCCATCTGGTGGTTGCTGGCTTGGGGGTTGGTTTGGTTTCTGTCCAGTTTTCTTGCTCGGCGGTTGTCATGATTCTTTGTACTGCTTCTTCTGGGGGGAGTGTTGTTGTGAAGCAGCGGGTGATGGATGGTGGGGGTGGTTTCCAGGTTCCGTCCGCGGATTCTTCGGTGCCCAGGAATTCGATACCGTCCCAGGTTGCTGTGTAGAGGGGGTCTTGCCGGAGTCTGTTCTTTTGCAAGGCCTCGGCTGAGCATCCGGTGAGGAGGAGGCATGCGATCAGGATGAGGGTGACGGCGGTGGTTTTGGTTCGGTGGTGCATGGGTGTCCCCGAGGATTCGCGGGATTGAGAAACGGGGTCATTGTGTGGTGCCCGACCGCGGGTCGGGCACCGCACAATGAGGATTTCAGCTACCGGTCTTGGGCAGTCCGGGGCGTAGTGGTGGGGTGGTGCTCCGGCTGGGTGGCTGGGTGGGTGTTGGTTGTTGGGTCGGGTTGGGAGGTGTCGGTGCCGTGGTCGGAGCCGGTGGGGGTTCCTGAGTCGGATGTTGGGTTGGTTCTCCAGTTGGGCTCTGCGTCGGCCCAGTGGTTGGTGTGGTTGGCGGTCGGGTTGGATTCTGAGTGGGGGTCGGCGAGGAGGACGGGATTCCGGTCGGGGCCGGTGTCGGGCTTACCGATGGGGTTGGGCTTGCTGAACCGGTGGGTGCGGGGGTTGGGGTGATCACCGTCGGGTTTGCCGTCGGGGTTGGGGTGCCCGGGGTGGGTGGTGGCCCCTCGAAGACGCCGGGTTGGCGTTCTGTTGGGATTCCGTGGGTGTCGTCGCAGGCGTCGCCGATGCCGTCGCCGTCGTAGTCGGTTTGGCCGTAGTTGTAGACGGTGGGGCAGTTGTCGGTGTCGTCGGGGACACCGTCGCCGTCAATGCTGACATCGACTCTGGTGGTGGCCATCGAGGTGGCGCCGGTCGAATCAGTTACCCGCACCCCTACCAGGCCGGAATAGGCTGCATCCCAGGCGTGCTCAAGGGTTGGGGTGGTTGTTGATGTCTCGAAATCACCGTCCCCGTTGAGGTCCCACTCGTAGCCGGTGATGTCGCCGTTCTTCGAGTAGGAACCACGGGCGTCCAGGCTCAGAGGCGCGCCGATGGCGCGGTTGTAGGGGCCGTCGAGCCAGGCGAAGGGTTTGTTGTTGGCCTTCTCCACGGCGGCGGCGATCGCCTCGGGGGCTGTTTGGGGGTTGTTGACCTTCACGATCTGCCCGCCGGTGCGTGTGGCGAGGTCGGCGAGTTCCGGGGTTTCGAGCCAGCCGTTGGTGTCGAACGCGTAGACCTCCACCGGATCCAGCTCGTAGGACTTCTTCTCCACATCGGCTTTCGTGTAGCCGGTGCGTTGTTCAGGATCGACGGGAGGGGCGTCTGCTATCAGAACTGTTCTCTTCTGGGCTCCCGGTCGCCAGTCAAGTCTTGTGAATGCTTCCATCATGGCGGAGTACACTCCTTCCTCATTGTCGCCCCCTGGAGTAGGTATGATTTCGCCGAGGGTGGTCTGGATGGCAGAAGGGTCGGAGGTGAATTTCGATCTTACGACCGGCATGTCGCCTCCGTACCAGACCTGAAAACCGGAAACCGGGAAGCCTGAATAGGTGACCAGTGCAAAGCGTGTGTTGCTGTTGTATTTGGTGAAGGAATCCATGGCGTCCTTCACTTTTTGTCGGGTGGCCTGCGGGTTGTCGAGCATCCCTCCCGAGGTATCAAGAATTATGGCCACGTCCACTGGGGCCTGTGACGTGCTCGCCTCGCGTGTGAAACTGGCCGGGTCCACGGTGTTGTTCAGGGCATCGCTCATTTTCTGATGGCCGATCTTGTTCGGGTGATACCACTCCATCGCGTCGAATGAGAGAGAGGCCTCGGTTTTCCCGGAATCTCCGAGATGGCCTTCGGTTTCCCAGAACTCATTGAGCCACCGGTAATCATTCTTGAGCATGGTGCTGGGATGTGTTTCGTGCCCCTCGAAGTCGGAACGGAGAGAAGAAACGTAGTGCACCGTGTGGCGGCTGCCGTCATTGTTCGCGTTCCAGTCATGAACCAACTGCTCCTGAACTGCGGTCAGTTTATTCACAAGTTCGCGAACTCTGTTGGCCGTGGGGTAACTGTAGAATTCGTTGCACCTCCCTGATGCTGAAGAATCCCATTCGATGCATTTAGACAGCAGGAAATTCTGGTGCTCGATACTGAGATGTGGATACCCCATGAGGACTATCTGAGCATGCTTGTCCGGCAGGCGGGCCTCTAGTCGGTTCAGGACGCTCTCGGTGTTTGCTCTCAGGTCCCCGCTCTGAACAAAAGCCTCGGCAGACTCCACGCTCTCTTTGCATTTCTCCGGGCTCTGGGTGAAGAGCACGAAGCAATTTATTGCAATATTCCCGAAGGAATTCTTGTCATTTCCGCCCATGCTGAGCATGACCAGATCGCTGTCGATGGGAATGTTGTCTATTTGACCTGATTTGATCGCATCGGTTGTTGCTCCGGAGAATGCCAGATTGTGGAAGACCGTTGCGATGCCCCTGTCCCGAAGCGAGTTGACGTAGTGATGAGCCCAGTTGTTCCGGCTCCGGTAAGTTTTTTCGGGGCCTTTGTCGTAGTAGTCGCCCGCGCCATTCCCTGCCGAGAAGGAATCCCCCAGCAGGGTCACCACAGCAACCTTTCCATCGTTGGCTGGTGGATCCGCGCTGACCGGGTGCGCACTCATGAAGTTGACACACAAAGCGAGTGCCATGGCCAGCAGTAAGATTTTCTTCTTGGTGGTTGTTTTCTTCACGATTTTCTCCTGACTTACCCGAATGTGAGGGTTAGGGTGAAGTTTGCGGCCGGGTATTGTTCGCACCTAGCAAGAATTGTTGACAGAATAATCTCTATTCCTCCCTCTGAGGTGTTCTTGCTTATGATTCGAACTTTGGGGCCATTGGCGTATTCGTTGTTCCAGCCATTTTGTTTGGCAGTTGTGAGTATGCGGTCGAATGCTTCTTCAAGGGGAAGGTCTGTTGCGAAGCAACGGGTCATCGATGTTGGGGGTGGTTTGGGGCCGTCGTCCTCGCTTTCCTTGGAGCCCAGGAATTCGATGCCGTCCCAGGTGGCGGAGGCCATGGGGTCGTTGCGTATGAGGTCTCGTTGTCTGGCGCGTGCTGAGCAGCCGGTCAGGAGCAGACAGGCGCACAGGACCAAGGCGGTGACCGTCGCCGTGATTCGGTGGTGCATCTTTGCCTTCCGGGTGGGGTGCTGCTGACACTACCCGGGGTGGTCCTCCGGTTGTAGGAGTTCGGGAAAAATCTCTAGGGGGTGGGGGTGGTGTCATGGGGTTGGATCGTGTGGATTGGTCACTGTCGAAGCCGCATCCTGATGTGATGCGGGGGTGGCTGTGGCCTTGATGTGGCGGTTTCGCAGATGTGTCTGTCATGTCGCGTTCACTTTGGCTGCTGACGTGAAGGAACGTCTTCACCTCGTCCTTGGGGCCTCGTGGGGGCGGGGGCCGGCGAGAGCACGGGTGGGCTGGCTCGTGTGCTTTCCTGACCCGGGGAGCGTCCGGATTGCTGTGCGTCGGCTCTGTCCCAAGTGCCATCGTCGAAGGGTGTGGGTAGATGTCCCTGAGCGGCCCTGGGGCGGTTCAACTTCACGTGAAGTGCACGGAGCGTCTACTCGTTGCTTCCGCCACGTGACCTCGCGGGTTGCTTTCTGCGCGATCTCTTCCTGGGTTATCCGAAGGTGATGGTTAGAGCCAGATTGGTCTCGGGGTGTTGCTCGCAGCGTATGATTGCTGTTGATACGAAAAGAGTCATTCCTCCTTCACTGCTTCCCTTGGTTGCTGCTCGGGTCGTTCTTGATCCGATGAGATCATCTTTCCGCCAGCCGTTTTGTTTGGCGGTTGCAAAAATGCGTTCGTGCGCATCCTCTAGAGGAATCGTCATATTGAAACAGCGGGTCATGGCGACCGGTGGTGGTTTGGGGTCGTCGTCCTCAGTTTCCTTGGAGCCCAGGAATTCGATGCCGTCCCAGGTGGCGGAGGCCATGGGGTCGTTGCGTATGAGGTCTCGTTGTCTGGCGCGGGCCGAGCAGCCGGTCAGGAGCAGACAGGCACACAGGACCAAGGCGGTGACCGTCGCCGTGGTTCGGTGGTGCATCTTTGCCTCCCGGGTGTGGTGATGCTGACACTACCTGGGAGGACCCTCCGGGTGGAGGAGTTCGGGAAAAATTTCTCCAGAGGGTGAGGACGGGGTTTCGACTCAGGTCGCTCGTTCTTCGTGCTCCGGCTCAACCGGTTTCGGGAAGGGGCGCGATCGACTTTCAGCCCTGCGACTGCTGGTCCTTCCACCAGGTCAGCAGCAGGGCGCGGGCCTCGTCCTCGGGGAGGGGGCCGTGGTCCATGCGGTGGTTCAGGAGGAACTTGTACGCCTTCCCGACATCCGGGCCCGGTTTGATGCCCAGGATCTCCATGATCTGCGCTCCGTCGAGGTCCGGGCGGATGGCCTTGATCTCCTCCTGCGCGGCCAGCTCGTCGATGCGCCACTCCAGTTCCTCGTAGTTGCGACGCAGCCGGGTGGCCTTGTTGCGGTTGCGGGTGGTGCAGTCGGCGCGGGTGAGGATGTGGAGGCGTTCCAACTCGTCGCCGGCGTCACGCACGTAGCGGCGCACCGCCGAGTCGCTCCAGGAGGCCTCGCCGTAGCCGTGGAACCGCAGGTGCAACTCCACGAGCTTCGCCACCGACTTCACCGTCGCCGTCGGGTACTTCAACGCCTTGAGACGCTTGGTCACCAGCTTCGCGCCCACCACGTCGTGATGGTGGAAGGTCACCTTCGAGCCCTCGAAACGGCGGGTGGCGGGTTTGCCGATGTCGTGCAGCAGAGCGGCCAGCCGGTTGACGATGTCGGGTTGGTGGCCGCGGGCCTTCTCCAGTTCGATGGCCTGCTCCAGCACGGTCAGCGAGTGCGCGTAGACGTCCTTGTGGCGCATGTGCTCGTCGCGTTCCAGGCGCAGCGCCGGCAGCTCCGGCAGGAAATGCTCGGCCAGGCCGGTGCGCACCAGGAGATCCAGGCCCTCGCGGGGGGAATCGGTGAGCAGTAGCCCCGTCAACTCGGCCTGCACGCGTTCCGCGGAGACGATGGTGATGCGTTCGGCCATCTCCCGCATCGCGTCCTGGACCTCCGGCGCCACCCGGAACCCCAGCCTCGACGCGAACCGCGCTGCCCGCATCATGCGCAACGGATCGTCTCCGAAGGACACCTCCGCCGGGGCGGGGGTGCGCAGCACGCCGTCGGCGAGGTCACGCAACCCACCCCACGGGTCGACGAACTCACCTGCCACGACGTCCACGGCCATGGCGTTGACGGTGAAGTCACGGCGGACGAGGTCCTCCTCGATCCGCTCCCCGAAGGCGACCACCGGCTTGCGGGAGCCGGGTTCGTAGGCGTCGGCGCGGAAAGTGGTGACCTCGATCTGCCACTCCTTGCCGTCCTCCTTCTTCACGGCGCCGATGGTCCCGAAGTCGCGGCCGATGTCCCAGGTGGCGGGGGTGAAGTCGCGGAGGATGGCGTGGGTCTCGTCGGGGCGTGCCGAGGTGGTGAAATCCAGGTCTTGCCCGAGCCCGCCCAGCATCGCATCACGCACCGAACCGCCGACGAGGTACAGCCGGTGCCCCGCCGCATCGAAGCGGGAACCGAGGTCGCCTATCACCTTCGAGATGCGGAGCAACTCGGAGACGGCGTTGCGCTGGGCTTGGGTGAGGTCTGGCACGGGCGAAAAGTCTACGCGGGAGCGGGGGCTGAGGACATCCATGTCAGTTGTGGTCCTGCTGGCATCGTCGAGTTGCCCGCCCCGGCGGGCTGTCAGCGTGCAGCTCTCGCCTGCCGCTCGCCAAGGAGTTGGCGAGGTGTTCTCTAAAATCTATACAGTAACAGCTGTACTGGTAGTATTTCTGCTGAGGTGATCGTGATGACTGCGGACATGCTCCCGGATCGGGTGACATACGGTGATCTGCCATGCCGCGGCGTGACGCGGCACGTTCTCGAACGTTTCGTGGCCGAGGGAAGTTTCGAGCGCATCGCGCCGGGAGTCTTCCTCCGTTCGGGACTGACCGATGACACAACGGCAGCGTGGATCGCGGCCGCGGTGAAAAAACCGGGGGCGACGCTGTGTCTACTGTCCGCTCTTGCGCTGCACGATCTCACGGATGAGATTCCCTCTCGAAGTGACATTGCTGTTCCTCGTGGAGTGATGCCGCCCAAAATCGATTTCGCCTCGATTCGCTGGCATCGCTTCGACCCCGCAAGCTTCGAGGTTGGCCGCCTCCGGTATCGACTTCCCGGTGACGTCAGCATTGGGCTCTACTCGCCGGAAAGAACCATCATCGATCTCTTCCGCCTGCGCCACGACTGGGGAAGCGACGTGGCGATCGACGCTTTGAAGCGATGGCTCAGGCAACCCGGCAGCAGCCCAGCGGCTCTGCTGGCCATGGCGAAGCACTTCCCACGAGTTGTGGCAGGGATCCGGCACGTATTGGAGATTCTCCTATGACGCCAAGCCCACAGGCGGGGACGCCAGCCGGGGATGTTGTCCTTGCGATTCAGCGACTGGCCCGGACCTCGGGTGCAGATGTCCAGGAATTGATGATCCTCCACTGCCTTGAAGGGCTGCTGGCTCGCATTGCCGCGTCTGGGTACCGCCGTGATTTCGTGCTCAAGGGCGGAGTGCTTCTGGCGGCCTTTGCCATACGTCGGCCCACCAAGGACATCGATCTACGAGCCACGAACATCAACAATGATGTCAGCGATGTGGCGGCCCGGATCGCCGCCATCACCGAGCTGGACCTCCTGGATGGAGTCAGGTTCGATCCTGCGAGTGTCAAAGCCACCGTCATTCGTGACGGTAGCGAGTATGCAGGAGTCCGCATCAAACTCGTTGCTCATTTGGGACGAGCCCGGCTGACCATCGGGGTCGACGTGAACTTCGGTGATCCGATATTGCCCGACCCCGAGCTGATCGAAATCCCGAGGATCGTGTCGCTCGGGCAACCTCCGGTAGTGATTCTCGGCTACCCACTCACCATGGTGCTTGCGGAGAAGATCGTCACCGCGATCGATCGAGGGACCGCCAACACGCGTTGGCGAGACTTTGCCGACATTTATGCGCTGGCTCGCCTGCACACCGTTGCCGCAGCGGATTTGCGTTCAAGCCTGGAGACGGTCGCAGATCACCGAAGAGTCTCGCTGCAACCGCTGATGCCGGCGCTGTCGGAGATGCCTGACTTCGCTCAATCCAAGTGGAGGGCCTGGCGGCGGCGGACCGGCCAGGAGGCTGGTCTGCCTGAACGGTTCGCCGAGGTTCTGGCAGCGGTTGCTGGTTTTGCCGACCCGGTGCTCCACGAATCGGCGGCAGGGCGATGGCAGCCAGGGCTGTGGAGATGGGAGACGGCCAAGCCGTGAGAACGCGGGGGCGGCGGCGGTTTGGCGCGAGGCGATCCGCGGCACAATCTCGGTGGTCGCGCGACGCGGATCCCTCGCACCGACAATAATAACAACACGCCCCCCTTACGGAAATGAGTGAGGGTGGGTTACGCTCAATCGTCCATGCCCGAGTTGCTGGAGAGGTGAACATGAGCGCGAAGCCACACGATGCCGGGGTAAAAGGAGGACGGTCGGGTCCGGAAGCCGGGCGGATGCAGGGACACTGGCTCCTGGCGAAGCTGGGCAAACGCATCCTCAGGCCCGGCGGGCGCGCCCTCACCGTGAAACTGCTGGAGCGGGCAAAACCCGCCGGCGGCGATGACATCGTGGAGCTCGGCCCCGGCGTCGGCGCCACCGCCGAGGTGCTGCTGCGCGCCAACCCGAGGTCCTACCGGGGCGTCGACCCCAACCCGGAGGGCCGCGACGCCGTCAAGAACATCCTGAAGAAACATCCCCGGGCCGACTACGTCGTCGCCGACGCCCGCGAAACGGGACTCGACGACACCTCGGCCGACCTCGTCGTCGGCGAGGCGATGCTCACCATCCAGGACGACGCGGGCAAGAACGCGATCATCGCGGAGGCCGCGCGGCTGCTGCGTCCCGGGGGCCGCTACGCCATCCACGAAATGGCGTGGCTGCCCGACCACACCGAAGAGGAACGCGAAACCGCCCGCAAAGAACTCTCCCGCATCATCAAGGTCGGTGCCCGGCCCCTGACCCTGGAAGGCTGGACGGAACTGCTCGCAGCCCACGGGTTCGAAGCCGAATGGCACGACCGCGCCCCCCTCCACCTCCTCGAACCCCGGCGCATCGTCTCCGACGAGGGCCTGTGGGGTGCGCTGCGGTTCTGGAACAACGCCCGCCGCCTCCCCGGCGCCCGCGACCGGCTAAAGGCGATGCGGCAGGGATTCCAGCTCCAGGGAAAACTGATGGGCGGTATCGTCATCCTCGCCCGCAAACCCGGCGCGGAGAGCACCCGATGACCACCGACCTCGTCCTCGACGACGTCACCCTGGTGCGCGGCGGCAACACCCTCGTCGACGGTCTCAGCCTGGTGGTCGCGCCCGGACGGACCCTCGCCGTGACGGGAGCCTCCGGGGCGGGGAAAACCACGCTGCTGAAGGCCATCTCGGGTCTCAGCCCCTGCGATCGCGGGTCGGTGACGCAACCCGAGGGGCGGTTGGCGCAGGTGTTCCAGGAACCCCGGCTGCTGCCCTGGTACAGCGCCCACCGCAACGTCGCCCTGGTGGTCGGCGGCGAAACCCCGGATCTGGTCGCCCAGCATTGGCTGGGCCGCGTCGACCTCCAGCAGGCCACCCACCTGTATCCCCGGCAGCTGTCGGGTGGCATGCGGCAGCGGGTCGCGATCGCGCGGGCCATGGCCACCAGCCCCACCCTGCTGCTCGTCGACGAACCCTTCTCCGCCCTCGACAAACCCCTCGCCACGGCCCTGCGAACCGACCTCGTGCAGTTGCTCGCGGAACAGGAGGTCGTGACGGTGTGGGTCACCCACGACCCCGAGGAGGCCGACGACGTCTCCCACCTCCACCTTCACCTCGACGGGCCGCCCGGCACCTGGCGGCTCACCACCGACACCGGAGAACCCGCCCCCGATCCCGAAGAACCCACCCCCCACAAGGAGAAATCATGAAACGTCGATCCCTGTTCACCCTCACCGGACTCGGCCTGCTCGGCACCGCGGGCCTGGCGGCCTGCTCCGGCGGCCAGCCGGCGGGGGAGGGCTCAACGTCCGCCTCGAAACTGGAAACCCTGCGCGTCCACGTCCCCACCACCCTCGCGTTCATGGCCCCCATGGCCTCCTTCGGAACATTCGGCAAACTCGACGGCCTCGTCGGGAACACCGACGTGCAGAACTGGGCCAGCGTCGACGTGATGAAGTCGCTGGTCGTGGGCGGTGAGACCGACCTGGTGGCCACCCCCTCCTACGCGGCGGCGAACCTGTTCAACAAGGGCCTTCCCATCCGGCTGGTCGCGATGACCGTGTGGGGGATGCTCTACATCCTCGGCCCGGAAGGATCGTCGGCGCAGGGCATCGAGGGGCTGAAGGGCAAGAAGGTGGGCGTCCCGCTGCCCAACAACATGCCCGACCTGGTCTTCCGCTACCTGATGACCCAGAGCGGCATCCCCCTCGAAGGTGGGGCCGAGGGCATCGAGGTCGTGCCCTACGACCAGGCCCCGGAGCTCGTGAAGGCCCTCATGGCCGGGCAGGTGGAATACGCGGTGCTGCTCGAGCACGTCGCCACCGTCGCGCAGAACCAGGCCAAACAGGCCGGCAAGAACCTGGACCGCACCGCCAACCTGCAGGAGGTGTGGGCCAAGGTCACCGGCGGCCAGGCGCGTTTCCCGATGGCCGGCGTGGTGATGCCCCAGAAACTCGTCGACTCCAACCAGGCGCTCGTCGCCGGTGTGCTCAACGAGCTGGAGGAGGCGGTCGCGAAGGTCAACGCCCTCGACGAGAAGGCGGTTGCGGCGATCACCGCGAAGACCGAGGTGCCGGAGGCCGTGGTCAAGAACGTGATCCCGCGGCTCCAGCTCGAAATGGTCCCGGCGCAGAAGGCCAAGGCCGAGCTGGAGGACTTCTACACGCGCCTGACCACTCTCAGCCCCGACATCGTCGGGGGCAAGATGCCCGCCGACGACTTCTACCTGGCCGACCCCAGGTGAACCCAGCCGGCGAGAACGAGGCGCCGCGCTGGCGGGTCGTGCTGCTGTGGTGGGTGGGGCTCGCCCTGGTGCTGTTGGCCTGGGAGGCGGCGTCGTGGAGCCAGCCCCGCTACGTCCTGCCCGGGCCCGGCGCCACCTGGGAGGCGCTGCTGGGGCTGATCCGAGACGAGGAACTCGGCACCGGGGTGCTGCTCACCCTCCAGCGGGCGCTGGGCGGGTTGGGGATCGCCTGCCTGATCGGATTGCCCTGGGGTTGGGCGGCCGGCACCTGGCGGCCCGTCGAGGAACTGACCGCGTCCTGGACACAGCTGCTGATGGCCATCCCGCCGATCGTGATCGTCGTGGTCGGGATGCTGTGGCTGGGCCCCAGCCCGTCGGTGGTGCTGCTGGTGGTCGCGCTGGTGACGATGCCGCTGCTGGTGACGACCCTGCGCGACGCCGTCACCAACGTCGACCCCGACCTGCTGGAGATGGCGCGGCTGTTCCGCTTCGGCCTGTGGGGCACGGTGCAGCGGGTGATCATCCCGGCCGTGGTGCCGCCGGTGCTGTCGGCGGTGACCGTCGCGGTGGGGCAGTCGATCCGGTTGACGGTGATGGCCGAGCTGCTCAGCACCACCACCGGCATGGGCGCGGAGGTGCAGCAGGCCCGCACCAACCTGGAGACCGCCGATGTGTTCGCCCTGTCGGCGGTGATGGCCGTCCTCACCCTGGGGCTGGAACTGCTGTTCCTGCGACCCCTGAGGAACCGCCTGGCCCGGTACCGGTGATCCGGTCCCGGATCACAGCAAGTTGCACGACCCCGTCGAGCCCAGCCGCGACTCGGTGCCGTCGATGTAACGCAGCCTCGGGACGGGAACCAGCGGCACCTGCCGCTCGCCCCTGGGTACCAGCACCCCAGCGATCCGGGAGAAGGTGATCAGGTCCGCGGCCAGGGCGGTGTCGGTTCCGCTGGCCAGCTCGATGGCCCTCGCGACCGCCGGGTGTTCCCGGCGGGTCAGCCAGCCGTCGCGGTAGCTGCGGTTGAGCATCTGGAAGCGTTGCTCGTCGAGGCCCTGGATGCCCCGCACCAGCAGGTCGAGGGCCTGGTCGCGTTCGGAATCGGGCAGCAGCTGCCCCAGCGTGACGCGCGCCTGAGCCAACCACTGTTCGGCGCCCTCCAGGAACTCCAGGCGCACCAGGGCGCGACGCAGCAGCCGTTCGGCGGCGAGGTGGTGTTCGGGTCCGCTCTCGGCCAGGAGGGAACCCGCCTCCAGGAGCAGCAGCGCCTCGTCGCGTTCAAGGCCCGGGCGGCCCGCCAGCGAGTCCAGGAGCCGCGACACCACCGCCGCGTGATCCGCTTTCCGCTGCGGGAGCGCCGCCAGGTCCCGCAGCAGTGCCGCCACGGCCTGCGGGTCGGTCCTCGTGCTCGCCCCGGGGCGCGGGATCTCGCCCAGCCAACGGGTCGCGTCCTGCGCATCCCGCAGGGTGTGCGACGCGCTCGCCGGGGGATCCAGATGGGCGGGCAGGGGCAGTTTCCCGGCCTCGGTGCGGAGACGGGCGGCCTCGTCGGGCTGGCACCAGTCGTCGAGGCAACCGGCGCGGATGGTGAGGAGTTCGCGACGCAGCACGTCGAGCCCGGAGGTCGCCCGGAGGCGGGTTTCCGCGACCTCCAGGGTTTCCAGGGCCTCGCCGATGCGTCCCGACCGGTGTTCGTGCTCCGCTCGGGCCAGCAGGAAACGGATTCCCAGCAGACCCTGTGGCGCATCCGAAGGGTTGCCGTGGCGGAGCGCGAGCCGGTCGGCGTCCTCCAGGTGACCGGCCCGGCTGAAGGCCAGCAGCAGCAGGACGCGGGTACCCGCCTCGTGGTATTCGTCCTTGCCGCGCTGGTTCTCGGCGACGGCGTTCAACAGGGAGGCCACCGCCTCGAAGGGGCGCTCGGCCAGCAGGGCGGCCTCCCCGAGCAGCCGCCACGCCCAGCCCGCGATCCCGGCGTCGGGGTGGGTCGTGAACCCGGCGATGGTCTGGGGGCCTGCCGGGTCACCGCGCCTGACCCGGCAGGCCGCCAGTTCCAGGCATGCGGGGACCGCGAGTTCCCGCGACGCGGCGGGCAGCCGGCTCAGCTGCACGGCCTGCCGGGCCGAGTCGCAGGCCCGGGTGAGGGCGCCGGCCTCGCCGCGGTGACGCTGGATGCGCGCCTCGGCGCGGAACGCCTCGATGGTCTCGTCCAGCGACCCGCCGTGGTCCAGCAGGTCGTGCTGGTGCCGCCGGATGGCATCGAGGGCCGCGTCGTTCCGGCCCTCACGGTCGAGGTCGAGCGCTTTGGAGATGGTCATCACTGCCCCGTCCTTCCCACCCGGAGCGTATCGGGAGAAGCACCGGGTGGGTGGCGGGGTCGGGAATTCCTTGCCGGAAAACCTCAGGACAGCTTGTCGCGGCCCGGAAGGTCGGCGGGCATCTCAAGGTGCGTCGACACGTCGGAGGCCGGGGCCAGGCCGTGCTTCTCGAAGGCCTTGCGCAGGTACTCGGCGGCGTCGATGTTGAGGGGGCTCTCGGTCCACAGGGCGTAGGGCAGGTTGACGAAACGCTCCTCCTGCACCGCGGGGAGGTCCTTGGTGGCCGGGTGCGACTTCAGCGCGTCGATCTTCTCCTGGTAGGACTGGCCGGGGTACTCCACCAGCGCGATGACGTCGGGGTTGGCGGTGGCCAGGCGTTCCCAGTTCACATTGGTCCAGGTGTCCTCGACATCGGCGGTGGCGTTCACCCCGCCCGCGGCCTCGATGATCGCCTGCGGGGCGCCGTACATGCCGCTGGTGAACACGTTGTCCTTGGCGGAGTCGAAGAGGAACACCACGGGCTTCTTCTCGGGCTGCGCGGCACCCTGGACGGTCTTCAGGCGGGCGTCCATGTCGTCGACGGCCGCCTTGGCGACATCACTGTGCCCGGTGATGGCACCGAGGTTGGTGATGTCGGTGCGGACCGCCTCCCACGGGTCGACGAGACCGCGTTTGGTGGTGCCCTCCTGGCGGCACGACTCGGTCAGCAGGTAGGAGGGAATGCCCTTCTCGGCCAGGATGTCGGGGGTCAGGTTCTTGCCCTCGGAGAAACCGTAGTTCCAGCCCGCGACCACCAGGTCGGGGGTGTTGGCGAGGATCGACTCGAGGGTGGGGTACTCCTTGGAGACGTCGTTGAGGCCGTCGACGGTCTCGGCCCCGTACTTGGCCTTCAGGATCGGGACGTCGCGGCCCATGCTGCTGACCGCGGTGATCTCCTTCGCCCCTCCGGCCGCCAACGCGAGGGCGATGATGTTGCCGTCGTTGACGTACATCTTCTTCGCCGGGGAGGGGAGGGTCAGTTCCTTGCCACAGTTGGTGACGGTGACCTGCCCGGAACCTTCGGCCGAACTGCTGGTGGCGGCGGTCGACTGGGTGGAGGCGGTCGGCTGGGAGGGGGAGGAGCAGGCGCTGAGGGCGATGAGGGGCAGGGTCAGCCAGGCGACTGCCCGGGTGCGGCGAGTGTTCATGTGGTCTCCTTACGTTTCTGGATCGGTCTTTTCGGTCGGCACGAGGCCGTCGATGACGAGGTGTTGCACCCCGTCGCCGACCGCCGAGACCTGTCGGGCCCGCACCTTGAAGGCGGACTCCAGGTTCACGGCGGTCATGACTTCTTCGGGTGTCCCGGCGGCGTGGATCCCACCGTCGGCGAGCATCACGATCCGGTCGAACCAGCCCATGGCCAGGTCGAGGTCGTGGATCGAGGCGAGGATGGTGCGGCCGGTGGCCCGCATGGTCTGCAGCAGGTGCAGCTGGTGGTGCACGTCGAGATGGTTGGTGGGCTCGTCGAGCAGCAGCAGGTCGGTGCCCTGCGCCAGGCCCTTGGCGAGCATGGCGCGGCGCCTTTCGCCACCGGAGAGGTGCCCGCAGCGCCGGCCGGCCAGGTGCGTCAACCCCACCATCTCCAGGCACTCGGCGACGATGCGTTTCTCGTCGGAACCGCCGACCTGCCAGGGCATCAGGTGCGGCAGCCGCCCGAGGGTGACCATCTCGGAGAGGGTGAGGTCCTCGGGTGCGGCCTCCTCCTGGGCGACGAAGGCCATCAGCCGTGCCCGTTCCCTCGGGCGGAGCTGGGAGAGATCCTTGCCGTCGACCTCCACGCGCCCCGTCGTCGCGGGCCTGATGCCGGCCAGCACCCGCATCAGGGTGGATTTGCCGACGCCGTTGACCCCGACCAGGGCCGTCATGGTGCCGGGCTGCACGTCGAGATCGATGCCGGAGACGATCACCCGCCGCCCGATCGAGCAGGTGAGGTTGTCGGCCTTGAGCGCGGTCACGAGGCACCTCCGAATCCGTAGTTGCGGCGACCCATGACGATCAGGAAGACCGGTGCGCCGATCAGGCCGGTGACCACGCCGAGAGGCACCTCGGCGGGGGCGACGATGACCCGGGAGAGCACGTCGACCCACAGCAGGAACAGCCCACCGACGGAGGCGGCGACGGGAAGCAGCCGGCGGTGCAGGGACCCCACGACCATGCGGCACAGGTGCGGGATGACCAGGCCGACGAAACCGATGCCGCCGGAAACCGCCACCAGCACCCCGACCAGCACCGCCAGCAGCAGGAAGAGACCTTGCCGCAGCAGGCCGACGGGGATTCCGAGGGCCGCGGCGGCGTCGGGTCCCCAGGCCAGCGCGTCGAGCCAGCCGCTGCCGAGCAGGAGCAGCACCAGGCAGACCACGACGACGCCGGTCGCGAGCGGGAGCCGGTCCCACTGGGCGCCGGAGACGCTGCCGAGCAGCCAGTACAGCACCGACTGCGCGGCGCGCGGGTCGGGGCCCTTGAACACCAGGAAACTCGCGATGGCCGAGAAGGCCGAGGAGAGCACCACCCCGGACAGGACCAGCCGGATCGGGGTGAGGCCACCCTGGGCCATGGCCACCAGGTAGACGGCCAGCGCCGCCCCCAGGGCACCGAACAGCGCCCCGATCGAGGTCGACCACAGCCCGAAACCGGACAGGATGCCGAAGGTGATCACGGCGGTGGCGCCGACGGAGGCACCCGAGGAGACACCGAGCAGGTAGGGATCGGCGAGGGGGTTGCGCACCAGGGTCTGCATCGCGCAGCCCGCGATCCCGAGCCCCGCGCCGACGACAACCGCCAGCAGCGCCCGGGGGAGTCGCAGGTCCCAGACGATGGTTTCGACGGCCTTGTTCCCGCTGCTGACTCCCTGCAGCCTGCTGACGATCACCTGCCAGATGGCGTTCTGATCGAGGGGCTCGGAGCCGATGTTGACGGAGTGGATGACGCTCAGTGCGGTGAGCGCCAGCACCACGACGACGATGGGCAGGGTGAGGCGTTTCAGCACCCTGCGGGCTGTTTTCAGGCTTGCCAAAGAAGCTCCAGTGTCCACGAGCCCGTCCGCGAGGCTCTCAGTCGATAGAAACGAAGCTGCGGTCTTCGGACTCCGGATCTTCCTCGCCTGTGGCCTTCCCGGGTTTCCCCAGTGGCGTGAGTCGCAGGTTTGTCACCGTCACCGCTGCGCGTCAGTCCCGGATTCGCACCGGGTTCCCATGCCCTCTACGGGCCAGCCTCAAGGCGGAGGGTATCAGTTGAAGGACGAATCTGCCGCATCGGCGGCATCCCCGTCCACGGAACCCTCAGACGTCGAGGCCCGCGAACAGGTCGTCGGCGGGACCGTCGCCGGGGAAGGGAACCCCCGCGGCCAGTCGGTAGGCCTCGCCCGCGCCCTCGACGGTGCGCATGAAACGGAACATCTTCCACAGCGGGTGTTCCGGATCCACTTGGCTGCGGTGGGCCTCCAGGGCGGCCTGGCACAGGTCGGCGCGACTCGCGTAGGGAATCACCGCCGCGATGTGACGCGGGTCGATGGCGAAGCGGCGGCGCATGGCCTCCTCGTCCACGCCCTCGGGCAACGGCAGACCCAGCTCGCGGGCCTTCTCCGCGGCCCGGAGCCACGCCTGCGGATTGTGGCTGATCCACAGCACCCGGCTCACCTGCCACGACTCTCCCAGGTCCGGCCGGTACGACGACACCCCCGCCAGCAGCGTGGCGTACATGGTGACGCGGTGCGCCTGGATGTGGTCGGGGTGGCCGTAGTTGCCGTTCTGGTCGTAGGTGGCGACCACCTGGGGCCGGCGGTCGCGGATCAGGGTGACGAGATGGTTGGAGGCCTCCAGCAGGTCGGCGGCCCAGAACGCGCCGTCGGGCAGCTCGTCGCGGGGAATCGCGCGGCCCTCGTCGTCGGTGGTCATGCCGGAGTCGTGGTACCTGCCCATGCCGCCCAGCCACACGTGGTCGGTGACGCCGACGATCTCGAGCGCCCTGTTCAGCTCGTCGATGCGGTGCGCGCCCAGCTCGGAGGGGCTGTAGTGCTCCCACTCGGGCACCAGGATCTCGCCCAGCTCACCCAGGGTGCAGGTGACCAGCGTCACCTGGGCGCCCTCGTCGACGTAACGCGACATGGTGGCGGGCGACTGCGACGACTCGTCATCGGGGTGGGCGTGGACGAACATCAAACGGCGATCAGACACGCGGGCAAGGATAGCCCCGGGATGATGCAACAAAAGTGTCCCGGGAAAGTGGTTTCCCGGGAAGCGGCCAGAAGAACGGGTTCTGGTGAGGCTGCCCCCTGGTCGTCGGCATGGGCTGGGAGAGGCGGGAGGTCTGTCTTGCCCGCTGCTGTGTGCCGGGGCCGAGCAACAGGATGACGACGTTGACGAAACACCCGAGGCCAATCGGGCCAAAGGGTTCAGTGAAGACCCTGTGAGTCAGGTCATGGGTATCGAATGGCGTCAGGAAACCCGCTTCGCCCACCGCCGGGTTGCGGGCTTGCACAACAGGACGAGGTTGCTGATGGCCAGCCCTAGGCCGACCAGCGCGCAGAAGATGATGATCACCAAACCCGCGGCACTCGAATTCATGTTCCGTATCGACCAGATGATCGACTCAAGGGCCAGCAGCATGATCACCACATAGAAAGCCGTCAGGGTGAGCTGTGCTATGACGGCGGACAACAGTACCGTGTAACCCTTTCCCTTGAGAAATGTGATTCCGGCCACGAGAAGGGCGATCACGGTGGCGCTGGTCGCCAAGCCCGAGGGCAACAAAATGGTGATCGATGCCTTCATGGGTCCAGCGGAATCGCCTTCCACTTCGAGGATCTTGGCTACGGTGAAAAGGGTTGCGATCGCTGGAAACAGTCCCAAGGAACCACTGATGATTCCGAGTACGGCTGCGGTGGTTGCCGGTCCAGGGCGTTTCGGACCTTCGGGCTGGCGATGCGCCCCGTACAGGGGGGGAACCTGCCGGGATGGTGCCGTGTTCTGGGGCATCGGGGCGTGGAACTGGCTGTGAGGGGTGGGCGACGACTCAGGGCTTGAGTTTTGGGGCGGACCGGGCTGCTGGAATGGCGGGGCGGCCAGGAAATCGGGACCTGGAGGCCTTGGGTCGGAAGAACCTGCGCAACTCATTCGCGAGCCTTTCTGAGGGGGTCACATTTCAGCGCGCACCGTACCGGTTTACAAGTTGTCGTCCTTCAGGTCGGTTTACGGAGTCCAGACCTCGGCTATCTTCGCCAGGACCTGGCGGTTGGCGAGAGCAGCAGGCCGATGATGGAGGCTGCCAGGCCCAGTCCGACGATCACGGCGAACAGGATGAGCCCACTGAAGGCCGATGTCAGCTGTTGGACCCCCCTGTTCGTGTAATTGTCGAGATCCAGAAGCTGTGGAATCATCAACAGGATCGTCGGGAAGAGCAGGGCCATCGCGGCCTGCGATACGGCGCTGATTAGCAGCACGGCACCTCCCTTGCCCTTCAAGAAGGTGATTCCGCTTGTCAGGAGGGCGACGGCGGTGAGGAAGGTGCCGAAAGCCTCGATGTAGGAGAGCACGAGTAGAGCCGAAGGACCCGGCGAGGCGCCGATAAATGCCACCGCGCCCTGGAAGCTGGATGTGAAAGCGATCGCGAAGAAGCCCATGAAGATACCCATGCCGCCACCGACGATTCCCAGCACGGACGCGGCCGTCGCGTTGCCGGGGCGCCTCGGTTTCTGCGGCACCGGGACGTAGACGGGTTCGTAGGGCTGCGGAAACTGTTGACCGTAGAACTGCCCGTAGGGCTGGGCGTACGACTGCCCGTGCGGTTGGCCCTGGCCCGATGGCACCCCTCCGGGTTGGTGAGGTGCCTGGTTTGGCGGGTAGCCGGGGCCCGGGAATGCCGGATTGGGCGGATACTGATTGGTCATGCGTCTCAGCCTTTCCGCGTCGCTACAGACGTGATTGCGATGACTTCACCTGTTTCCAACAAAGAAATGAAGTCAAAGTGGATTCGGATCGCCTACTTCCTCCACTGCTTTGCCACTGGCGTGAACAGCAGGTAGATGGTGAAACCGGCCATACCCAAACCGATGACAGGACCAAGGTAGGTGAGCCCGTTTTGGACGGCGTACTTGTTCATCAGGCTGGTGGTCAGGTCGATCAGGGACAGGGCGGCCTGTGCGAATGCGCCGTAGAGCAGCACGGGGTATCCCTTGCCCTTGAGGAACATGATGCCTCCCACCAGGAGGGCGACGGCGGCGAGGAACGTGCCGAAGGCGGCAAAATAACGGAGAAGGGTGTACAGGCCCTCGTTGACCCCGAGCACGCTGGCCGCGACTTGAATGGCGGAAAGGCCGGCGATGTAGGCGAACCCGAGGATGATTCCGAGACTTCCGCTGACGATTCCGAGCACGGAGGCCCCGGTGGCGGCGCCGGGACGCTGGGGGCCGTAGGCGCTGTAGGGGCTGAAGGTCGACTGACCGTAGGGCTGCATGGTCGGTTGACCGTAGGGCTGTGCGGTCGACTGACCGTAGGGCTGCATGGTCGGTTGACCGTAGGGCTGTGCGGTCGGCTGGCCGTAGGGCTGCGCGGCCGGTTGACCGTAGGGATTGGGTGTCTGCTGACCGTAGGGCTGCGAGGTCGGCTGACTCGACGGATCGTACGGGTTGGGGGATGTTGGTCCCCCCTGGGGCTGGAAACCAGGTTGCTGAGGTGGATACGGGTCGCTCATATGCGCAAGCCTTTCTGTGGAAATCCAAGCACAACTGTAGCGGCTTGGGGGTTAGCCGCGTCCAGAGGCGGGACGGGGGTGCGTGGCCGACCCGATCCGTGGGGGTTTCGGACCTGAGTGTCCGAAACCCTCGGAACCGCGTGTAATGATGTCTCACATGGACGTTTCCTATATGGCTCCTGTGCAGCCCGAGAACTGGGGGCATGCCGAGTGGCCACTCGGTGCTCACCTAACCGACGAGGGTGCCACCTTCGCGGTCTACGCCCCCGATGCCAGCCGGGTTCAGCTTGACTTCTTCCCCCAGGCCCTGGGAGCCGACTCCGTCGCATCCTTCCTGATGTCGGAGGGTCCCGACGGGGTCTGGCGGGCTCATGTGCGCGGTGTCTCCGAGTGCGACCTGTACGGTTTCCGTGTCTGGGGTGGGAACTGGCCCTGGGACCCCGCCTGGAGACCCGGCAGCTCAGCCGGTTTCATCGCCGACATCGATGAGTACGGCAACCGTTTCAACCCCAACAAGGTGATGTTCGACCCCTACGCCCGGGAAATCACCCACACCGTCTATTCCGACGCGATCCTGGAGACCGGGCTCGACGGCGGTGCCTTCGGTACCGGCCCGGACGACTACCGGGGCGCGCCCCGCCGCGAGACCGACACCGCCCACATCGCACCCAAGGGCGTGATCCTGCGACCCACCAGCCCGGCGTTCACCAAACCGAAGCTGCCCGGCGAGAAGGCTGCCATCTACGAGGCGTCGGTCTCGCAGCTGGTCGGGCACCCCTCCATCGTCGAACTCGGCACGCTGCTCAGCGGCGAACCGGGTTTCCAGGACGTGGTGAACATCCCCGAGGAATACCTGGGCACCTACCGGGGCGTCGGGATGATGGCGCCCTACCTGAAGGCGTTGGGCATCACCACCCTGGAGTTGCTGCCCATCCACGAGACCAACCAGTCCGAATCCGCGCGCGAGGGACACACGAACTCGTGGGGCTACATGACCCTGTCGTTCTTCGCCCCCAACCGCAAATACGCCCACGACAAGTCGCTGGGCGGGCCGACGCGCGAGTTCCAGCAGATGGTGGCCGCCTTCCACGAGGCCGGGCTGGAGATCTACCTGGACGTCGTCTACAACCACACCGCGGAGGGCGGCAACTGGGGTGGCGACCCGAACACCGTGGGATTCACCTCTCTTGGCGGGTTCGCCGCGGCCGAGTACTACGTGATGACGGACTCACACGCGCTGGTCGACGGCGCCACGGGCACCTCCAACCAGCTCAACTACTCCTCACCCGTGGCCCAGCAGCTGGTGCTCGACTCGCTCGAACGCTGGACCGTGGAGATGGGGGTCGATGGATTCCGGTTCGACCTGGCGACGGTGCTCGGCCGTAAACCCAACGAGGCCGCCCGCGAGGACTGGGACAACCAGAAACGCTTCTACACCGACCATCCGCTGCTGACCGCCATCGCCGAGTTCGCCGAGGAAAAGCAGATCGAGGTCATCGCGGAGGCGTGGGACCTGTGGGGCTACGAAGTCGGCAACTTCCCGCAGGGCTGGGCCGAGTGGAACGGCCGCTACCGCGACGCGGTGCGCCGGTTCGCAAAGGGCGACGGGAACACCATCGAGTTCCTGGAAGTCGTCAACGGCGATCACGACAACTTCGCCGACAACGGCGGACCCCAGAAAACCATCAACTTCATCGACGCCCACGACGGCTTCAACATGGCCGACCTGGTCAGCTATCAGGAGAAGAACAACAACCAGCCCTACCCGTTCGGCCCCTCCGACGGCGGCTCGGACGGCAACCTGTCGTGGGACTCCGGGGGGTCGCGGGAATTGCGGCGGCAGAGGATCCGCAACTTCCTGACCATCCTGTACCTGTCGCGCGGGGTGCCGATGTTCGTCGCGGGCGACGAGTTCGGCCGCACCCAGAACGGCAACAACAATCCGTGGGAGATCGACTCGGTGGCGATGTGGAACAACTACGCCATGATCCCCACCAACGCCCCGCAGCAGGTGCCGGTGGCGCCCGGCATGACGGACGCGTCGTACCACGACAACCTAGGGACGTTCGACACGGCACCGAACGTCAACGGGCTGCTCCGGTTCACCAGTTTCCTGGCGCACCTGCGGCAACGGCACGAATCGTTGCAGCAGAAACAGTACGGTGACCTGGTGCCCGACGACAGGGACGTCTCCTACCTGTTCCACACCCCGTCGCTGGAAGGGCATCCGCAGGACGGTGACCGGGCGCTCAGTGTCTACATCAATTCCCCCGGGGACAACTTCCTGATGATGGTCAACATGGCCGATGTGGAGGTCGGGTTCAGCGCGCCGGTTCCCGCCGAGGGCAGGGTGTGGCGTCGGCTGATCGACACGGGGGTCTGGGCCGAGCCCGCCGACAACTCCTGGCCGGAGGGCGAGGGAATGATCCTCGACGGCCAGGCGCAGGTGCAGCCGTGGTCGGTGGTGGTCTGGCACGACTCCCCGGCACCCGCTGGCGAGGCCGGCTGATCCAACTCCTCTGCCTCCTCCGCAACCGGGTCGGGTGGGTCCTTCGGGACGCCCGGCCCGGTTTCGTCCCACGGATTGCGGCTGTGGAGGGCGTGCCCTCTGTGAAGTAAATTAACAAGTGTTAGCCAAAGGTCGCGCGGGAACGTCATCTCGGAGCTGGGCGAACCGGACTGCGACGACGGGATGGCCCGTGCCGGAACCACATCCACAGGCCAGGAGGATTCCATGCGTCGTGACACCCGATCCGCCCTGCTGGACCTCCATCTGGAGCATTTCCGGAGACCCCACTTGGTGGGTGCCTGCCGGGCGAGGGTGAGGAGACGGCCGTGAGGGTCGTTCGGGGGTGCCTGTTGGGGGTCGCCGTCTTCCAGATTCTCTCGACGCTGCTCGGGGCGGTCGAGCTGCTGGTCGCGCCGCAGTGGTTCGCCCCGCTGCTCGACGCCACGGTTTTCGAGGGCCGGTACGTCCTGGCCGCCCTGCTCCTCGGGGTCGTCGTCGGCGGTTTCCAATGGGCCGCCGCCGTCGTCCAGCTGCGGATGAGGCGATGGCTTCCGCTGGGGCATGCGCTCGCCGGGACGGTGATGATCGGGTGGATCGCGGGCGAATGCCTGGTGCTGGACAGATTCATGTGGCCCCACGCGCTGTGGGGCGGGATGGGCGTCGCGCAGCTGCTGCTGGTACTGGTGCTCCTCGGTGTCCTGCGGCCGTTGCCCGGCTCAACCAGCTTCGGGGAGTTATCCCTCGCCGACTCCCCGTGACCGCTGGGCCACGCCGTCGGGGCCGTACGGCCACGGGCCGGTCCGCGGGATGGAGATGGCGGTCAGATCGGCCAGGTGCTCCGGCGCGAGGGTGAGTGATGCCGCGGCCAGGTTCGCCCGCAGCTGCCCGACGGTGCGGGCTCCGAGGATCGCGGTGGTGATGCCGGGTTGCGCGACCACCCAGGCCAGTGCGACGTTCGCCGGGGTGGTGTCGTTGTCGGCAGCGACCTGCCGGAGGGCGTCGAGGATCTCCCACGTGCGCTCGTCGCGGGCGATCCGGTCGTAGGCCTCGATGCCGCGCTGCGGATTCTCGCCCAGTCGGGTGGTGCCCGTCGGAGCGCCGTCGCGGGAGTACTTGCCCGTCAGCCAGCCGCCCGCCAGTGGCGACCACGCCATCACGCCCAGTCCCGCGTCGGCAGCCGAGGGCAGCATCTCCCACTCGGCCTCGCGTCGCAGCAGCGAGTACGAGGGCTGCAGCATGACGGGGCGGCGCAATCCCCGTGCGTCGCAGGCCCGCACGGCCCGCTGAACCTGCCAGCCCAGGTAGTTGGAGATGCCCCCGTAGCCGATCAGGCCGTCACTGACCGCCCGGTCCAGGAAGTCCATGGTTTCCTCGACCGGGGTGATGGGATCCCAGGAGTGCACGATGTAGAGGTCGATGTGATCGACCCGCAGGCGGCGCAGGCTTTCGGTGAGCGCGCGACGCAGGTGCCGCCGTGACGCCCCGAACGACCCACCGAGCGCCGACGTGGAGAAACGCCCCTTCGTCGTCAGCACCATCTCCCGGGTGATCTCCCGTGGCCGGGACCGGAGCCACTCGCCGACGATCTCCTCGGAAACGCCGTCGGCGTAGACATCGGCGGTGTCGATGAAATTGCCGCCCGCCTCCACATAGGTGTCCAGCATTGCCAAGGATTCCTCGGCCGGGGATTCCGCCCCGAAGGTCATCGTTCCCAGCGCCAGCGTCGAGACCGAAACTCCGCTGCTGCCCATTCGCCTGCGTTCCATGCCGCCTCTCCTCTCTGGTTTCCGATCCTACGTGGACCAGCCGTGCCTACGGGGTTGCCTCAGCTGGATTCCGATTTCGGGGGGCGGCCCGGGCGGCGAATGGGGGCGGCGTCACCCGGCAGGCGGCCGGCCCGCTTCAGGGCGTCTCGGAGCAGGTACTCGATTTGCGCGTTCACCGACCGCAGGTCATCGGCGGCCCAGCGCGCCAGGGCCGTGTGCACGGATGGATCGAGCCGGAGCAGCACCTGTTTGCGCTCCGGCCGATCCGCGGACCTCGGGGTCACTGATACAGCGATCCCGCGTTGACTATGGGTGTCGCCCGCGAGTCGCCGCACAGCACCACCAGGAGGTTGGAGACCATCGCGGCGCGGCGCTCGTCGTCGAGGACCACGACATCGGCGGCCTCGAGCTGGGTGAGGGCGTCCTGGACCATGGAGACCGCGCCCTCGACGATCTTCTCGCGGGCCGCGATGATGGCGGCGGCCTGCTGGCGTTGCAGCATCGCCTGCGCGATCTCGGAGGCGTAGGCCAGCGACGAGATCCGGGTCTCGACGACGCGCAGCCCGGCCAGAGCGATCCGCGCCGCCACCTCGTCGGCCATCTCCTTGGCGATCACCTCGGTGTCGCCGCGCAGCGTGATCGTGGTTTCCTGGTTGTCGTAGGGGTGGCTCATCGCGATGTGCCGCAGCGCCGCCTCGGACTGGACACGCACGAAGTCGATGTGGTCCTCGACGGCGTACTTGGCCTGGGCGGTGTCGGCCACCTGCCACACGACGATGGCGGCGATGTTGATCGGGTTGCCGTCGGCGTCGTTGACCTTCAACTCGTGGGTCTCGAAGTTGTGGACCTTCACCGAGATCTTCTTCTGGACGACGAACGGGACCACGAACCAAAGGCCGGGCTTGCGGACGGTGCCGATGTAGGAGCCGAAGAACTCCAGCACCTTCGCCTCGCCGGGGCTGAGCATGCACAACCCGGAGGCGAGGACGGCCAGTGCAAGCGCACCGATCCCGATGAGGATCGGCCCCAGGGGCAGGTTCTCGATGGCGGTCTGCTGGACACCCAGGGCGATCAATCCGACGGCCACGACGATTCCCAACAGGCCGACGGGTCCGGGCATGGTCCAGGCGCGGCGCTCCTGCACGTCGACATCCGGGGTGGAGGGAAGTGGAACGTTGGTGGTCATGTCGACTCCTTCTTCGTGATGTCAAAATGATATCAGATTTTTGGGTCGGGTTGAGCACCGGGAAAAATGACCGGGCCGGGCCGCTCGTTCCGCGGCCCGGCCCAACCGGTTTTGCCCATTTGAAGTTGGTTGAGCCGGCCTGCGAGCGTCAGCGAGCAGGCCGTGTCGAAACCTCTTGCGCGTGTCCGAGGACTCGTGGTCGGGTGGTTTCGACACGGGCCGCTCCTTCGTTGCGTCCCGGCTCAACCAGCTTCAGAAGAGAAGGGTGCTCGCGTCCCGGCTCAACCAGCTTCAGGCAGGGGCGCTCACGTCCCGGCTCAACCAGCTTCAGGGGGAGAGGCGTTTAGACCGCCAGGGACTTCAGCGCCTCGAAGGACTTGCGGGCGTTGTGGATGGGACCCTCACCGGGGGCGGGATCCTCGTCGAGCATGATGTCCTGCTCAAGCACCCAGTAGCCGTCGAAGCCCACCTCGTTCAGCAGGGAGACGATGGTGGCGAAGTCGACGTCGCCGTCACCGATGGGGGCGAACATCTCGGCCCTGATGCCCTCGCTCCAGGTGAGTTCCCCGGTCAGGAGCTTGTCGGTGAGCTCCTTGTGGACGTCCTTCGCGTGCACGATCGCGACCCGCTCCGGGTGGCGGCGCACGATGTCCACCGGGTCCGCGCCGCCCGCCATCATGTGTCCCGTGTCGAGGCACAGCCCGACGCCGGTCTCGTCGAGGATCCGCTCCACCTCGTCGGCGTTCTGGATCATGGTGCCCCAGTGCGGGTGCACGCACGCCGTCACACCGGCCTCGGCGCACACCTCGGCGATCCGGTCCAGGTTGCGGTACAGCGTCGCCCAGCCCTGCTCGTCGAGGACGGGACGGTCGTCGTAGCCCTCGCGACCCGAGTCGCAGGCCAGCACCAGCACCGACCCGCCCGCGACGCGGAACGCCTCCAGCTCCGCCTTGACGGCGGGGATCGGGTCGTGGTCGGGGTCGTGCATCACGGCCAGGAAGAACGCGCCCACCGGGGTCAGGCCGTGCGCCTTCACCGCGGCCGCGCGCGCCTCCGGCTCGACGGGCAGCCAGCCCTGCGGGCCGAACTCCGTGGCCGTCAACCCCAGTTCCACCATCTCGGAGAGCACCCGGTCGGGGTTCATCTGGAAACCCCAGCCCGGCACCTCACACACGCCCCACGAGATCGGGGCCCCTGCGATCCTCATTTCGTCACCTCCACGGTCTGTCCGCTGCGAGCGGAACGTTCTGCGGCCTCTGCCAGCACCAGCGCGGCCACGCCGTCCTCGACGGTCGGGGTCACGGGGGAGCCGTTGTTGACGGCGTCGATGAAGGCCGTGAGCTCATCGCGGTAGGCGTCAGCGTAACGCTCCAGGAAGAAGTCGAGGTAGACCTCCTGGGTGGCCGACCCCTTGGCGTCGTTGATGATCAGCGACGTGGAACGCAGGTTCTCGGTCACCAGCTCACCCTCGGACCCGAAGACCTCCACCTTCTGGTCGTAGCCGCTGGCGCAGTGACGGGTGTTCTTGATGATCGCGACCGCGCCGCTGGCGGCCCGCAGGGTCGTGACGGCGCCGTCGAAGTCGTCGACGTCGGCCAGCGCCGGGTCGAGTTTCTGCCCGATGGCGTTGACGGAGACGATCTCACCCAGGAAGAACCGGGCCTCGTCGAAGTCGTGGATGGTCATGTCCTTGAACACGCCCCCCGACTGCGCCAGGTACTCCGCCGACGGCGGGGCGGGGTCGCGGGAGATGATGGTGAGCTGCTCGATACGCCCGATCCGGCCCTCGGCGGCGAGCCGCTGGGCCTTCGCGATGGAGGGGTCGTAGCGGCGCTGGAAACCGACCATCACCGGCGGGTGCTCGAAGGTCGCGAGCTCGTCGGCGAGGGCGCGGGCCGCCTCGACGGAGGATGCGACGGGCTTCTCGCACAGCGAGGCCTTGCCCGCGCGGGCGGCGGCCAGGACGTGCTCGGCGTGCAGGGGGGTGGGGGAGCCGATGACAACCGCGTCCACGTCGTCGGCGGAGAAGGCCTCGGCGGCGTCGGCGGAGGCGCGCGCCCCGAGGGGTTCGGCGAGGGCCTTCGCGGCCTCGATGAACGGGTCACAGACCAGCACGAGCCGGGCCTGGGGATGGGCGGCGACGGTGGCGGCATGGACCTTGCCGATGCGACCCGCGCCTATCACTGCGATGCGCAGCATGGGGTTTCCTTCCTGGGAGTGAGATGCCCGCTGGGCGTGGGGGGCCGGTTCGCTGGCCCTAATGCCGGTTTGCTGGGCGTATTCACGTTTGCCTGCGCTACAGCGCAGGCAAACAGCAACAAGTCCAGCAAACCGGGTACAAGGCCAGCAAACCGGCTTGTCTCGGGGACCGGGTCAGGGTGCCGGGACGATGATGTCGCGCACCAGGGCGTCGAGGTCCGCGTCGGCGGCCAGGAACTGGCGCAGCGTCTTGCGGGTGGGTCCGAACTCCTCGAACTCCTCGACGGTCATGCCGTCGGGCTCGTAGGCGCGGACGAAGTCCGGGATGCGCTTCAGCTCGGCGATGTAGCGCGGATCGACGGGATCGGCGATGCGTTCGCGGGCGGTGTAGTCGGAATCGGCGATGATCTTCTGCCACTTGAATGGCGGGGAGACCACCACGTCGCCGCCGACGAACTCGGCCCACTGGTTGACGTTGCGGAAGGCTGCCGCGAGCACACGGGCGCGGTAACCGCGCTCCTGGAAGATCTGGTGGGCGCGCTTCATGGCGGCGATGCCCGCCCATTCGAGGGCCGACGGGTCGATGAAGATGCCGTCGCGGGCGACGACATGCTTCAGCCAGTCGTCGAGACGCCCCACCATGATCGTGACGACCGGCCCCATCTCGGAGGTGTCGTGCCCGGCGGCCTCGCGGGCCTTCAGGCCGCGTTCGATGGCCTCGGCGGCCTGCACGGCCTGCGGCACGGAGAAGGAGACGGTGACGTTGATCGAGACGCCGCGGGAGGTGGCGTCCTCAATGGCCTCAAGGCCGGTCTTGGTGGCGGGGATCTTCACCACGATGTTGCGGGCCAGGTTGTGGAACTCCTCGGCCTGGTCGGCGAGTTTCTTGGCGTCGCGGTGGAAACGCGGGTCGGTCTGCACCGACAGGCGGCCGTTGCGTCCCTTGTGCTCATCGAAGATGGGCTCCAGGAGCTTCGCGGCCTCCTGCGACATGTCCTTGACGGCCTTCCAGCCGATCTCGGACTCGCCCCAGGTGGGGTTGGCGTCGGCGATGGCCTGGATGCGCGGCGCCCACACGTCGAGGTGCTTCTTGATGGTGGTGTAGGCGATGACCGGGTTGCAGGTGGCGCCGACGCCACCGTACGAGATGGACTGGCGCAGCTCGTCCAGGTCGGAGGAATCGTTCCAGAGCGCCGTCGGGGTGTTGCGGGCGGCGTCCAGGAGAGGTCCTGGTGTGTATTCAATGTCAGTCATGGACTTCAGGCTCCTTCTCGGGGGTCGCGGCAGCGTCATCGCCGTCGTCGAACCAAGTCAACCCCAATGGCAACACCAAGTCAAGCGCTTGTAATGACAAAGAGCCGGGAGGGTGGGATCGGGATCCCATCCGAGGGGCGATTCGCCTTGTGGGAGGGCTGTTGCGCGTTCGCGACCCGCCGAGGATCAGCCGCTCCTCCGAGGAACGTCTCAGGTGTTGACGAGCTGGGAGACCCTGCCCTTGGAGATTCCGAGGATGGCGGCCGAATCCGCGACGGAGTAGCCAGCGCTGCGAAGCTTGCGTGCGACATCGCGCGATTGTTTGGCTGCGGCTTCTGTCGCAGATGCCGCGGCTTTTGTGGCGTTTCTCGCGGCGGCCACTTCGTCGGAAAGCTCTCCGAGATCGGGGATGATCGTGATCTCCCATGTGGAGTGATCGACCTTCTCGTTGAGGCTGTCGAGATAGTCGACAACCTGCCTACGAGCGTTGCCGAGGTCGCGAACAGCTGTGTGATGGTTGTCGTCGATCTCAAGTTCCCAACCCGCGCTCCAGCGGGATGCCGTTACGGTGAGAGCGTTCATGCCTTGCTCCTTTCGATCGCCCTGAGCGCATCGCGCGTGACCTTTGGCGACACATCCCGAGTCTTGGTGATGACGACCACGATTGGTCCCTTGCGCCAGATCTCGTGATCGCCTTTTCCCGGCCGCGACGTGAACCCGGCGTCCACCAGAAGCCGTGACAGGTCGCGGTATTTCATGGGCTTGGTCACATGGACTAATTTACCCTCCCTAAACCGAGACGACAAACGGGCCGGCACGTGCCTCTGGTGCCGAGTGGTGCGTTCACATCAGGACGTGAACAGCGAGAAGTGGAAGGAGTACAGGCTCGGGCGGTAGACGTGCTGGCCGAACTCGACCACCCGTCCGTCGGCGGCGTAGCCGGTGCGTTCCATCGTCAGCAGCGGCGCCCCCTCCTCCTCGCCCAGGGCCTCGGCCTCCTTCGCGTTCGCCTCGCGGGCGCCGATCACCTGGCGGGCGGAGGCCACCTCGACGCCGCGCGCCGCCAGGCAGCGGTAGAGGCCGCTCTCGCCGAGTTCCTGCCAGGTCGGTGCGATGTCGAGGGGAATGAGGTTCGTCATCAGCGCCAGGGGGTGGTCGTCGGCGTAGCGGAGGCGACGTACCGCAAGCAGCCCCTCGCCCTGGGGGATGCTGAGTTTCTCGGCCTCCTCCGGCGATGCCTCGCGCACCTCGTAGGAGAGCACCCGGGTGGTGGGGGAGAACCCGGCCTCGGCGAGGTCGTCGTTCAGGGAGGACAGCTTCATGGGGCGGTGCACGTGGGGCGGGGTGACGCGGGTGCCCACTCCGCGACGGCGCGTCAACAGCCCTCGCGAGGCCAGTTCCTGCAACGCCCGGCGGGCCGTGGGTCGGGCCACGTCCAAGCGGGTGGCCATCGACACCTCGTCCTCGATCATCGCCCCTGCGGGTAGCGCCCCGGACAGGATTGCGGTCTCGATCGGTTTCGCGATCTGCTGGTACAGGGGGACCTGGGAATCGCGGTCCAGCGTGATCTCCGGTTCGTAGGTCGGTTCCATGATGTGGTCCTCGGGCCAGAACGTGCTTTGTTTCGGCGTGACAGATAGGTGACGGTTTGGATTGATCATACAAGCCGGATGACTGTTCGCGGTGCGCGGAACGGGAAGTATGTCCTGACATAGGTTGACTGGGGTCCTCCGCGTGGGCAGACTGGAACAATCCCCGACCTTGAGGAGCCATCCCCGAAATCAAGGAGTCATCACCGTGGATGAGCCGGTACTCGACGTTTGCACCATCGGCAGGTGCGGGGTGGACCTGTACCCGCTGGAGATGAACACCCACCTGGAGGACGTGACGCGGTTCGGCAAGTTCCTCGGTGGCTCGTCTGCGAACGTGGCCGTCGCCGCGGCCCGCCTGGGGCATTCCGTCGCCTGCGTCACCGGGGTCGGCGACGATCCCTTCGGCCGTTTCGTCCGTTCCGAGTTGACCCGGCTGGGCGTGGACGCCCGGCACGTCGTGGTGAACCCGGCGTTCAACACCCCCGTCACCTTCTGCGAGGTCTTCCCGCCCGACAACTTCCCGTTGTTCTTCTACCGCCAGCCCACCACCCCCGACCTGGAGATCGGCGTCGACGACCTGCCCGACGAGGTCGCCACGGCCCGCATCCTGTGGCTGACCGTCAGCGGCCTGTCGGTGGAGCCGTCGCGGTCGGCCAACCACGAGGCGCTGCGACGCCACCACGGCAACGGCATGAGCATCCTCGACCTCGACTACCGGGCGCGTTTCTGGCCCAGCGAACAGGAGGCGACCGCACAGGTCCAGCAGGCCCTCGACCACGTCGACGTGGCGATCGGGAACCTGGAGGAGTGCCGGATCGCGGTCGGCGAGACCGACCCGGATGCCGCGGCCCTCGCGCTGCTGGAACGCGGGGTGGAAGTGGCCGTCGTGAAACAGGGAATGATGGGAACCCTGGTGCGCACCGCGACGGAGCGGGTCTACGTGCCCGTCACGAACGTCCAGGTCCGCAACGGGCTCGGCGCGGGCGACGGCTTCGGCGGGGCCGTGTGCCACGGCCTGCTGCAGGGCTGGGACCTGGCCAGGACGTTCGCCTTCGCGTCGGCGGCGGGTGCCATCGTCGCGTCACGGCTGGAGTGCTCCACCGCCATGCCGCGTATCGACGAGGTGGAGCGTTTGATGGCGGCCAACCCGCAGGTCGTCCCGGTCGTCAGCAGAATCCGGCACTGAGGAGGAAAACATGGACAACGAAACCCACGTGATCAAGGCGGGAAGCACCGCCCACGGCCAGTTCGAGACCGACGTCAGCATCGAACGCGCCGGTTGGGAGTGGAGCTCCATCCGCGTGCTGGCGCTGCCCGCGGGCGGATCGGAGACGGTGACCTCCGGGGTCTCCGAGCTGCTGGTGCTGCCGCTGTCCGGGGGCTGCACCGTCGAGGTGAAAGGCGAAACCCACGTGCTCAACGGCCGCGAGGAGGTGTGGAGCGCCATCACCGACTACCTCTACATCCCGCGCGAGACCACGTTCACGGTCCGCAGCGAATCCGGGGGGCGGTTCGCGCTGCCCGCGGCGAAGGCCACCCGCGACCTGCCGGTGCGGTACTGCCCCGTCACCGAGGTGGTCACCACCCTGCGCGGCGCGGGTCCGTGTTCCCGTCAGGTCAACAACTACGCGCTCGGCAACGACCTGGAGACCTCCCACCTGCTGGCCTGCGAGGTGCTGACCCCGGGTGGCAACTGGTCCAGCTACCCGCCCCACAAGCACGACGAACACAACGAGGTGGAACGCATCCTCGAGGAGATCTACTACTACGAGGTGCGGCCGGGGCTGAACGGGTCGCCGGGGATGGCGTTGCAGCGCATCTATCCCTCGGGCCACGAAATCGACGTGTGTGCCGAGGTGCACTCCCGCGACGTGGTGACGATGCCGCACGGCTACCACGGCCCGTCGGTGGCCGCGCCCGGATACGACCTCTACTACCTCAACGTCATGGCCGGGCCCGCCGAGGACTCCACCTGGCTGATGACCGACGATCCCGCATACACCTGGATCCGCGACACCTGGGCCTCCCAGGACGTTGATCCCCGGCTCCCCATGACCCCTCTCAACTAAGGAAACCCAGTGTCAACAGTGCGTCTCACCGTCGGGCAGGCGGTCGTCCGCTTCCTCGTCAACCAGTACACCGAACGCGACGGTATCGAGCGGCGTCTCATCGCGGGTGCCTTCGGCATCTTCGGGCACGGCAACGTCGCCGGGATCGGCCAGGCCCTGCTGCAGAACGATCTCGACCCCACCCCCGAGGGCGAACGGATGCGCTACATCATGCCCCGCAACGAGCAGGGCATGGTGCACGCCGCCGCGGCCTACGCCAAGACCACGAACCGGCTGAGCACCTGGATGTGCACCGCCTCGATCGGCCCCGGGTCGCTGAACATGGTCACGGGCGCGGCCCTGGCCACGACGAACCGGCTGCCGGTGCTGCTGTTCCCCTCCGACCAGTTCGCCACCCGCTTCCCCGACCCGGTGCTGCAGCAGGTCGAGGACCCGGTCTCGCCGATGACCGCCGCCACCGACTGCTTCCGTCCCGTCTCGCGGTTCTTCGACCGCATCGAACGGCCCGAGCAGCTCATTCCGTCGCTGCTCGCCGGGTTGCGGGTGCTGACCGATCCGGTTGACACGGGCGCGGTGACCATCGCCCTGCCGCAGGACGTGCAGGCCGAGTCCTACGACTTCCCCGTCGAGTTCTTCGCGCGACGGGTCTGGCACGTGCGCCGCCCACCGGCCGAGGCCGCCGCCATCGAACGGGCCGCCGCGATCATCCGGGATGCGCGCAGACCCCTCGTCGTCGCGGGTGGTGGCGTGATCTACGCGGAGGCGTCGAAGCAGCTGCGGGCTTTCGCGGACGCCACCGGGATTCCCGTCTCCGACACCCAGGCGGGCAAGGGCGCGATCAACCACGACCACCCGGCCGCGGTCGGTGGGGTCGGGTCGACGGGTGCCGCCTCGGCCAACGCCCTGGCCGACGAGGCCGATGTCGTGATCGGCATCGGGACGCGCTACTCGGATTTCACCACCGCCTCGCACACCCAGTTCAAGAACCCGGATGTGAAGTTCGTCAACATCAACGTCGCCGCCTTCGACGCCGCCAAGCACAGCGCCGAGATGGTGGTCGGCGACGCGCGCGAGTCCTTGGAGGCGCTGACCGCGGCCCTCGACGGGTACCGGGTCGGTGACGACTACACCGGGCGCATCGCGGAATTGAAGGCGGAGTGGGCGAAGGTCACGCACGAGTGCTACCACCGTGATCAGACCCCGCTGCCCGCGCAGACCGAGGTGTTCGGGGCGCTCAACGAGCTGATGGGCGACGGGGACGTCGTCATCAACGCCGCCGGTTCGATGCCTGGCGACCTCCAGTGCCTGTGGCAGGCCCCCACCCCGGAGCAGTACCACGTGGAGTACGCCTTCTCCTGCATGGGCTACGAGATCCCCGCGGCGATGGGTGTGAAACTGGCCAGGCCCGAGGCCGAGGTGGTCTCCATCGTCGGCGATGGCACCTACCAGATGCTGCCGATGGAGCTCGCGACCATCGTCCAGGAGAAGATCAAGGTCATCTTCGTGCTGCTGCAGAACTACGGCTTCGCCTCCATCGGGGCGCTGTCGGAGAGCCACGGGTCGCAGCGTTTCGGCACCCGCTACCGCACCGGTGAGACCCCCCACAACGCCGACGGCGACCTGCTTCCCGTCGACATCGCCACCAATGCGGAGTCGTGGGGCCTGAAGGTGCTGAGGGTCCACGGCATGGACGAGTTCCGCAAGGCCTATGCCGAGGCGGTGGCCTGTGAGAGTCCGGTGATGATCCACATCGAGACCGACCTGTACGGCCCCAACCCGCCCGGTTCCAGCTGGTGGGATGTGCCGATCTCGGAGGTTTCGCGCATCGAGTCGACGCAACAGGCCCGCACCTGGTACGAGGGCAAGAAGACCGACCAGCGCCACTATCTGCGCTGAACCTCGGCGGGGCCGCCCTGAAAGGAGGGCGGCCCCGCCGCCGTTCGGAGGCCCGTCGGGATCGGGGGAGGATGTGGCTGGTTGGGTCGGGTGAGGGGGAGCAGCGCTGCGATCGTTGATGCCCGGGGTGATGTGGTGGGTGGAAGTGGAAAGGGGCGGCTGTACTGATGAGGGCGAGGACATGGGTCTTGCGGGCTGGCGCCGTGGTGGTGGCGGTGTTGGTCGTTTGGTTGTGGGGGCGGTTTGTTCCGGATCCGGCTGTGCTGCCTGACGGGGAGACGCGGATCTCGTCGTCGGGGCGGTACACCTCGGAGTTCCTCGCCGAGGAGATCAATGGGAGACGCAATGTGTATCCGGTGATCAAGAATTCGGCGGGTGAGGTGTTGTGGAGTGATGATAGGCGTTATCTCATGAGCGCGCATCCGGTGGGGGTGGTGTGGCAGGAGGATGCCGACGTGTTGTGGCTGTTGTCTGGCGATATTGGTACTTCGCGTGTGGTGGAGAAGGACGGGGAGTGGGTCAAGGAATGGGACTGGGACACGCTGCCTCCCGACATCGAGAAAATCAAGAAGAGCTGATGACGGCAGGGCTGCAATCGGATGCCGGACCTCCGGAGCCCTGGGAGCTGTCGCGCATCGTCGCAGTTTGTTGCGTAGGCATGCTTACGCATACCGACTCGATGCGTATTTATCCTCGCGGCGCTCTGTAAGTCGCCGGATGCTCTCCTGGGGTTCCCGTAACCGGAATACCCTGACTTCCGGGAGGAGTTGGTGAACGGGGCGAAGCGGCCCCGTCTCGTCGCCCCGGCTCCAGTGACAACCCGGAGAGGAGGACAGGGGATGTCGAGCGCCATCACCGTCAGCGGACTGAGAAAAACATACGGGAGTTTCGTGGCGGTCGACGACGTCGACCTGCAAGTGGAAAGTGGGGAGGTGTTTGCCTTTCTCGGTCCGAACGGTGCCGGTAAGACGACCACCATCGACATCCTAACGGGTGCGCAGCGACGTACCAGCGGTACGGTGAGCGTACTGGGACGTGACCCGCAGAACGATGAGCGCGAATGGCGCGCTCAGGTGGGGGTGGTGCCGCAGGGCACGGCGGATTATCAGGAACTCACGGTCCACGAGGTAATTGACCATTTCGCCACGTTCTACCCCGACCCCTTCCCGACCGAGCAGCTCATAGACATGGTCGGTCTCAGGGCCAAGACCAAGACCTACACCACCAAACTCTCGGGCGGGCAGCGCCGGCGCCTGGACGTGGCGGTGGGTGTGGTCGGCCGGCCTCGGCTCCTCTTCCTGGACGAGCCGACTACTGGGCTCGACCCGGAGGCCCGGCGTGAGGCGTGGGAACTGGTGCGCCTGCTCACCGGTGAGGGAATGACTACGGTGCTGACCACCCACTACCTGGACGAGGCGCAGGAACTGTCCCAGCGGATCGGTGTCATCGCGGGTGGGCGGATGTTGCACGTCGGTACCCTGGACCAGCTGGCCCAGTTGACCGGTAGCCGGCATCGTGTTTCCTACGATCTCGATCCCCTGGTCGAGGTGCCGCCGGGTTTGGCGACGAGACTGGAAAGCGAACCCCACAGCTGCCTCTATGCCACCGATGAGCCGACGGCGCTGCTACGGCTGCTGCTGGATGCAGCACAGCGACGAGGAATAGCGGAAATACCCGGCTTACAGGTCACCCAGCCCAGCCTTGAGCGGATCTACATAGACATGATCGAACAGGCGAAGGAGCAGCGATGAGCAGCGAATTTACGCAGGTTTCGATGGCAACGGCTCCTAGGGCCGGTGCCGCGACGCGCAAACGACTCCCCGGGTTGGTTGAGGCGAGTCTGGCGCGGTCGCGGGTGGAACTGTTGACGTTCTTCCGCAATTGGATGTCGCTGATTTTCAACATGGCCCTTCCGGTGCTGTTGATGCTCGTTTTCGGTGCCGTTTTCAATCAAAAAATACCGGGAACCAACGTTGATTATCGCCTGTTGTTCATCTCCGGGATGATCGGTGTCGGTGTGATGAGTACCACATTCCAGTCGCTGGCGCTCAGCGTCACCAGTGACCGGGACGAGGGTCTCATCCGCAGGTTGGCCGCGTCCCCGATGCCGAGGGTCGCCTATTTTGTCGGGATCACGGTCAAGGCGCTCATTACGACGGTGTTCGAGGTCATCATCCTGATGGTTCTGGGAATGGTGCTCTACGGCCTTCCGATGCCGTCCGACGCCGTGCGCTGGCTGACCTTGGTGTGGGTGGTCCTGCTCGGGGTGAGTTCCTGTTCGCTACTCGGTATCGCGTACACGGCGCTGATCCCCAATTCCCGGGCCGCCCCCGGCGCCACCACCCCTCCGTTCATGATTCTTCAATTCGTTTCAGGGGTGTTCTTTCCGCTCTCGATGATTCCCGCCGTGCTCACCAGCATCGGCTACGCCTTCCCCCTGTTGTGGATGGCGAAGGGTCTGCGGTTCGTGTTCCTGCCGGATTTCTTGGAGTCGGCCGAGCCGAGCGGGTCCTGGGATCTGGGTCTGGCGGCTGTCATCCTGATCGCCTGGACCGTAGTGGGTGGCATTCTGGCCGCTTTCGCCTTCCGTTGGCGTGGTCAGCGGGTGAAGTGAAATCCGCGGCAGCGTCCTGCTTGGGTGTGCTGCTGGGAATGACCGGGTGGGGGGCGGCTGCCCGCCCCGCCCGGTATCGTGCCAAGGGTCCTGTCTCCGTAGTTTTTCTGGAGGCGGGACCCTCGACGTTTTTCATTCAGGGCTTGCTGTTCATTCCTGATGAACTATTGCTGAGTGTGAAAACTATTCTTGCTCGCGATAATTTTTCTTGACGAACTCGGTCAGCTCGCATCTATTGGATATTCCGAGGCGGCGATAAATGTTTCGTAAATGGGTGTCCACCGTGCGTTTGCTCAGGAACAGCGCCTCAGCGGCCTGCGCATTGGTGCATCCCGCGGCCACCTGCTCGGCGACCTTCTGCTCGCTGACGCTGAGTTTCGGGGGCTCGTCTCCGGTTCCCGGGTGAATGCCGTCGCGATGGATGGGGATGTCCGAGAAGTCGTTCACGGAGCGCCACGACTCCTCTGCGGCGCAGATGTCGTTTCGGAGGCATTCCGCCATCGCGTCCTCGTGGCAGGAAACAAATATGGTTCTGAGCTGGTGTTGCCAGTCCAGGATCAAGGGGTTCGTGAGTTTCGCCGAGGCCAGCAACCGGCCGGTGGCGAAATGTTTGTCTATGGCCAGTTGGACACTGCCCCTGCGGTGATCCAGATCCGCGGCGCAGTAGGTGGCGAACACGCGGAGAACGATGTGGGCCCTTTCGTAGAGCGGCGAAAGCGTTCCTGAGCTGCTGGAGTCCTTGCACAGGTAGCGCATCGCGAGTTCGCAGAACTGCCCGACGGCGGAGGCCCGCATGGCCTTGGCCACGCCGACAACGCGTGCGAGCAGTTCGCGGGCCAGTCTCAGGTCCCGGCGGTGGAAGGCGACCAGCGAATGAACGATGAGCACCCAGGTGTGCTCGGACCTGCGGGTGCTCGCGAGCGACCGTGCGCGCCAACACCACATCGAGGCCTCATCCGTCCTGGCGTTCATGCTCATGGCCAGCCCTGCGAGGCAACAGGCCATGAGCGGCAGCCCACCCGGGGACAAACCCTGCTGTGCGACCAGTTCGCGCAGCTGGGCGCCCGCGGAGCGCCGGGTGAAGGCGTGAAGGCCCGCCACGCCCGCCCGCATGACGGGGGCCGATGGATGATCACGGCGCGACATGGCGACGATTCGCCGGAGTGTGCGGCGGCGACGTTCGGGTTCGGTGCATGTGGTGGCCGGTGAGGTGATTATCCACGAGAGTGCCGCCGTGACAATTCGGGGATCACGCGGGTCAAGCGTCCCCAGAGCCCTTTCCGCCAATTGTGCCGACAGGACTGGATGTTCCAGGGCGACCAAGGGCGACAACACGTCGTAAGCGGCGTCAGGTAAACCGTCTGCGGCAATGAGCACCTCCAACGCAACCCCGAGCGCCGTCAAATCAATATCGGAACATATCGTGGCCAGCCGCGTGGCGGCCTTTCCTGCCGATTCATCCTTGAGGAATCGCGGCAGGGAACGCAGGATGTGGTTCCTTCCGCGAACATCGGCTGCATCGACCACCCGCCGGATCACATCAGCGACTTCCGGTCTCAGGCAGGAATCCGTGTCCCCGGTGAACAGTTCGAGCAGACCGAGGTGATGCCCCTCGTTCACCGAGCCATCGTTCAGCAGGGGCATCAGGGCACGCCGGGCGGTGTCGAAGGTTTCGGCGTCGAGGTGTGTTCGCAGGCGCTGCCACAAGGCGGCATCCAAGTCCGGGGAAACCGGTTCCGATGAGATGGCCAACACCATGCGCCGGGCGTAATGGGTGCCCAGGCTGGTGCTCTCCAGCACCCGGTCGACCTTCACCGTGGAAACCCGATCCCCGCGCAGCGCGAGGCACAGGAGAAATATCGCCTGGTCGTGGGACCGGGGGAGCTGGGTGCGCACGACGTGGGTTATCGCGTCGGCCAGCGAATCGACGACGGCCGCCGTCGAGACCAGTTCGCCGTCCCTGGTGTGGCACAGCGCCGCCAGGAAAAGGTGCACCAGGATGGGGTGGCATTCGCAAAGGGCCTCGATCATCGCCCGGTGAACGTTCAGGGCATTGCCGGTCTGTGACCGGACCGTGCGCCACACCTCCTCGGGGGGCATTGTGCGATGCAGCAGCAGCTGCGGTTTCAGATGGCTGAGGCGCGCCACGAGATTGAACTCGTCCTCGGTGTCCTCCGTGGCGATCACCACGTGCACGCCGTGCTGCACCAGGGTTTCGACGTGGGATGTTGGAGCGGGTTTCGTGCGGAACATCCCGCTGCCGTCGATACGGACGGTCCCGACCCCCAGATCGACGATGCGGGTGGACCAGGAGTCGCCGGGGAGCGTCGTTGCTTCCACCTGGCCGTCGCAACGACGCTGGAAGAGGACGATCTCATCTCCATCGGGAGAACTGATCAGCTGGACCCGGCATTCCGGTTCAGCAGCGGCATCCAGCACCGTCCCGGACTCTGGGAGCTCCCACGCGGCTGATGCCGGGACGATGCTCAACGAGCCATGCCGACGGGCCCGGTCGCGAGGCGCCTTGACCCCATCCACCACCTCGACGGTTTCCGTTTCCACGATGATGCCTTCCATCCTCCTCGGGTGTCGTCCGTGACCTCCGGTACGTCAACCGTAGTAATTCCAGAGCCGATGCGGGAGAGGAAAAACGGAAAACTTAACTTCCGGTCGGGGGAAGGGTGCGGTTGCGATCCTGGGTGTTCTTGACCCGTGGCGACGAGGATCCGCGGAGCATCGGCGTGCGGTTCCCGGACCCCGTGACCTCCGGGGCGGGGCTCCCGCGGGATCGCAGGGAGCCGCGTCACCCCTTGCCAGAGACGTGATGAGTGGTTTCCGGGGGTGTGAATCGTGCCGCTCGTGTCTTGCTAGACTCCTCCCGCTGATCACCGTTGACGATCAGCTTGGTCACAAGGAGTTTGAACGTGGCACTGCCCTGGATCGAAATTGTTGAATGTCTCGACCCGGACCCTCAGCTCGTGCTGTGGCGCTACCCGGATCCCGACGGGCGGATCAAGTCCGGGGCGAAACTGATCGTCCGGGAGAACCAGAACGTCCTGCTCCTGGCGAAGGGTCAGGCCGCCGGTGTCTACCTGCCCGGCACCCACACCCTCCCGACCGGCAACATCCCGGTCCTGTCCAACCTCGCGGGATGGAAGTACGGGTTCGCGTCGCCGCACATCTACGACATCTTCTACATCGCGACCCGCCAGTTCGTCGACCTCAAATGGGGAACCCCGGCGCCGGTGATGATGGCCGACGAGAAGTTCGGGCAGGTCCGGGCGCGCGCGTTCGGGTCCTACTCCGCGCGCATCACCGACATTCCCCGGTTCTTCCGGGAGTACGCCGGCGCCTATCCGGTGCTGACGATCCGCGACCTCGAGGTCCAGCTCCGCGACTACATCGCCGCGAAGTTCGGTGAGGTGCTGGCCACCCAGCGGATCTCCGTCCTTGACGTCGCCGCGAACCTGTCGGCGGTCAACGCGCGCCTGCAACCCGCCATCGCCCCCTACTTCCTGGACCTGGGGGTGACGCTCACCCAGTTCACCGTGACCTCGGTGACGCTGCCCGACGAGGTCAACGAGTACTACGACAAGGTCACCAGCATGAACATGATCGGTGACATGTCGCGGTTCCAGGCCTTCAACACCGCCATCGCGACCGCCAACCCCAACACCGCGGTCGGGCAGGGCGTCCAAGGGGGAATGGCCATGGGCATCGCGATGGGGCAGGTGCAGCAACAGCTCGGCGCCCCGGCCCAGCAGGGTTTCCCCGCCCAGCCGATGCAGCCGACGCAACCGGCTGCGCCCACGCCGTCCACGGGGACGGACGATCCCGTCGAGCGACTCGCGAAGCTGAAGAGGATGTTCGAGGCCGGGCTCATCACCGCGGACGAGTTCAACGCCAAGAAGTCGCAGATCATCGAGGCCCTGTGATGGCCGAGTCGTTCGTCGAGAGGATGCGCCGCCAGGCCGTCTCCGCGCCCAGGTCATCGATCCAATTCGAGGAGGAGAGGACGCGCGCCGAGACCCGCACCTGCCCCGACTGCGGTGCGCCGCGGTCCGAGGCCGACGGGATCGGGGAGTGCAGCTACTGCGGGCACGTCTTCGTGGCCGCCCTCGCCACCGAATACGCCCGAAACCCGCAGGAGTGCCCGTGAGCCACTCCAGCAACCAGCTCAACGCCCTCATCCCGCGCCTCGAGACGTTCCTGGGCAAACTGACGGCCCGCGCCCGCGAGGTGGCCGCCGAGGCGGCTGCCGCCTTCGCGGAGATGAAAGCCTCCGGTGACGAGAACACCAGCGTCGCGGCCCACACCCTCCAGGCCGGGGTGACCTCCCAGATCACAGGACTGGCGAACAAGGGCCGCGAGGTCTTCGAACAACAGTTCAAGGTGTTCGAGACGATCGACGACCCCGCGACCGAGGCCGCCTACGAACGCCTCGAGGAGTGGTTCGAGGCGTGGGAGGACAGCCTTGAGACCATCGCCGAGGAGGCCTTCGCCGCCCCCGAGGCCAACCACGACCAGGCCGTCTGGGAGCAGGCCGTCGCCGAGTGGCGTGCGATCCGGCTCACATGCTCCCAGTGCGGGGCCCCCGTGCCGGTTCCTTACCTGTACCCCGTCGCGGTCTACCTGGGGTGCCGGGGATGCGGTTCCCGCACCACCTTCACGCCGTCCTCGACCATGGTCGCGGCGACACGCGTCACCGCCAGGAGACGCCCCGACGATCCGTGGGTGGCTGGTCCCGCCCATATCGGAAACTGATCGGTTCACGAACCCAAGAAAGCAGGAAACATGCTGGGAAAATTCTTCAAGAAGGCCAAGGAGACCGTCTCCGGGATCAGCGACGCCGTGCGCGGTGTGGAGCACGTCGACTGGATCACCCACGCCTTCCCGTACAGCCTTGAGATGATGATGGGCCCCGACGAGGCCCGTGACCTCTCGCGTCCCCTTCCCCCGGCCGGTCTCGACCCGGCCGCCGTCCAGTACGCCGATGCCTGGTACGGGATCTGGGCGCGGGTGCGTGACGGGCACGTCGTGCCGGTGCAGGCCGTCGAGGCCGGTGACGTCGCGGGGGCGCAGCAGGCGCTGGCCCAGTGGGAGGCTCAGCTGGCGCAGGCCGACGTGGAACAGGCCCGGCTCGGTGAGTTCCGGGGCAACCGTCATCTGCTGCTGGCCAACTCGGACATCCACACCACGCTGGGGGCCATGGTCGAGGAGGTGCGAGAGTACATCGGGCTGCGCATCTCCGGTCAGGACGCCATGGAGCACGCCACCGGGGCGATCACCCGGGTGGTGTCGATCCACACCTCGATGAACAATGCGCTGCTCGGGTTCTACCACGACCCCTCCGGTGCCGCCGCCCGCGCCGCCGAGAACGCCGCCTTCGCGCCCATCGAGGCGATGCGACAGGTCAACCCGGCCGCCCCTGAACTCCAGCCGGTGCTCGGGGTCTCCCTGCACGACTGGGTCGCGGCGTCGGCGAAGATGCACGCCGGGGTCCCGGGCGACGAGATCGCGCGCATCCTCGGTGTCGAACGTCCCCAGTGGGATCAGGCGTCGGCGGAATGGACCCAGCGCGTCCAGATGTTCCCGATGACGGTTGGGATGGAGTACGCGAACCTCATGTCCCGTCCCCACCCGAAGTTCGACGCGGCGGGTTCCGCAGGTGGGGCGCCGTCGAACGCGGCCCGGCTGTCCACCGACCGTGACTTCTACATCGAGTGCGCGGCCGCCGCGGCCGCCGCCACCGAGGCGGGCCTCGACGCGGGCGGCTACCTCGAGTCCAACTACGGGGTCACCGTCGCCCAGGTCGGCAGCGCCGGGGTGAACTGGATGATGGACCTGCGCAACGCCGATTCCCTCATCACCTTGCAGCAGGCCAAGCAGCGGGAGATCGCCGCCCGGATCGCGTCCCAGACCGGTCCCGGGATCGCCGACGACATCCAGTTCTGAAAACACCAACCGACCGATTCGGGCCGCGGGCGTCACGCCCGCGGCCCGAATCAACTTTTGGTTTATTTCCGCAGCTCTCCCGTCTCCGTCGGCCTACGATGAACCACAACACACCTTCTGGTGCGAGAGCGAAACGTTCGCGACGGCTGCGCAACGACGTTTCAGGGCGGTGTGGTGACGCGGCCCCGGGGACATGTGGAGACGATGATTATGGACAAGAACGTCACGAAGGTTACCGAGAACCCACAGGCTGCCCGGAACCTTCGTGCCTTTCAACTGATATGGCTCACGCAGCTCATCGCCCGGGTCGGCAACGGCATGACCGCTTTCGGGCTCGGGGTTTTCGTGTACCAGGAGACGGGGCAGACGACCCCCGGCGCGCTCATCATGCTCGCCGCATTCCTCCCGGGTCTGCTGCTGGCACCGCTCGCCGGGGTCCTGGTGGACCGGTTCGATCGACGCCTGCTGATGATCCTCAGCGACACGTTGTCGGCGATCGGGCTGGCCGCCCTGTTGGGGGCCTTTTATCTCGGATTCCGGGAGGTCTGGGTGATCTGCGTCTGTGTGGCGTTCAGCTCGGTCTTCGAGGCGCTGCTGGACCCGGCCTACCGCGCCACCGTCACCGACCTGCTGACGCCCGAACAATACGCCCGGGCCTCTGGCATGACCCAGCTGGCAGCCGCTGCGCAGTACCTCATATCCCCGGCGGTCGCGGGTCTGGTGATGGTGCAGTTCGGCATCAACGCGGTCCTGATGATCGACGTCGCGACGATGGCGACGACCGTGTCGTTCACGGTGATCGTGTGGCGCACGATCAAGGCGGAACCGAAACCGGTCGAGCAGGGTTTCTGGGAGGACTTCCGCAACGGGCTGGCCTACTTCGCCCGTAACCGCGGGATCGTGGTGTTGATGCTGCTGGTGACCCTGATGACCTTCTGCATGGGATTCCTGCAGACCCTCCTGACGCCGATGATGCTCGACCTCGCCGACGAACAGACCCTCGGTCTGGTGCGTTCGGTGGCCGCCATCGGCATGGTCGTGGCCAGCCTGGCCATCGGGGTGTTCAACATGGGCAACAACCACATCCGCTACCTGGCGATCGCGCTGGTGTTCGGTGGGGTCGTCGTGATCGGTCTGGGAATGACCACCAACGTGGTGCTGATCGGGGTCGCCACGTTCCTGTTCTTCATGGTCCTGCCGCCGTTGAACACGAGCGTCGAGGTGCTCACCCGGTCGTGGATTCCCAACGAGACCCAGGGCAAGATCTGGGGACTGATGGGTCTGGTCTCCCAGCTCGGTTTCCTGGCCGCGTACTGCATCGCAGGGCCGCTCGCCGACAACGTGTTCAACCCGCTGCTGCGCCCCGGAGGGGCGCTGGTCGATGGCCTGGGTGGCGTCATCGGCGTCGGACAGTCCCGGGGCATCGGGCTGATGTTCGGGCTCGTCGGGATCCTGCTGATCCTCATCGCGGTGGTCACACCCCGGGTCAGGGCCATCCGGGTCCTTGAGGACAATCTCAAGGAACAGCTGGCCACCTCGCCGAGGAGCGGGGCTCCCGAGGACGAGGCCGTCGGGATCCGTCGCGTGGAGGGGTGAACCCCGCGACCCTTTTTCTGTCGGTTTTTCGGACTATCCGGGGCACGTCCCGGGGTTCCGCACCCATTGGCTGTCTACTGTGGGTACAGGGGAACTGTGCCATGACGCGCGGACGGGGAACACGGGGCGCGCGTGCAGACGGAGGTTACGATGGGAATTCTCGACTGGCTGGGCAGGAAGTGGGCCAAGGAGCTTGACTTCACGAAGGTCGACTCTGTTCTGAAGGCCGAAGCCCTGGCCGCCGAGGGGAAATTGGCGCCGCTGTACCTCGTTCCGCTGCGTTTCGGCGGGCAGGACATGCCCATGAACCGGGTCTTCGTCCCGGCATCCGTCGTTGAAGCCAAGGAACATCACGACGAGATGATCAAGGGTCTCGTCAAGGACCGCAAGGCGGACGGCTACTCCTGCACCCCCGAATACCGCGACGAGAGCGTCATACCATTCCGGCTGGAGGGCATGGCGACCGAGGAGGGAATCCCGGTCTACTCGTGGTCCATCGACGTGTGGTGATCACACCACGACAATCCCGGTTGCGCAGCACTCAACCGGCGAGAACCCTGTTTTCGGCGGGAAATCGGGGTTGAGTGCTGCACAACCGTGCAAATCCCGGGTACGGCTAGTCGAAATCCTCCGTTTCCTCCGAGGTGCCGCTCAGGTGGGCGCTCAGCCGGCTGTAGGCCACGGACAGGGCGAAGCAGATCACGCCCGCCACCAGCAGCGACAGGATGCGGGTGATGGAGTTCTGCCCGGACATGTCGATCACCGCGAGCTTGAGCACCATCAGCATCACCAGCACCAGCCCGTACAGGCGCATGGCCGTGGCGTGGGCGCGGAAACCCGCGACGATACTGAGGGCGCCGGCGATGATGAGGGTGGCGCTGCTCGTCGCGGAGTCCACGTTCGTCGTGGTCAGGAGGGTGTTCACCCCGAGCAGGGAGAGGGTGAAGGTGACCCCGGTGGTCACGCCGTGCCATGGGTGCCGCACCAGCGGCCACATCATCCACACCACCGCGCAGCCCACCGCGAGCACGAAGGGGATCAGCGCCAGCTCGTGGGCCAGGAAGGCCCACGCCCGGTGGGTCACGGGCAGCCACGGCACCAGCGACCACCCGGTGGCGGCGTGGACCACGTACTGCATCAGACCGGCCGCGACGAGGGTCAGGATCATCGGCACCTGCGACGACGGGGCCAAGGACGTCGTGCCGATTGTGGGTTCGTCGACCAGGCATGCCCGCTGCCTGAACAGCCTGCCGGACAGCAGGGGCAGGGTCGTCGCGTGCCCGCTGCTTAGCCCCAGCGCGATCAGCGCCACGATCACGCTCAGCACGAGGATTCCCCAGACCGTGACTCCCCAGGCCGGGCCGACGCCCAGCCTCCGCAGCAGCTCCTCGACGACCGCGGGCAGCCGGAGGACCAGCAGGAACACCACCAGCCAGACGGCCACGAGGTGTTCCGGCCTGTCCGGGAGGCGTTTCTCGACGGCCAGCGCGACCGCCACGGCCACCGCCAGGATGCCCAGCCGCACCAGGGCCAGGGCGATGCCCGGGTCGTACCCGAACCAAGTCAGGAGCACGACCGCGGCCGGTACGGTGACCGCGTGGATCGCATTGCCGGCGAGCACCGCGGGGAGTGCCGTCAGGGCCAGGACGGCGACGAGCGCTCCCAGGACCAGGGATTCGTTCCTCAGCTGGGGCAGCAGAACGCCCACCGTCACGAAGGCGCTGACGAACAGGCAGTGGCCCGCCCACTGCCCGGCCTTCGCGGCGACCTTCTTGAAGGTCAGCGGCACCACCGTCAAGGCAAGGACGATCAGGTGCGTCACGGCCAGCAGGGTGAAGTCCTGCTGCTGGAACCAGTCAGGTGTGGCCCGCGGAGGCGGTGCCGGCGTGAGACGCAGCGTCGAGATGGCCACCAGCAGCGGAGCGGCCAGCCAGGCCAGCGCCCATGGGTTCGCCGGGGTCCCGGGGGACGGCTCCGGTGCGGTCGCCGGGATCTCGCCCTCCGGCACCTCGCCCGCCTTCACGACCAGGATGAGCTGGGCGAACAGGAGCGCCACGAGGGCCAGCATGACCACGAGGGTGCCGGTCTCGGTGATCTCCCGTGCCTTCTCGACGGGTGCCAGGAACAGCGCGGGAAGTCCGATCGCGCTGGCCGACAGCAGATAAAGGGGCCTGAAGCGGGACCGTGCGACCGCTTTTCGTGCGGTCATGGCGGTGGTCAGGGTGATGGCCGCGACATAACCCACCACCATCGTCAGGCCCAGGAAGGACTGCTCGGGATGGACGTGGGACTGCGCCGCGGCCAGCCCGATGGTCGACAACCCGCCCAGCGCGGTGATGATCGTGATGTAGGGCAGGCGGGTGCGCGCGGCGACCAGGATCAGGATGATCGTCCAGCCGGTGAGCGCGAGGAAGGCGGGCAGCGGGGGCAACAAACCCAGCAGGACCGCGCCCACCAGACAGACGAATCCCAGCCCGCCGCCGATTCCGGTGAGTGTGGCGGCCGGCAGCCGGTTCGTCGTGGCCCTGGAGATCATGCCCATCCCGACGACGGTCAGCGTGACGCCCGTCACGCCGACGGCCCCGACCTTGACGATGTCAGGTATCGAGTTCCACAGCAGCGCGATGAGACTGGCCGCGGCCAGGAAGACCAGCACGGCCGCCGCGGCCGACAGCAGGTACTTGCCCAGGGCGGCCTCGCCCGCACGGTTCCTGATCGAGGTCAGGGGCGAGGGTTTGGGTTTCTGGGAGTGGGACGGGATGCCGAGGGGTATCTCGTCCGGGCGCCCGGACGACGATGCCCCGGCGGGCGCGTTCTGCGCCACCGGTTGAGGGGGGATGGGAACCGGAATCGTCTCGGGCAGCCGGGGAGGCGGGGAAGCCGGCGGTGGGGGAGCGGGCCAAGGGGCCGGCGGCGGTGCCGGCGGTGGGGGTGCGGGCTGCTTCAAGGAGGGGATCGATATCTGTAGCGGGGTCGGGCCGGTCGCGGTGGGGCGGTGGGGCGGCGCCGGTGCCGGTGGGGGCGGGGCGGCCGGTTTCTGCTGCTCCCGGGAGGTGCTGCTCCGTTGTCGCGAGGCCTCGGGGAGGGTGTCCAGCTTGTCCAGGTAGGAAATGATCACGTCCATCCTGAGGGTCAGGCCGTCGATGGCCCTGACCACCTCGCGCAGGCTCGGTTCCTCGGGTTTCGGGCCGGTGCCCTCCGGTTTTTCGCTCATCTCCATCGTGGAGCCTTTCCGGGCGTTCTTCGCGGAGGTTCCAGATTAGAGGGAACCAGGTGCGCTGGGGGAGGGATCGGGAAAATTCCCGGGCGACCTGCGGTGGGCTCCTGGGGTGCGGTGGTTCCCGTGGCTCTCCGGTGCATCTCCACCCCGACGTGGCAGCGTTGACATTTCTTTCTGGAAAAGTCGTGACAAACTCTCGATCCTCGCCTACAATCTCCGCTGTTAACGCTAACTTCGGGCACTCGGACGAGAAGCAGCAGCCCTGCCGTTCCGGAGACCGACCGATTACGACAAGGGAGTTCGTATGAAGTACCGCCGTGCAGCAGCCGCGCTGCTGTGTGCCACCCTGGCCCTCGGGCTCGGGGCCTGTTCAGGAGGGTCCAAGGACAAGAGCGCGCAGGCCGGCAAGATGTACACCTGGGTGTCCAACGAATCCGACCGCGCCCAGTGGGACACCTTCGTAAAGGGCGTCCAGGAAACCGATCCCAACTTCAAGCTCGACATCGAGGGACCCAGCTTCCAGGACTACTGGACCAAGATCAAGACCCGCATGTCGTCGGCCGACGCGCCCTGCATCGTCACCACGCAGGCCGCCCGCGCCCAAGAACTCGGTGAGCTCCTCACCCCGCTCGACGACCTCGCCAAGGAGGCCGGCCTCGACCTGACCAAGTACAACCAGGCCATGATGCAGGGCATGACGGTCGACGGGAAGGTCCGCGCCATCCCCTACGACGCCGAACCGATGGTGCTGTTCTACAACAAGACCATGTTTGCCCAGGCCGGGCTGAAGGAACCGGGCGTCGACTACACCTACGAGCAGTTCCTCTCCGACGCCAAGGCGCTGACCAAGGACGGCGTGCAGGGCTTCGCCGTCGCCCCCGACATCAGCTACCCCTACCTGCCGTTCGCCTTCGCCAACGGCAACGTGCCCGTCAAGGACGGCAAGCTGAACATCACCGACCCGGGCTTCGTCGCCGACATCCAGCAGACCTTCGACCTGGTCGGCAAGGAGAACGTCGCCGCCGCCCCCAACCCCGCCGACACCACCGACGTGCCCATGCAGGGCTTCCAGGGCAAGAAGGTGGCCATGGTGATCGAGGGTCCGTGGTTCTACTCGACGATCCGCGAGGGAATGGAGAACGAGGTCGGGGTGGCCGTCATCCCGTCGAAGAGCGGCAAACCCGTCGGCATGATCCAGGGCTCCGGTTTCGGCATCTCCGCGAAATGTCCTGACAAGAAGGCCGCCTTCCAGAACATCATGAAGATGACCACCCCCGAGGTCGTGGCCTACGTCGGCAAGAACCGTGGCACCGTCCCCTCCATCGACTCCGCGCTGTCGGGTTGGGCCGAGGGCAAACCCGCCCAGGACGCCGAGGTCATGAAGGCTCTCCTCGCGGATGGGCAGCCGCTGGTGACCACCTCCACCTGGAACCAGGTGGTGACCCAGTTCACCCAGTACTCCCCGGAGGGTGCCCGCGGCACCCGCACCGCCGAGGACATCCTGGGAACCATTGAGAAGTCGGTGAACTGATCCAATGACGACGACGGCCAAGCCGTCGCCTCGAAGCAAGGTGAAGAAGGCCCGCAAACCCGGCGTCAACCAGCGGTTGCTGGCCTTCTTCCACCTCGCTCCGGGCATGAGCGGCTTCCTGATCTTCATCGTGGTTCCGCTGATCGCCTCCATCGCGATCAGCCTCCACAACTGGCCCCTCTACGGGGACCCCGAGTTCGTCGGTGCGGAGAACTACGTGCGACTGCTCTCCGGCCAGGACCCGGCGTTCTACACGGTGCTGGGCAACACCCTGGTGTTCGCGATCGGCTACACCGCCGTGAACCTCGTGGTCTCTACGGGCATCGCGGTCTGGCTTCACTCGCTGCCCGACTGGGCCCCGTTCTTCCGGGTGCTGTTCTTCATCCCCGTCGTCACCCCCATGGTGGCCAACGCCCTCATCTGGCGGGTCATGCTCGACGACCAGGGCGTGATCAACGGGATGCTGGCGGCCATCGGCATCACGGGACCCTCCTGGCTGGGGCACCCGACCTGGGCGATGGTCTCGCTGATCATGATGTCGCTGTGGCAGGCGGTCGGCTACAACATCGTCGTGCTGGCCGCGGGTCTGAACAACATCAACCCCGCGATCATGGAGGCTTCCAAGATCGACGGCACCACAGCGTGGAGCCGGTTCTGGCGGGTCACCTTCCCGATGCTCTCGCCGTCGCTGTTCTTCGCCTCCGTGATGACGGTGATCGGGGCCTTCAAGGTGTTCACCCAGCCGTTCATGCTGACCAAGGGCGGGCCGGGTGAATCCACCAACACCCTGGTGCTGTACCTGTACCGCAGCGCCTTCTCCTACGACAAGCTCGGCCTGGCGTCCTCGCTGGCGTGGGTGCTGTTCGTGCTGGTGATGCTGGTCACGGCGCTGCAGTTCGTCGGCCAGAAGAGGTGGGTGAACTATGACTCCTGAGAAGAACCGCCCCCGCCGCTGGGGGAAGATCGTCTCGAAGACGCTGCTGGTGGTCGTGGCCGTTGGGTTCGTCTCGCCCTTCGTGTGGATGCTCTTCTCCGCGCTGAAACCGAGCAACCAGGTGCTGTCCACCGGGGCCGCCCTGCTCGGCGACGCGGTGCGCTGGGACAACTTCGCGGAGGCCTTCAGCTCCATCCCGTTCGGGCAGATCCTGGTCAACACCTTCGCCTACGCGCTCGTCGGGACCCTCATCACCGTGGTGGTCTCCGTGCTGAACGCCTACGCCTTCGCGCGCCTGGAGTTCCCCGGGCGCTCCGCCCTGTTCTCGGTGTTCATCGCCACCCTGGTGCTGCCCATCGAGGTGCTCGTCATTCCCCTGTTCCTGGGGGCCGACGCCTTCGGGCTCGTCGACTCCTACCCGGCGATCGTCCTGCCCTTCGCCTTCGGGGCCTTCGGCACCTTCATGCTGCGGCAGTTCCTGCTGTCGCTTCCCGGCGACTACGAGGAGGCCGCCCGGATCGACGGCGCGGGCCAGGTGAAGATCCTGTTCCACGTGATCATCCCGCTGCTGCGCGGCCCCATCGCGGTGGTGGCGGCGTTCGCCTTCATCGACTACTGGAACGCCTTCCTGTGGCCGCTGATCATCATCAACAGCACGGACAAGGCCCCGCTGCAGCTCGGCCTGTCCATGTTCACCGGTGAACGCGGCACGGACTGGGGGCCGCTGATGGCGGCGTCCACGATAGCGGTGCTCGCCAGCCTCGTGATCGTGGTGGCGATGCAGAAACAACTGGCGAAGGGCCTCAACATAGGAGGATTCGGTGGCCGCTGACCTGGAGGCACGATTCGAACGCGACGCCGAACGCTGGAAGGCGCTCGCGCGCCCCACCCCGGAGTGGTTCCGGCGCGCCAAGCTCGGATTCTTCATCCACTGGGGGCCGTACTCGGTGCCCGCGTGGGGGGAGCCCGTCGCGGAACTCGGCGAGATCCCGCCGACCGAGTGGTTCCGGCACAACCCCTACGCCGAGTGGTATCACAACACCATCCGGTTGGAGGGCAGCCCCGCGCAGCGGCACCACGCCGAGGTGCACGGCGGCTGCGACTACGACGACTTCCTCGACGCCTGGCGGGCCGAGAGGTTCGACGCCGACGCGGCCGTCGCCGAACTGGTGGCGGCCGGGGGATCCTACGTGATGGTCACCACGAAACACCACGACGGCGTGTGCCTGTGGGACGCGCCCGGCACCGGGGACCGCAACACCGTGCGCCGCGGACCCGGGCGTGACCTGGTGGGGGAGTGGGCCGACGCCGCGCGGCGCGCCGGGATGCGTTTCGGTGCCTACTACTCGGGTGGCCTGGACTGGCACGCCGCACCGACGGAACCGATCGGGCTGCGCGACGACTGGGACCTGACCGAACGTCCCCTCGACCAGGGCTACGCGTCTTATGCCGCCGGGCACCTGCGGGACCTCATCGCCCGCTACAACCCCGACGTGCTGTGGAACGACATCAACTGGCCGGACGCCGGCAAGGACTTCGGACCCGACGGCATCGGCACCGTGTTCGAGGAGTACTACGCCGCCAATCCGGAGGGCCTGGTCAACGACCGCTGGCAGGTGCCCCACCAGGACTATGCCACCAGCGAGTACAAACACCTCCAGCAGTGCGAGAACGCCGCGGTGTGGGAGCACTGCCGAGGGGTGGGGCTGTCCTTCGGGTACAACTCCGTCGAGGGTCCCGAACACGCCATGACCCCGCTGGAGTTGATGAAACACCTCGTCGACATCGTGTGGCGGGGCGGTCGGATGCTGCTGGGCGTGGGTCCGAAGGCCGACGGGACGCTACCCGGATGGCAGTCGGAGATCCTCCGCGGCATCGGGCGCTGGATGCAGGTCGCGGGCAAGTGGCTGCCCGACTTCGTCGCCGACGGCGAACTGGAGATAGAGGGCGCCTGGACGCGGCTGGGTCGCGTCGGGGACTCCCGCCTGCTGTTCATCGACGCCGATGTCCCCGTCACCATCCCGGCAGGGAGGCTGCTGACCCCGGAGTGGGCATCCCTCGAGGACGGGACCCTGACCTGTGCCGAGGACCGCCCAGGCCCGGCGGTCGTGGAACTGACCTGAACCGGGGCCGGGGCACACCCGGCCCCGCCCCGTCGGAAACGCCTGCCCTCCGGTCGTGCGCTTGCCTTCCGGTCGTACGCCTGCCTTCCCGACGGAAACGCTTGCCTTCCGGTCGTACGCCTGCCTTCCAGTCGTACGCCTGCCTTCCCGACGGAAACGCTTGCCTTCCGGTCGTACGCCTGCGCTACAGCGCAAGCAGACGACCGGAAGACAAGCGAACTGGGGATGTGGTTCCAGCAGCCGCGAGATCTGGGTTCAGTCCACTTTGGGCACCCGACCTCCTGAGGAAGACGAGTTCCGTTCGGATTGACAGCCGGGGCACAGCGTCGGCTGGGTCGCAGCTCAGGGCCGGCTGGCTTCATGGAATCCCCAGACAGGAGCAGGAGGATTCATGAAACGGATTTCTCGTCGCGGTGTGTTCGCGGCGGTGGGACTGGGTGCGGTCGGGGCGGTGATCCTGAGCGGATGCGGCTCGTCAGGGGGAACATCGTTGGCCGCGTCCACGGGGAAGGTGACCGACGGTTACCTCGACCCGGACTCGCTCCATTCCGTGGAGATCACCGTCGACCAGAACGCCTATCAGGAAATGATCACCGCCTACACCTCGAACCAGACCAAGAACTGGATCGAGGCGACGGTCACCGTCGACGGGGTCGCGCACGAGAAGGCCGGCCTGAAGCTGAAGGGAAACTCTTCCCTGCAGGGGATATCCGCCGACAGCGAACCGCAGAAACTCCCGTGGCTGGTGCGATTCGACAAGTTCGTCGACGGCGCGAACCACGACGGCATGACCCGCATGGTGATCCGCGCCAGCTCGTCGACCTCCGCCCTGAACGAGGCGGTGGCCCTCGACCTGCTCGCCAAAACCGGGCTGGCCAGCGAGAAGACCGCCCACATCAGCCTCAGCGTCAACGGCTCCGACCCGGTGCTGCGGCTGACCTGCCAGGACCTCGACGAATCCTGGGTGGAGCAGAACTTCGACGTCGCGGGGCTGCTGTACAAGGCGGAATCCACCGGCGACTACACCTACCGCGGCACCGACGAGTCGGCATACAAGGACGTCTTCGACCAGGAAACCGGGAAGGCGAACCTCACCCCGCTGATCGAGTTCCTGCAGTTCATCAACGAATCCAGCGACGCCGATTTCCAGTCGGGGCTGGCGCAGCGGGTCGACGTCGACAAGATGGTCACCTATTTGGCCTTCGAGGACGTAATCGACAACTTCGACGACATCACCGGGCCCGGAAACAACTCCTTCCTGTGGTGGGCGGAGCAGGCCAACCAGATGACCGTGGTCGCCTGGGACCACAACTGCGCCTTCGGCCTCAAACCCGGGGCCGGGCAGCAGGGGCAGGGCGGCGGGCAACCCCCCGGCGGAGGCGGCCAGGGACAGCCTCCGAGCGGCGGTCAGCAGCCTGGGGGTGGCCAACCACCGGGTGACGGGGGTGCGCCGTCGAATGGTCAGGCGCCAACCGGCCAGCAACCCGGTGGTGGCGGGAGTCAGACGAAGGCGAACGCCCTGGTGGACCGGTTCAACTCGCTCATGGAAGGCGAGACCAAGGTGTCGGCGGAACGCGACCGCCTCAAGCAGGAGCTCTACACCTCCGGTGTGGCCCAGACCATCCTCGACGCCCGCGCCAAGGTCCTCACCGACCAGGCCGGTTCCCTGATCGAGCAGTCCGCGGTGGAGGCCGACAAACAAACGATCGCGGCCTATTTCACCAAGTAGAAGCCGCCGTCCGTCGCCGTCGCCCGGGGTTCGCTTGTCTTGTGGTCGTGTGCTTGCGCTGTAGCGCTGGCGTTCGACAGGAAGGCTGGCGTTTCCGTCGATAGGGCTGGCGTTCGACGGGAGGGCTGGCGTTCGACGGGAGGGCTGGCGTTCGACGGTAGGGCCAGCGAACCGCGGGGCGGTGGGATGTCTGCGCCGCAACTCAGGGTGTGGCTCGGTGAACCGCTGGCGGGGGATGGGCTGGGTGGCATCTAGACTTTGAGCATGACGATCCAAGTCGTGGACCAAGAACGTTTGCGCGAATTGTGTGAACGCTACGGGATCGCGAGCCTTGAAGTTTTCGGCTCCGTGGCGCGTGGGGATGCTGGCCCTGATAGCGACATTGATCTCCTGTTTTCTCTGAAACCTGGTGTGCGTTTGGGGTGGGAGATCGAGGATCTTACGGAGGGGCTGTCCGAAATTCTTGGGCGGAGAGTAGACCTCGTCTCCCGTCGAGCCATTCATCGTCGGATGCGTGACCATGTGCTGGCCGAAGCGGAGCCTTTCTATGCGGCGTGATCTTGCCATTCTTGACGAGATGATCGATAACGGGCACGCCCTAGACGTTTCACGAACGGAACACGCGAGGGGCTGCCATCAAAACTTCTTGGCGTGTCCTGGTTGGAGATGATGATCCGGGCGCTCAACAGCTGGACCCTCATCCGTGCCCTACTGGGGTGAGGCCATCCGACGTGAAAGGAGACAACCGTGACCACGGGAACCGTGATCCGGGAGATGCGGGAGGCGGAGTACCCGTTGCTCGAGGACTTCCTGTACGAGGCGATCTTCATCCCCGAGGACTTCGACGGTGAGATCCCGCGTTCGATCATCCGTGAACCCGAGCTCGCTGCGTTCATCGAGGGTTTCGGCACCCTCCCCGACGATCACTGCCTGGTGGCGGAGGTTGAGGGGACGGTGGTCGGGGCGGCGTGGGCTCGCATCGCCAGGACGTACGGCCACGTCGACGACACCACCCCGCTGCTGTCGATCTCGCTGCTGCCCGAACACCGGGGACGGGGCATCGGCACGGCCCTGATGGACCGGCTGCTCGACCACCTGCGAACCCTTGGTCACCGGCGGGTGTCCCTGTCCGTGCAGAAGGCGAACCCCGCCCTGCGCCTGTACCGGCGCGCCGGCTTCGTCGATCACCGCGAGGAGGGAGACGAGCTAATCATGATCAAGGAGCTGGCCGGCTGAGGAGACGTGCCGTCGTCCCCGCGAAGGTCATCCGGACCATCGAAACCTGAGAACTGGTTGCAGGAAACCGCGCGGACTTGGGCTGTTGCCCGGGCCGCGCAATGGGGTGAGGATGGTCGCATGGATCTCTTCTCACCCTGTGACCTCGGCCCGCACCGGTTGCGCAACCGGCTCGTCATGGCGCCGATGACCCGGCTCCGCTGCGGCCGGGACGGCGTCCCCGGCGACATGGTCGCCGAATACTACGCGCAGCGCGCATCGATGGGGCTGATCGTGACGGAGGGCGCGTTCCCCGACCTGGCGGCGCGCACCTGGCCAGGGCAGCCCGGCATCGAGACAGCCGGGCAGGCGGCGGGGTGGCGGAAGGTGGCCGACGCGGTGCACGCGCACGGCGGCATCATCGTCATGCAGATCATGCACGCCGGACGGCTCAGCCACCCGACGATCAACGGAACCGGCCGGGTGGTCTCGGCCAGCGACACGACGGCCCCCGGATACACGCACAACTCCTCGGGTCGCGTCGACTACATACAGGCCGAACCCCTCACCGGACCCGAGATCGAACGGATCATCGAGTCCTGGGCGCGGGCGGCGCGCAACGCCATTGACGCCGGAATGGACGGTGTCCAGATCCACGGCGCCAACGGCTACCTGATCCACCAGTTCCTCGCCTTCAACACCAACATGCGCGACGACGAATGGGGCGGCGACCCGCATCGGAGGGCGCGCCTGGCCGTCGAGGTGACGCGGGCCGTCGCTGCCGAGATCGGCGGGCAGCGCACCTCGATCCGGTTGTCCCCGGAGCACAACATCCAGGGCATCGAGGAAACCGACCCTGCCGATGTCGAGGCCACCTATCAGCACCTCGCCCGGGAAATCGCCCCGCTGGGGTTGGGTTTCGTCGACATCCTCCACAGCGACCCCGCCAGCGAACTGGTGCAGGGGATCCGCCGCATCATCGGCGCCCCGCTGGTGGTGAACCGGGGTTTCGGGACCGTGACGGACCGGAAGGATGCGGCCGCACTCGTCGCCGACGGCGTGGCCGAGGCGGTGGGGGTGGGCAGGCCCGCGCTGGCCAACCCGGACCTGGTGGAACGCTGGCGCACCGGCGCCCCGGAGAACACCCCGATCCAGGAGACCATCTACGGCGGCGGGGCCAAGGGATACACCGACTATCCAGCCCTCCAGGGCTGAGAAACTCCGCGCTGAAGTCCCCTGAGTCGACCTGCGATTCTTCTTCCTGAAGCTGGTTGAGCTGGCCCTCACGAGCGTCAGCGAGTGGGTCGTGTCGAAACCATGGTGAGGGTGTCCGGGGTCTGGGGTTGAGCTCTGGCCACCGGTTGCGGGGTGGTTTCGACTTGGGGCGCTCGTTCCTCGCGTCCCAGCCCAACAGGCTTCGGGGAGGGAGGCTCGCGTCCCGGTTCACCGGGGACCCCAGACCTCGGACAGCGACTTCCAGTGGGCGTCGGTCATCAGGGAGGCGGGGGTGACCCACACCGATCCGATTCCTCCCGTCGCGGCGTCCTTGACGGCGGTTTTCAGCGCTTCCGGGGTGATTGCGTCGTCCCCGGAACCCCACACGCCCACCGACAACACCCCGGAGCCTTCTTTGCGGCCGGCCAGGGCCTTCGCCAGGTCGCGGGTCGAGGGGGAGCCCTCGGGGGCGATCCCGAAGTAGTCCCACACGACCAGGCGATCCGAGGCCCCCTCCAGCAGTGTGTAGTCGTGGCCGCTGTCCCGGCGGTCCCCGCCCGGGTCGTTCCTGGGGGCCCGCACCTCCATCCAGAGCTCGGCTCCGTGGGGTGCGGCGGCCCCGCGACACCGGGAGACGAGCGACGCCATCGCCTCGCAGCGCCACCGTTGCAGCAGCGCGTTCCCGGTATCGATGCCGCCTCCGGGGGTGCGGGGCCAGTCGTTCTCGCCGGTTTTCCGGCGGAAGTCCTCCAGGTCGTCCTCGCCGTAGGTGGTGTCGTCGAAGAACAGCTCGGTGAGGCTGATCGCGGCTGGGTGGTAACGCCTCGCGACCTCCCCGACGAGCGAGATGAGCTTCTCCCCGACCTCGCCGCGGGCCAGGGCCACGAGTCCCGGGAACTCCTTCGACGGCTCCCCGCCGGCACCCACCCCGGCCAGGTCCGGCTGCTCCGCGATGATGCGCGGCGCCAGACCGTCCACCACCAGCACGACCCGCCGACCGGAATCGTCCGACGCGGTCAGTGTGGCGATGGCCTCGGCCAGCAGGTCCCTGCCGCCGGCCTCGCGGAGGTTCGAGGACCAGCTGGCATTCTCGGATGCGGGAAACAGGGTCCAGTCCACCCGGCCGGCGGCGAGCCCGACCTCGTTGATCCCCGCCCCGTCCAGCCGGGTGGCGAGTTCACGCAGCCGGGTGGCGCCCGCCGCGACATCCTCGAAACCCACCCCGACCATCCGGCGGTCCGGGACGGGGACGGGACCGCTGCACGCGGCCACCGCCCCCAGCGGCGCGGCGGCGAGCAGGGCGCGACGACTGATCCGGGCCGGGTGTTCGTGTCCGTTTCCGGTCATGTCCTCAATCCTGCCGCCTCTTGCAGGGACCGGTCGCTCACGACCCCGGTGCGGGCGAGCTTGTTCCACTTCGACGCGCTGCCGGTGGCCTCCTTCCAGAGCGCCTCGAACATCACCCCGGCGATCAGGGTGGTGAAGACCGGCCACAGCGGGATCGTCCACAGGAAACGCAGATCCGCCCATGCGTGGTTGATCGCCACCGCGAAGACCATCGTCGCCACGGAGAGCCCCAACCCCAGCCATGCGATGACCGACAGCACATCCAGGGAGAAGGGCATGTCCCCGACGGCGATCCCGAACGGGATGCACAGGAGCGTGACGACCAGTATGACCGGCATGGCCACCATGTTTATGGCGTTGAAGACGAGGAACCAGCCGAACGCCCCGTAACGGGGGTTGCCGATCATGTCCTTCTGGAGCCGCATCGTCTGGAGCAGGCCGCGCGCCCACCGCACCCGCTGCCGCCACAGCGCCCGCATGGTGGACGGCGATTCGGCGTGCACCACCGCCAGCGGCTGGAACCGCACGTCGTAGCCGGCCCTGTGGATCCGCCAGGTCAGTTCCAGGTCCTCGCCCAAGGTGTGTTCGTTGAATCCCCCGACCTCCTCGATCACGTGCCGGGGGAAGGCCCCGATGTTCCCGGAGACGATGGGCAGCACCCGCAGGAAACTGAGCGCGCGGCGCACGACGCTGCACCCGGCGTGGCTGAACAGGGCGAGCATCTGGGTTAGGGGACGGTCCAGGTTCACGGGACGGTCGTCGCCGCAGACCGCGCCGACCTGCTCGTGGTCCATCGCCAGCAGCATCTCCTTGATCGTGTCGGCCAGGAACACCCCGTCGGCGTCGACGAACATCAGGACCTCACCGCGGGAGACCCGGATGCCGTTGTTGAGGGCGGCCCCCTTGCCCGCGTTGGCCTGCCGCAGGATCCGGACGCGGGAATCTCGGCCGGCGAGTTCGGTCATCACCTCCCAGGTGTCGTCGGTGGAGCCGTCGTCGACGATCACCACCTCCAGCCGGCGGTGGCTGGAGGACAGCACCGAGGTGACGGAGTTCCTCAGCACGACGCCCTCGTTGTAGGCCGGGACGATGACCGATACGAGGGGGTTCTCGTGGAACTTCGTCAGGAATCTCCTGCGCCGGTTTCGCCGTTCCACGACCTCGTAGACGACGGCCAGGGGGAGGTAGCTGAGCTTGATCAACCCGAAGACGAAGGCGATCAGGCCCAGCACGAAACCCACCCACGCAATTACGGATGCGACGTCGTGGAAGGTGATCACGGATCTCCCGGGTCGAGGTCGCGCAGGAGCAACCCCAGCAGCTCGGGAACGGCCCGCGAATTGGCCCCGAACCGGGCGTTCACCTCGAGCACGCGGGGTGTCCCGGTGGCGTCGCGCCGGATGTCGATGTCCACCGGCCCCACCAGGCCGATTTCCTGCACGGTCCGTACCGCCAGCCGGGCGACATCGGCCACCCCGGGTCCGTCGACGCGTTTCACCCTGGTGGCGTTGCCAACCTCCCCGGCCGTCAACCCGGTCTTCTCCAGCACTGCGACGAACGGACCGAGGGGCTTCCCGGAGCGGGAGAATGAACCGCCGGGCAGAGCGGCGTAGACCACGGGCGCGTACTCGGTGCCCGGGGCGAATCCTTGGACGATGCATGATCCGGCGACCTCACCCACCTCGCCGGGGGAACGCGCCACCCGCACCCCCCGCGCTCCCCGGGAGACGCGGGGTTTGATCACGAGCGGGAAACCGATCCGTTCGGCGACGCCCGGGTCGGAGGTGAACTCCTCACCGCCTGCGAACGGCGGAGTGGCGACGCCCGCCGCGGCGAGGCACCGGGCGGTGAGCAGCTTGTCGTCCGCGACCCGCACCGCATCCCCGGGGGAGATCACCACGCGGATTCCGTCCCAGAAACCGCCGCGAAGACCCGCCACCAGCCGGAGCTCCTCGCTCACGGTCGGTATCAGCACATCCACGCCGTTCGCCTCGATGACGCTCCGCAGCGCATCCGGGTAGGTGGGGTCCTTGGCGGGAGGGACGCGCAGCACCCGTGGCGACGAGTCGTCCACCGCCATGTCCACGCCGAGCACCGGCAGGCCGCGTTCGTCGAACTGGGCCATCAGGGCGCGCCCGGCCGGTCCGTGGGCGCCGGTGACCAGCACCGGCCCTGTCGTCACAACGACCCCAGCTGGCTGGAGAGGGCGCGGACCACCTCGTAGCCCTCGGCGTAGCCGACTTTTGCCTGCTCCCCGCGGTGAAGCGCCTTGCCGGACAGCTTTTGTTCGTCGATGTAGGGTTTCCCGGACTGGTTGGCGTGTTCCCTGACGGCCGCTATCTTGGTGTCCATGTAATCCTCGATGTCCACGAAGAAACGGGCTGAGAAATCATTCGTCACCGACGGGCTCTCGAAACACAAAATCGTGGAGCAGCGGCGGGCCGCGCGGAGCGTCGCCAAATGCACCGCATGATGATCCTGGTGCTGATCGTTGCGGGAATGGGTAAGGATTATATCCGGTTTGGCGAAATCAATCATCGCTTCTATTGCTCGTATCATTTCATTGATTTCGGTGGACATGCGGGTATCGGTGAAATCGTGCACCGTTATGTCGGTCAGATCGAGCAACTGCGCGGCGGAGACCGCCTCCCCTGCGCGGACTCCCTCGTGGCCGCCCCGGGCGCCGTGGCTCATGACCAGGGCGTTGACCTCGTGGCCGTTGTCGACGAAACGCGCGAGGCTGCCGCCGCAGGCGAGTTCCAGGTCGTCGGGATGGGCGCCGATCACCAAGATCCGGCGGGGGCGTTCGACGCGGCTGATCGGTTTGATGTTCAGGAAGACCGCGGCCGCCAGGGCGAGCAGCACGAGCACCGCGAGCCCCTCGGCGTAGGGGGCCCAGGTGGCGTCCGTCAAACCGGCCATAAGCAAGGTGGGCGCCAGTAAGCAGGCAGCGGCCAACACGCCGGTCACTATCAGCATTGCGTTGCGCAGCCGGCGGCGTGCATACCGTGTCTTGGCCGCAGCGCACACGGCCCCGACGACGTAGATGCCTGCGAGAAACAGGCTCAGCCAGTGCATTTTTGGTTTTCTCCTCTACCTCGCAGCCGAGATTTCTCAGCCGTTTCTCGATGTCGCGGCCAACCCTCGATGCGAGGTGAATCCCAGGCGGTGCCGGAGCACGCTGCCGTCACAGGAGCGCCACCACGACCGCGCAGATCCGGGTGAAGCGCAGACTCAAATGAACGTGAAACGCTTCGGGTGTGCACTGTGAGGTGCCTGGTTCCAGCGTGACTGGCTGAATCCCCCGTGCAACCTGCCCGCCCGTGGCATTTCAAGGTCAGTCGACGCGGTGGAAGCCACGCCCTTTTCGCATGATGTTAACACTGGTTAGTTCCAGAAGGGTGATAAATCCTGTCGTCCGGATGGCCAGCGACTCCGGGGAGGCTTTTCCTCCGGGGGACGCCCGGCTTCCGGGCAGGCGGGGGGACGCGCCCAAGGGCGTCTCCTTTGCTGCGCGCGCCGAGGCGCGTACCGGAAAGACGACGGGCGAGGAGGTCACTTGGCTCTCCGACATCGGCGTGTTCCAGTGCAAGACCCCGACCTGCACCGTCTCCGGCGCCTTCGCGGGCATCGCCTAGGTGGTGCTGGCGGCGAAGCTGAACTCGGCGCGGTCCATCGCCGGGCAGGACCACGAACTCGACGCTATCGCGTCGGTTTGAATCTGCTGAACGTCTCGTCCTATCAGCAGAAGCTCATCATCGGTTTCATCATCCTGTCCGCCGCCGACTCGCAGGCCCTCATGCCGGCCATCGTCAGGGCCAACGAGGCGGGGGTTCCCGTGAACCTCGTCAACGACCCATCGAGCCGGAGGCCCTGGAAACCTACGCCGGTCACGTTGGGCGGCTGGAGGGAATCGCGGGTATGAGCGCCTTACAGCAACGGCTCGACGGGTTCAAGAACCTTCCGGCGCACACCGTGACCAAAGCGGAACTGATCACCGCTGGAAACGTGGATACTCTGAACTGGCAACTCGGTGAGAGGTCCCGCGGGGCCTCCAGCGCCAGCGTCGGTGGCCGGGAGCCGGATTCCCCCGGGGGTAGCTGACCCCACCGTGCGTCGCGGGGTCAATCAGCGGGGGAGTCCTTGGCGTCGTGCTTCGCGCGCAACCGGACCAGCTCCTCCTGGTCATCCTCGGAGAGCTCCTTGAAACAGCCCATGAGATGGCGGTCGTTGCGGGGAACCCCCGCCTTGGTTGCTCTCCGGTACCAGGCGGGCAGCAGGAAACGCGGGAACCAGATGAACGTGCCCAGCAGCGCGATGGCCCCGGTGGGGAAGAAAACCAGGCCGATCAGCCCCTTGACCCACGAGGGAAACGAGTACCCGACACCGGCGACGCCCGCGCAGAGCAGACAGATCCCCGTGAACGGCAGGGTCAGGGAACCTGAGGCCCGGCCGGTGTAGGTCGTGACGAAATTCGGGATCCTCGCATTCCGGATGCGCATCCCTCCCCAGATCGCCAGGAAACCGAGGAAGCTCAGGATTGGCCCCATGACCACGGGGGAAACGGCGCCTTGACTTGCGGAATCGAGCAGGATCATGAGCCGGAACCCTCCTGGATGAGTCGTTTCGAGGCCTCCAGGAGAAGTTCCCAGAAGGGGCGTCGTGGGTTGCTGGTCACGGTGATCTCGTTCGCATCCGCCCGGTTCCTCAGGACCGCGGCCCCACGGTGCGGGGTCATCACCCAGGTGAGTGCAGGCTCCCCATCAGGGCCGAGCAGGGACATGGGAACCCACTGCTGCGCGGAGAACGCGACGGCGTCCCTCTGGGTTGCGGCACCGGGTGGGATGTTGGCGAGCAGCTTGGCCAGCAGTTCGTGTCGCGTCACGGTGTAGTGGAAACGCATCTCCCAGGCGGGATGGAAACCGATCAACTCCAGCAGGACCCGGGGAATCCTCTCGGTGGGGCAGAAACCGAGGGCGCTCCTGTCGGAATTGGTGTCCGGGGAGATGAAGGACAGGACGGCCAGGGCTCTCGGGCCGTCGATCCAGAAGGTCAGCATCCTCGGTGGAGAGCCCTTCACCTGCAAAGCCACCTGCCGCCCGTTCAGCAGGTGCCGGGCCACCCGCGTCCCCAGCTCCGTGGCCACGCCGTTCCATTCCGCCAATCCCGCCCGCACCAGCTTCCGGTCGCCGTAGGTCGGCATTGCGTTCTTCATGGAGCGGCCGAGCAACGCCAGGGCGCCGAAGGACCTGAAGGTTTTCTCCGGGAGTTCGACGACCTCAGTGGAGAGGCAGGGGATGGCCGGTGCGGTGTCGACGGGTTCGGTCCGCCACGGGGAATGGGGTGTGACCGGCCGGAGTGCGGGTGGTTCGAGGATCTCCAGGTTCTCCCGGGGTGCGTCGTCGCGCCGCTCCGCCCACTCGTCGCAGAGGAGCGTGTCAGCGGTCAACATCTCGCGGGGAATCCCGCGCTCCTTGCGTGGCAGGGGCCGCAGGCTGTCCAGGATCGTCTCGTGAACACCGCCGCGACGCCAAACGCGCCAAGGCACGGTCACGGTCAGCTCCGCCAGCGCATTCCCGGCCACCAGCAGGTCGCGGATCGTCAACAGGCCAAGCGATTCGGCACCACCCCCGGCAACATCCGGCGCGGAGAACGCCCACAACCGGCGGCGCTCCCTGATGTCCGAATTGGCTTTCCTGTCGGGAATCGCTTCCACGTGGAGGACGGTTCTCTCCCGGGAGACCTCCCGGAGGTTCGCCCACGATGCCCGCGCCAGGGAGGACCGGGTGGGACGTTTCACCTGCCACTCCCGCAGCACGACATCCGGGCTGAAACCCGCGACCGACTCGTCCGAGGTGGCGGTGACCAGCCCTTCTTTCGTCTCCGCCGTCCAGGTGGCGGGTACGTCGAAGGCGAAGCAGCAACCGGCCAACTCCATCGGGGACTCCTCAACGTTTTGCCGTTGCTCGTACACGCTAGGCCAGTTTCCCGGGTGGCGTGAAAAAACCAGAGAAACTGGGGATCCCGGGGACGGATCTCCTTCCCGAGGCCGGGCGTGTTGAGACCAGGGTGGCCGTGGTGGAGCTCTGGCTACCGGGTGCGGGTTGGTTTCGACTCGGGCCACTCCTTCGTCGCAGCCCGGCTCAACCAACTTCGGGGAGGGGTGTTCGCGGCCCGGCTCAACCGGCTTCAAAGGCCGACCGCCTCCTGCGCACGAAAAGCGGAAGAAGAACGGTTCAACGTCGTGTGGCGGCGTTGAACCGTCGAACCTCCGTGATTCGTGTGCGGGATGAGCTGCTGCCTGAGCTGCGCGACGGCCTACCGTCGAGGGGACGGGGTGGCGGTGGTGCCCCTGGCGCTGCTGGGGCCGTGACGCCGGGGCCGGGGCTCAGTGATCCGGTCAGCGGACGAAGACGGGGGCGTCGGGTGTCGAGCGCTGTTCGTCGTAGGCGTAGCCGTTCTCGGCGAAGTCAGGGAGTCTCGCCGCGGAGCGGACCCGGTTGCGGACCAGCCAGCCGGCCATGGCGCCGCGGGCGCGTTTGGCGTGGAAACTGACCACGCGGGCGGTGCCGTTCCGGTCGCGGTCCTCGAAACGCGGGGTGATGATCCGCGCTTCGAGGCGGTCGGCGTCGACGGCGGCGAAGTACTCCTGCGACGCCAGGTTGACCAGCACCTTCGCACCCGGGGAAGCGGCCAGGTCCTCGCGCAGCAGGTCGGTGATGCGCCCGCCCCACCAGTCGCGGAGGTTGCGGCCGCGGTCGGTGGCCAGGCGGGTGCCCATCTCCAGGCGGTGCGGCTGGATCAGGTCGAGGGGACGCAGCAGCCCGTAGAGCCCGGACAGGATCCGCAGGCTCTTCTGCGCCTCGGTGAAGTCGCGGGCCTCGAAGTCGCGGGCGCGCAGCCCCTGGTAGACGTCGCCGTTGAAGGCCAGTACCGCCGGGCGCGAGTCGTCGGGGGTGTGCGGGGTGGTGAACTCGCGGTAGCGCGTCGCGTTGAGATGGGCCAGGTCCTCGGAGATGCGCATCAGTTTCGCGATGTCGCCGGGCGATTTGGTGCGCATGATCTCGATCAGCCCCTCGGTCTCGTCGATCAACCGCGGTTCGGTGTGCCCGGTGGCGGTGACCGGCGAGTCGAAGTCGAGTGACTTGGCGGGGGAGAGGATGCTCAGCATGTCCTCATTGTCGCCCATCCCCCTCCCTCTCCCCCGGTTCGCTGGCCTTGTTCCTGTTTTGCTGGGCTTGTTCACGTTTGCCTGCGCTGTGAGGCCAGCGAACACGAACAAGCCCAGCAAACCGGTGTTAAGGCCAGCGAACCGGGGAGGGGCTGGAGAATGGGGCGAGGCGTGGGGAGGACTGGGGTGAGGTGTGGGGAGGACTGGGGTGAGGCGTGGGGAGGACTGGGGTGAGGCGTGGGGAGGACTGGGGTGAGGTGTGGGGAGGGGCTGGTGGCGGGCAGCTGGTTGAGAGCGGTTTCAACAACATGAGAAAGCTCTCACGTCAGCCTCATCGCTTGCTTCATTTCGGTTGCGATGCTCTTCTCAGTCTCGGGGAACGGGACTGGAGAGAAAGGCAACGATCATGGCGGAAACCTACCGGGTACTGCTGTACAGCCATGACTCCCAAGGCCTGGGGCATGTGCGACGCAACCTGGCCATAGCGCACAACCTAGCCCGGCGCCTGCCAGGAGCCCTCGACGCCGATGTCGCGGGGCTCCTGGTCACCGGGCTGGCACCCGCATCACGCTTCCCCCTGCCCGAGGGCTTCGACTGGGTCACCATCCCGGGCGTTTCCAAGGGCCGCAACGGTTACCAGCCGCGCAGCCTGTCCGGCGCCACCGGCGACCTGATCAAACTCCGCTCCCGGCTGCTGCAGGCCGCTCTGCTTGGTTTCAAACCCGACCTGGTCATCATCGACCGCCACATCTACGGTGTCTGGGCCGAGCTGCGGGAACCCCTCATGTGGTTGCGCACACAGCATCCGTCCGTGCGGGTGGTCCTCGGACTGCGAGAAGTTCTCGACGAGCCCAGTGTCGCCGCCGCGGAGTGGGAACGCCTCGGCGACCCCGACCGGCTGCGTGACCTCGTGGACGAGGTGTGGGTCTACGGCGACCCCGCCGTCCACGACCCCATCGCCACGGGTGAGGCCCCGCCCGCCCTGGCCGACCGCATCCGCTTCACCGGTTACCTCGCCAACGACCGCCGCGTCAGCGACCACGGCGAACCGATCGAACCCAAACCGTTCGTGCTCACCACCGCGGGCGGCGGTTCCGACGGGCACGAGCTGCTGCGCGCCGCCGTCGCCATGCAGGTCCCGGAAGGGTACGAGAACATCGTCGTCACCGGGCCGCAGCTCGACGACGACAGCTTCGAGGCCATCGCCGCTCAGGCCGGCCCCGGCACGCAGGTGCACCGCTCCTGGCCGGGCCTGGGTAGTCAGATCGCCGAGGCATCAGCCGTGATCTCCATGGGCGGCTACAACACCGTCTGCGAGATCCTCGCCACTGAGACCCCGGCACTGGTCGTGCCCCGCGAGGTCCCGCGGCTGGAGCAGCTGATCCGCGCCGAGACCCTCCGCGACGCCCGCGCCCTCGACGTGATGCGCACCCCGCAGGTCACCCCCGAAACCCTCGGGGCCTGGGTGGCCGACGCCGTGACGCGCCGCGTGGACCGCTCCCACATCGCCCTCGACGGCCTGGCGGCCGCCGCTGATTTCGCCGCTGACCTGCTCAGCGACGCCGACCACGTGGAAAGGCAGGTTGTGGCATGACCCGCATCGGATACGTCCTCAAGGTCTACCCGCGCTTCTCCGAGACCTTCATCGTCACCGAGATCCTGGCCCGCGAGGCCCAGGGCGACGACCTGAGCATCTACGCGCTGCGTCCCACCACCGACGCCCGCTTCCACCCCGAGATCGCGCGGGTGCGCGCCCAGGTCTCGTGGGTGCCGCGCCCCACCAGGGCCAGCGATTTCTGGCTCCAGCTCAGCGACTCCCTGAGCCACGAGGAACTGCGACGCCGTTTCGCCGAGCTCGCGCCCAGCATCGCCGACCTGCCCGCCGACGAGGTTGCGCAGGGAATCTCCCTGGCCGCGTCCGTGATCAACGACGGCATCGACCACCTCCACGCCCACTTCGCAACCCTGGCGGGCCGGATGGCTTGGCTCGCATCCCGGCTGACGGGGGTGCCCTACACCATCACCACGCACGCCAAGGACATCTACCACGAGTCCGTGGACCGCGGCTGGCTGCGGCGGATCTGCGGCGACGCCGACCGGGTGATCGCGATCAGCCGTTTCAACGAGCGCTACCTGAACGAGGTCCTCAAGGACACCGGGGCGAGGATTTCCCTGCAGTACAACGCCCTCGAACTGGAACGTTTCCCCTACCGCGACCCGATCCAGCCCAGCCTTCCGCTGCGGATCGCCACCGTCGGGCGGCTCGTCCCGAAGAAGGGTTTCGCCGACCTGATCGACGCCGTCGCGGCCCTCGACATTCCCGTCGAACTGGACATCGCGGGCAGCGGTGAGCTGCACGACGATCTCGCCGCCCGCATCGAACGTTTCGGCCTGGGCGATCGCGCCCGCCTGGTGGGGCCGCTCACCCAGAACGAGGTCTCGGAGCTGATCCGCAGCTCCCACGTCTTCGCTGCTCCCTGCATTCCCGCCGAAGACGGCAACATCGACGGCCTGCCGACGGTGGTGCTGGAGGCCATGGCCCTCGGCACCCCGGTGGTCGCGACCTCCGTCAGCGGCCTGCCCGAGGTGGTTCGCGACGGCCTCACCGGTATCCTCATCGAGCCCGGCGACGTCGCTGCCCTGACCCGGTCCCTGGCCGAGCTGGCCTCCGGGCAGGTGCCCGTGGTCACCCTCGCCCGCAACGCCCGGGCCCTCATCGAAGAACAGTTCAACAGCCGCCGCCAGGCGGCCACGCTCTCCACATGGGAGGGAGGAAACTGATGCGCATCGCATACGTCACCGTCGATCCCGGGATCCCCGTTTTCGGCACAAAAGGCGCCTCCGTGCACATCCAGGAGGTGGTGCGGGAACTGATCCGCCGCGGACACGACGTCACCGTCCACACCACCCGCGCCGGAGATGACATCCCCGCCGACCTGGCCGGCCTGGAGGTGGTCGAGACCCGCATCGAGGCCAACGACCCCGAGGCCAGGGAACGTGCCCAGCAGGAGGTATCCGCCTGGATCGCGGCACGTATCATCACCGACGGCGCCGACCTGGTCTACGAACGCTATTCGCTGTTCAGCACCGTGCTGTCCAAGGTGGTGGACGCCACCGGGGTCGCCGGGATCCTGGAGGTCAACGCCCCCCTCATCGAGGAGCAGCGCACCCATCGGGTGCTCGTCGACGAGGAGGCCGCCGAGAACGCGCTGTCCCGTCAGGTGGCGGCCGCCACCGCCACCATCGCGGTCTCCGATCCCGTCCGCGACTGGGTGCGGGAACGCACCGGCTCGGAGCGCGTCCACACCGTCCCCAACGGCGTCAGCATCAACCGCATCGTCCCGCAGCCCGAGGAAGTCGGCGACCCGGTGGTGACCTTCGTCGGCACCCTCAAACCGTGGCACGGCGTCACCGATCTGCTGGCCGCCGCGGCCCTCGCCGAACAACCCTGGAAGCTGCGGATCATCGGCGACGGACCGGAACGGGCCGCCCTGGAGGAGCAGGCCGCCGGCCTCGGGATCAAGGTGGACTTCCGCGGCGCAGTCGCCCCCGCCGAAATGCCGGGGCAGCTCGCCGGATCCGCCATCGGCGTGGCCCCCTACCCCGATCTCGGTGGCGAACAGCAGCAGTACTTCTCACCCCTGAAGGTCTACGAGTACCTGGCGGCCGGGCTGCCGGTGGTGGCCTCCGAGGTCGGGCAGCTGCCGCAGATCCTCGGTGAGCTGGGCACCCTGGTGCCGCCCTCCGACCCGGCCGCGCTGGCCGCCGCCATCGACACCCTCGCCGCCGACCCCGCTCTGCGCGGAAAACTGGGATGGCAGGGGCGAGTGCAGGCCGAGGAGAAACACAGCTGGGCCGGTGCCGTCGACCACATTCTTGACCTGGCCGGGAGGGCCGATGGCTGATCGCAACAAACCTTCGATGCGGCGCAGCTTGAAGCTGGTCGCGCCCGACGTCGCCCCGCATCGCGCGCTCATCCTGTTCGGTGTGATCGCGCTGCTGATGGAGGTGGCCTTCCGGGTGCTGGAGCCGTGGCCCCTGAAGATCGTCGTCGATGCGGTGACGGCATTCCGGGGCGCGAAGGTCTCCCACCAGCCGGCGAGCGCCGAGCTGCTGATCGGGTGCGGTGTTGTGCTGCTGCTGATCGTGGGGTTGCGTGCCCTCAGCAACTACCTGGCCACCATCTGCTTCGCGCTGGTCGGCTCCCGGGCCGCCACGTCGCTGCGGGCCCGCGTGTTCCGGCACGTCCAGGGCCTGTCCCAGCAGTTCCACGCCCGCAACCGCAGCGCCGACACCGTGCAGCGGATAGTCGGTGACGTCGCGCGGATGCAGGAGGTCGCGATCACCGCAGGGATGCCGCTGATGGCCAACGTCGCGACGTTGCTGGTGATGGTCGTTGTGATGTTCTTCCTCGACCCGCTGCTCGCCACCGTCGTGCTGGCGGCGGTCGTGGCCTTCGCGGTGACCTCGGGGCCGACCTCGCGGAAGATCACCGACGCGTCCCGCCAGACCCGAAAGGGTGAGGGGCATCTGGCCAACACCGCCCAGGAGTCCCTCGCTTCGATCCGTGTGGTGCAGGCCTACGGGCTGGAAGACATGGTGGAGGAGAACTTCACCTCCGCGAACCGCACGTCGCTGCGGGAAGGGGTGCGGTCGCGCCGCTACGCCGCCAGGCTGGAGCGTGCCACCGACTTCATCGTCGGCCTGGCGACCGCGATCGTGCTGGTCGGCGGCGGGCTGCGGGTGATGCAGGGCGCGATGAGCCCCGGTGATCTGGTGCTGTTCATCACCTATCTGCGCACCACCATGAAACCGCTGCGCGACATGGCCAAGTACACGGGCCGTATCGCCCGGGCCAGCGCGTCGGGGGAGCGGGTCGCCGACCTGATGGAGATCACCCCCGACGTCGCCACCCCCGATGAGCCGGTGCGGCCCAGCGCCGTGTTGGGTGCGGTGCAGTTCGACCAGGTCGTCACCGAGTACGACGGCGTCGAGGTGCTGCACGGCCTCAGCCTGGACATCCAGCCCGGCGAACGGATCGCGATCATCGGGCCGTCCGGGGCGGGCAAGTCCACCCTCGTGTCGCTGCTGGTGCGGGCCATCGACCCGGTGACCGGGTGCGTGCGGCTCGACGGGCACCGTCTGACCGACCTCGACCTGACCCAGCTGCGCGCCAGCATCTCCCTGCTGCACCAGGAGGCGGTGCTGTTCACCGGCACCATCCGCGAGAACATTCGCATGGGCCGCGCGGACGCCACCGACGCGGAGGTGGAGGATGCCGCCCGCGCCGCCAACGCCCACGACTTCATCATGGAACAACCCGACGGTTACGACACCGTCGTGGGAGAACGCGGCGGCACCCTCTCCGGCGGTCAGCGGCAGCGGATCGCGATCGCCCGGGCGCTGCTGCGACGCTCCCCCGTCGTGGTGCTCGACGAAGCCACCACCGGTCTCGACCCCGAGGCGGCGAGCCTGGTGCTGGACGCCATCGACCGTCTCGCCGCGGGCCGTACCACCCTGGCCATCACCCACGACGCCGAGGTGGCGCTCAGGGCGACGCGGGTGGTGTGGCTCGAGGATGGCCGCATCCGGCTCGACGCCACCCCGGAGGAACTCATCGCCAACAGCGAAGTGTTCCGGGCCTGGGTGGAGGCCAGCGGTCGCGACATGGACTCCATCAAGGTAGGGAGCCCGCAGTGAAAACCAAAAAACTCGTCACCCGTGTCCTCGACACCAGCTGGCTCAGCGAGCAGGCAGGACGTCCTGTCCGGGCCGCCCGGCTGCGGATCAAACCCCGCACCTCGCTGGTCGTCGGCCTCGACGACCCCGACGGCCACCCGGTCGGCTGGCTGCGTCTCCTGTGGCCCGTCAGCCACAACAAGGCCGCCCAGACCCGCAGGAAAGCCGGTGAACTGGGCCTGGAAACCACCGAACACGAACTCGGGGAGCTGCTGGTGCAAACCGGCCCGCTGCCCGCCGACCCGAAACTGCTGAAACGCATCGCCACCGCGTCCGCGGAGCTCGGGGGCTGGGAGGCCTCGCGGGTGCTGCGCTACAACCCGCTGCGCAGGGTGGTGGTGCGTGACGGGATGCGCGTGGTGCGGGTCGCGACCAGTCGGGACAGGGGGGTGGCCTTCGACCGTTTCTTGGCGGGGGTGGTCGAGGCCCCCCGCCGTCTCGACGACGGAGCCCTGGAGGGCGTCAGCGTCCACACCTTCACAGGCGACCTGGACCTCTTCGAATTCCTCGATGAAAACCGGCCGAGCCGGGGCGCGAGTGATTCTGATGGAAGTTGGTTGAGCCGGGCTGCGAGCGAAGCGAGCGGCCCGTGTCGAAACCATCCCGGGGCTGACCGCGGCCCCATCCGCGCCGCAGGGACGATGCTCGCCCGGCTCCACGCCGCCGGGCTCCCCGACGACCTGGCCCGCCCGCTCGCCACCCGCGTCCCCAACCCGGTGGCCCAGGGACTGGCCCACGCCGACCTGCTCGACGAGCTGAACCCCGACCTGGCGGAACGGATGCGCCAGGTGGTCGAGCGACTTCCCGGGGCCGCCTCCGCGTCGCCGGTGCTGTCCCACGGCGACCTGTCACCCGACCAGGTGCTGACCACCCACGCCGGCGACAGGGTGTGGCTCACCGACTTCGACCGGGCCTGCCTGGCCCCCCGCGCCGTCGACCTGGGGTCCTTCCTCGCGGTCCTGGACGACGACGCCTTCCTGGACGGTTACTGCGACGGCGGTGGCCAGCTGCCCCCCGGCGACCAGCTGCGACGGGCGGTCGCGGCGTCGTTGATCCTGCGGGCCGCTGACCCGCTGAGGCACGCGTCCCCCGTCTGGGAGCAGGAAATCTCGGCGAATCTCGATCGGATACTGGAGGTTTTGAAGTGAAAGCCCTGTCAACGGTTCGTGCGCTCAGCGGTGTGCGGCGTGCCTGGCCTGGGCACGACGGTTCGATCACCTTCGAACTGGCAGCCCCCGCGGGCAAACTCCGCGCCGGATCGGTCAGTCCGGCAGGAGAGGTGTGGATCACCGGCTACGCCTCCGATTCGAAACTCCCGGAGCTGACCCCGGATTTCGTGGGCGGGCTCGTGGTGCACCGGCTTCACCGTCGTGCCGTGATGCTCACCGGCGACCGGGCCGTCAAGTTCACCCGGAAGGGACGGGCCAACGCCGTCGCGGTGCAGTCGTCGCAGGTCGCGGAACTGTGCGACGGCTCCGGGATCGCCGCAGCCCGGGTGCTGACCCATTCGCCTTCGCGGGTGGAGTTGACGCTCCTTCCCGGTCGAACCCTCCACGACCTCGGCGGCGACGGGCTGCCCGGGTGGCGGCGGTTCGCCGAGGCCTGGCCCGGCCTGGTCGCGCGTCCCTCCGGGCTGCCGGAACACACCGGCCTCGACGAGGCCAACGTGTTGTGGCGATGGTTCAAACGTGCCCGGGAACATCGGGCGTTGTCACTGCTGGGACGGCTCGGAACCGAGACCACGCAGCTCTGCCAGCTGCTCGCCACCGGCGACGACGGCACCCGCGTGCTCACCCACCGCGACCTCCACGACAAGCAGCTGCTGTGGGACGGAATCACCCTCGGCCTGCTGGATCTCGACACCGCGGCCCGCGGCGAGGCCGCCCTGGACCTGGGGAACCTGTGGGCCCACGTCGAACTGCGACACGCCCAGGGGAGCCTCGGAGCGCAGGAACGCGACCGCATCCTCGCTCTGCTGCTGGGCGACCTGGCCGGGGCACTTCCCACCACCCCCGACCGCATCGCCGCATACCACCGGGCCGCCCGGCTGCGGCTCGCCTTCGTGTACGCCTTCCGGCCGAAGGCGGCCAGTTGGCTGCCCAACTGGGTGGAGGAAACCCTCGCGGTCTCCGGTCCCACCCCCTCGTGAACTCGTGAATAGGAGAAATTGATGAAGATATCGGTTATCGGTTGTGGATACCTGGGAGCCGTCCACGCCGCCTGCATGGCCGAACTCGGACACGACGTGCTCGGCATCGACGTCGACGAGGCAAAGGTCGCGGCGCTGTCCGCGGGCCGGTCCCCGTTCTACGAACCCGGTTTCGAGGAACTGCTCACCCGGGTCCTGGAAACCGGGAGGCTGCGGTTCACCACCACCCCCGGCGACGACCTGGCCGATGTGGACCTGCACTTCATCGCCGTCGGTACCCCCCAATCCGAGACCGGGGCCGCGGACCTCAGTTATGTCGACTCCGCCATCGCCACCCTGCTGGCCGGGGCGGCACCCGGATCGGTGGTGGTGGGCAAGTCCACCGTCCCCGTCGGCACCGCCGCGCGCCTGGCGGACCAGTTGGCGGTCCGGGACATCGCCCTGGTGTGGAATCCCGAGTTCCTGCGCGAGGGTTTCGCCGTCGCCGACACCCTCCACCCCGACCGCATCGTCTACGGCCTGCCCGCCGACCCCGCGCATGCGGAGCTGGGGCGCGCCCGGCTCGACGAGGCCTACGCCCAGCTGCTGGCTGACGGTATCCCGCAGATCGTCACCGACTACGTGACCGCGGAGCTGGTGAAGGTGGCCGCCAACTCGTTCCTGGCCACCAAGATCAGTTTCATCAACGCGATGGCGGAACTGTGCGAGGCCACCGGCGGCGATGTCACCGCCCTGGCGGACGCCCTCGGACACGACGACCGCATCGGCCGACGGTTCCTGGGGGCCGGGGTCGGGTTCGGCGGCGGCTGCCTGCCCAAGGACATCCGCGCCTTCGTCGCCCGTGCCCAGGAACTCGGCGTCCACGACGCCGTCTCCTTCCTCCGAGAGGTCGACGCCATCAACCAGCGCCGCCGCGACCGGGTGGTGGACCTGGCCCTGCGCAGCCTCGGCGACCAGCTTCCCGGGGCGAGGATCACCGTGCTCGGGGCGGCGTTCAAACCCAACAGCGACGACATCCGCGACTCGCCCGCCCTGGACATCGCCCATCGCCTGTACCTGCTCGGCGCGCAGGTGAGCATCACCGACCCCAAGGCCCTCGACGCCGCCGTTCGGCGGCACCCGGACCTCGTCGCGGAACCCGACACGCAAAGGGCCCTGCAAGACGCCGACCTGGTGCTGCTGCTCACCGAATGGGACGAGTACGTCCAGCTGGATCCCGCGAGGGTGGCGAACCTGGTGCGACGCCCCGTCATCATCGACGGTCGCAACGCCCTCGACCCGGCCCGCTGGCGCGCGTCGGGCTGGACCTACCACGGTCTGGGAAGGTGAAACTGGGTGAGCCGATCTGCGAGTGTGCTGTCTCAGAACCGTCTCCCATGTCCTGAGACATGACACTCGTTCCCCGCGGCCCGGCTCAACCGGCTTTGTCCTCCCCGAAGCTGGTTGAGCCGGCCTGCTCGCGCAGCGAGCCGGTCGTGTCGAAACCATCTTGCGCATGTCCGGGGTGTTGTGGTCGGGTTCTGTTCACCGGCTGTCGGGGGTTTCGACTCGGGCCGCTCGTTCCTCGCGGTCCGGCTCAACTGGCTTTGAAAGGTTCATCGCGGTCCGGCTCAACCGGCTTAGAGAGGACTGCGAGCGTGGGAGAGGGTGATCATGGGAAAGAATGGAGGAATGAGGAGGTTTCTGCGTCGCGGCGGATCGACCATTCGCGCCCGATTCATGTTCGCGCTCGTGTTGGTGGCCGGGATCGCGCTGACGTTCTCCGGGGTGATCGTCGGGATCCTTCAGAGCCGGCACCTCAAGGACACCACCGAGAACCAACTGCGGCGGGTGGAGGGGGAGCTTAGGGCGCATGCCACCGATGGGGTGGATCCGGCGACCAAGGAACTGTTCAACTCCGCCCCCAACGTGCTGAAAACCTTCATGAAACGCAGCGTCATCAGTCCTGACTCGGGGGAGGCGGGTTTCATCGACGGTGAGCTCCGGTGGGTCGCCAGCCAGGACGTGAAACTCAGGCCCGAGGACGACCCCGAACTCCTGGATGCCGTCCGGGACAACCTCACGGGAAATGAGAACGTCATCAAACCCATCAGGACCTCCAAGGGGGACTACAGGGTGCTGGTGGCCGTCGTCAACATCGGCGACCACAAGGCCACCCTGCTGCGCGTCATCGACCTGGACCGGGCGGGGGCCCTGCTGCGGCGGTCCATGGCTTTCTACGCGGTGGCGGCGGTGCTGACGGTGGCGTTGCTGATCGGCCCGACGTGGCTGACCGTCGGCAGGCTGCTGAGACCGATCGGGGAGCTTCGGACCGCCACCGACCAGATCGACGAGCACGACCTCACCACCCGAGTTCCGGTGCGGGGCCGTGACGACCTGACCGCCCTGGCGAAGGCCGTCAACCGGATGCTGGACCGGGTGCAGGGCGCGGTCGAGGGGCAGCGCCGGCTCCTCGACGACGTCGGGCACGAACTGCGTACCCCCATCACGGTGGTGCGTGGGCACCTGGAGCTGATCGACCACGAAGACCCCGACGACGTCATCCAGACCCGCGACCTCGCCATTGAGGAACTCGACCGCATGGGTGGGCTCGTCAACGACCTCCTCACGTTGGCGAAGGCCGCCGAGAGTGATTTCGTGACCTTCACCAGCTGCGACGTCGCCGAACTGACCGATCAGGTGCTGGTGAAGTCGAAGGCGCTGGGGAACCGCGACTGGCAGCTGGAAAACGTCGCGATGGTGCAGGCGGTGCTGGATCCGTCGCGGATCACCCAGGCGTGGCTCCAACTCGCGGCCAACGCCGTCAAGTATTCCGACGAGGGAACCCGGATCGGCATCGGGTCGCGGGTGGAGGACACATCGGTGCTGTTGTGGGTGCGCGATCAGGGCATCGGCATGACACCGGAGGAAACCAAGGCGGTGCGGGAACGGTTCGTCCGGGCGACGGCCGCGGTGCAGCGGGCACCGGGGTCGGGGCTGGGACTCAACATCGTCGACAGTATCGTTGAAGCTCATGGCGGGCACCTGGACATCGAATCCGTGCCGAAGGGCGGGTCGGTGTTCACGCTGCGGATTCCGGTGAATCCTGCGAGCCCTTATTCGTCGCCCATCGGGCCGCTCCCGGCGGGCGTACCCTGACTCAGGAGACAACAGCAGTGAGCAGCATATTGATCATTGAGGACGAACCGAGGATCGCCGGTTTCATAGCCAAAGGGTTGAAATCGGCAGGATTCACACCCGAGACCACGGCCTCCGGTGACATGGGGGCGACGCTGGCGGTGCATGGCAACTTCTCATTGATCATCCTGGACGTCGGCCTGCCGGACATCGACGGGTTCGAGGTGCTGGAACGCATCCGCGGGCAGGGTGTGGCGACGCCGGTGATCATGCTCACGGCCCGCTCATCGGTGGCCGACCGGGTGGCGGGGCTGGAGGGCGGCGCCGACGATTACATGCCGAAACCCTTCTCCTTCGAGGAATTGCTGGCCCGGATCCGGCTGCGGCTCAGGACCGAACCCGAACCCACGAGAACATCGGCCAACTACCTGGAACATCGCGGTCTGGTACTGGACTACCGCACCCGTCGCGCCCAGGTCGACGGCCAGTGGGTGGATCTGTCGGCCCGAGAGTTCACCCTCGCGGAGGTGTTCCTGCGCAACCCGGGTCAGGTACTCAGCCGCGAACAACTCCTGAGCAACGTCTGGGGCTTCGACTTCGACCCCGGCTCGAACATCGTCGACGTCTACGTCTCCTACCTGCGCAACAAACTGGGCAAACAACGCTTCGAAACAGTCCGGGGAATGGGCTACCGCCTGGTGTGAGGGGAGCGTCCCTAAAGTCGACCGGCTTCGTCCTCCCCGAAGTTGGTTGAGCCGGTCGTATCGAAACCATCTCATCCCCAAGCTGGTAGAGCCGGTCGTATCGAAACCATCTCATCCCCAAGCTGGTTGAGCCGACCTGCGAGCGTCAGCGAGCGGGTCGTGTCGAAACCTCTTGTGCATGTTTGGGGAACTTGGTCGGGTTCTGGTTTTCGGGTGTGGGGTGGTTTCGACTCGGGCTGCTCGTTCCTCGCGGTCCGGCTCAACCGGCTTTGTCCTCCCCGAAGTTGGTTGAGCCGATCTGCGAGCGTCAGCGAGTGGGTCGTGTCGAAACCTCTTGCGGGTTTCCGGGGTGTTAGGGGTGGGTTCTGGTTTTCGGGTGTGGGGTGGTTTCGACTCGGGCTGCTCCTTCGTCGCGGTCCGGCTCAACCGGCTTGTGGGGGTGGAAGTTGGTTGAGCCGATCTGCGAGCGTCAGCGAGCGGGTCGTGTCGAAACCTCTTGCGGGTTTCCGGGGTGTTGGGGTCAGGTTCTGGCTGCCGGGTGTGGGGTGGTTTCGACTCGGACTGCTCCTTTGTCGCGGTCCGGCTCAACCGGCTTTGTCCTCCCCGAAGCTGGTAGAGCCGACCTGCTCGCTCTGCGAGCTGGTCGTGTCGAAACCACGGCGACCGCAGTCCAATCCTGCGAAGAAGTTATCGAACTGTTATCGAAAACGTCTTCTATTTGTGGGCGAGGTTGGATAGAATCGTATGTATGTTCGAGATGGTTCCCGGGTGTGTGGCGGAGGCCTTTGCCGCGCTTGATGAGGCGAATCGCCATGCCCGCGCCGCCGAGGTCGCCGCGGTGGTGGCCGTGGCGAAGGCCGCCGAACTCTACGAGGTTGATCAGGAAGCGGTGTTCGAGGGCATGGAGCGCGTGATCTTTCCCGGTCACGCGGGCACCCCCGGGGTGGGGGAGTTCCTTGCCGCCGAGATCGCCGGGATCCTCGGGATCTCCACCGGTTCGGCGCTGCAGAGGATCGCCGACGTGCTGGATGTGCGCTTCAGGTTCCCGCGGCTGTGGGAGGCCTTCCTGGGTGGGGAGCTGCGGTGGTGGCAGGTGGTTGACGTCACCAACCGGGCCGCCGTGCTGGGTGTGAAGGCGGTGGAGTGGCTGGATCGGCAGCTCGCCTGGGCGATGAAGGTCTGGTCGTGGCAGCGGATCCTCAAGCACATTGATCGGTGGATCGTGGAGGCCGATCCCGCGGTCGCCGCGGAGCGGGCCGAGGCGGAACGCCGCCGCCGGGACGTGGAGGTCTCCGGGATCACAGACGGGCACTGCACGATCTGGGGCATCGTGGACGCCGCCGACGGTGTTGCGTTCGATCACGCCCTCACCGCCGTCGCCCGGACCCTGCCCGCCGAGGAGGGTGACCTGCGGCAGCGGCGCGCCGCCGCGGTCGGTGTTCTGGCCCGGCGGGTGAGCGGCCAGGACGCGCTGCCCGCGGCCACCGTGGTGGTGCACGTGAACGCCACTGATCCCGCCCTCGGGCTCGTGGAGCCGACGGAGGAGGCCGGCGGGATCGCAGGTTCGAGTCCTGTCGCATCGGGTGCCGCCGTGGTGGAGCGCTGGGGTGCTCTCCTGACCGCGCGGCTTCCTGAGTTCCTGGCCGGTTCGCGGGTGACGGTTCGGCCCGTCGTGGATCCCTGGGCCATCAGCCCCGAGACCCCGCACCGTCCTTCCGTGTCGCTGCGCACGGCGGTCGAATCCCTCATGCCGCACGACGTGTTCCCCTACGGGGCGACGCCGTCACGGAGCTGCGACCTGGATCACACCGTCCCCTACGCCGACGACGGCGGCCCGGGCCAGACCAGGTGGGGAAACCTCGGGCCGTTGTCGAGATTCACACACCGGGTGAAAACCCACGGCGGCTGGCACCTGACCCAACCCGAACCGGGCATCTTCCACTGGAGTTCCCCGGCCGGATACCAGTACCTGGTCACCGCGCAGGGAACCATCCGCATCGCATCCCCGCCGCCCCGGCCCCGGGATCCCGAACCCCCGCCCGGCTGGGAGGAACCGCCCCCACCCGAGGCGGAGCGGTCGCTGGAAACCGAGGCCTGGGCCACCGCGGCATGGGTTCTCGCCACCTGACCGGCGTCCCGGGCTGCCCGCGTGAAGCCGGTTGAGCCGGGCGTGATCCCCTGGGTGAATGCCCGTGCCGAAATCGCCCGAGCTATTCCTCCCGGTCCGGGAGATCGAGGTCGCGCCATTCCTCGAAATCGTCCAGCGCGCTCGCATCGCCGGTCCGCAGCGCCTCGGCGACCGCCCGGGCGAGCTCGTAGCGGGGGTCTTCCTCCTGTCTGAGGCGTTCCAGGTTTTCCTCGAACGACCAGTCGCCGGTCGTGACTCCGGCGGCCAAGAGGGCCTTGAGCGCCCGCCCCGACGCGATCCGGTGCCGCGGGGAGTGCATGAACAAACAGAAGTGACACTCCGCACACAGCGCTTCTTCACCCCGCTCGGCAAGTTTCAACGCGCGCTCGGCAAACTCCACCCCCTTCTCATCCCGCCCCGTCGCGAATAGAAGTTGAGAATAATTCCCGAGGGCGATTGCGTTGTTGGGATCGATGGTGAGGGCTTGTGTGTAGAGTTTTTCTGCTTGGTTGTGGTCGTGGCGAATAGTGGTTAGAAAAATAGCGTAGGTGTAGAGGATGCTGGCCTTGTTTGGGCTGATGGTGATGGCTTGTTCGTAGAGTTTTTCTGCTTGGTCGTGGTCGTGGCGAATGTATGTGAGGAAGTTAGCGTAGTAGCAGAGGCTGTAACCGTCGTTAAGGTCGACTTTGATGGCTTGTTTATAAAGTTTTTCTGCTTGGTTATAGTTGTGGCGAATAGTGGTGAGGAAGACAGCGTAGGTGTCGAGGGTGCTGGCGTTGTTGGGGTCGATAGCGAGGGCTTGTGCGTAGAGCTCTTCGGCGTGGTCGTGGTTGTGACGAATGCCTGTGAGGAAGTTGGCGTAGTTGCCTAGGTTTTTGGCATTGCTGGGGTCGGTTTCGATGGCTTGTTTGTAGAGTTCCTCGGCGTGGTCGTGGTTGTGGCGAATGTTTTTGAGGAAGTTGGCGTAGCTGCCGAGGTTGGTGGCGTTTTTGGGGTCGGCTTTGATGGCTTGTTTGTAGAGTTCCTCAGCGCGGTCGTGGTTGTGGCGAATATCTGTGAGGAAGATGGCGTAGCTGCCGAGGAAGTCGGCATCAGTAGGATTTCTGGAAGAGATTTTTTGTAGCAGGTATTCCACTTCCTGCACGAGGTTCTCCGTCACCGTATCCCCTGTCAGCAGGTTCCTGGAGTGCATTTCAAAAATCAGGACCAGAGCTTGGAATGCTGTGTGTGGGCAGGTGGCCATGGTCGTCAGTGTGGTGTTGGTCAGGGGCCAGTCCGCCTCTTCCACTATAAGGTCCAGGGCTTCCCAGGAGTCCTTGCCGGTTCGTAGCACGAGGGGCGCATCAGTGGCGGTTTCGCCGATCACCCAGGACCACTCTGCCTCCCAGTCGGGATCCTCCCAGAGATCGTCGTCGTAGGCTTTCGCCAGCGTGAGGAGGGCCTCTTTGCTCGCGGACCCCAGGCCGACGCGGCTCCAGTCCGCTGCGGCCTTCACCAGACCGGCCCGCCCCTGGTGGCTGTCGAGCGCCGACGTGAACCGTCGGCGTATGTCCTCGGCCCTGCCGAGCACGCGGCCAAGCCCGAGCTGCTGAATGGATGCCAGATCCCCGGCGTAGCTCGTGCTTCCCACCGCATCCAGCTCGTCGTCGGACAGCTTGGCTTCGAGGGGGAGCGGGTGGAATCTGTTGACGATCTCCCAGCCGGGGAACTTGCTGTCCAGCTCTGCGCGCCATCTGGTGTAGTTCATGCGGGTCGTGGTGGCCACCACGGTGCAGGAATCATCGATCCACGTGTTCAGGACCCCGAGAGTGAACTCCTCTTTACCCAGGAAACGTTCCAGTTCGTCGAGGAAAATAATGGCGCCGCGAACGGGTCTTCGCCAATTTTTTAGCAGCTTCTCCACGTCGTCTTCGCTCTTGGGAAACAGGACGCGGGCGTCGGGCCATTCCTCGCGGAGCACCTGGACCACGAGGCGGGTCTTGCCAGCCATCGACGGGCCCTCCACCAGGACGGGGGTGCGGTCTTTCAGAAAATCGTGAAGCTTGTCGTGCACATCGCGGCGGACGTAGTCATCGACCTCCCTGTCAGACCTGTGAATGCGCAGCGAATCCAGGTGTGCCTTGCCGATCGGGCCGGAATCCCCAGACACCTCGGCGATCCATTTGTTGCGCGCCCGTGTCGAGATCCAGTCCCTAACCTGTGGTGTGAAATCCGCGACAACGCCCACAAAGGCCCCCAGAAGTGAACCGAGCACGCTCCACACCCCGCCGAGGGGGCTGAGGAGGGGGATTACGGCGCCCACGATGGCCCCGGCGAGCGGCAGAACCAGCCACCACACCGACGTGCCAGGATCAGATGATCGCGTGGACCGTTTCGACATCCTTGGCTCCTCCCGGCGCTGCCCTGGCAACAGGATAGTGGGGCCGGTGAGACGTGGAGCCTGTCTGCGACCACGTGGGTCTCTGGGGCAGGGGCCGGCGAACCGGGCTCAGCGATCAGTCGTCGTCGCGGTCGTCGCCGTCGTCGTCGCTGTCCTTCTTGGTCGGTTTGGCTGTCGCGGCTTTCGTGCTTTTCGTGCTCTTCCTGTCGTCGTCGTCATCGTCGTCGTCCCGGTCGGTCTTCCTCGAGGTCGTGGTGGGGACGGTCGTGTTGGCCGGCCTGCTGGTGGTTTGGGCCGTGGAACTGGTCGGATCCGCGGGGCCCGCCGGGTCCACCGGGGTGACCTCCGTGGGGATCGGAGGCTCGGTGGGGGAGGGACTGGCCGACGGGGCGGGCGGGGAGACGACGATCGCCGGTGAGTTCAGTTCGGGTTCCGCCGGGTGCGCGAGCTGGAACAGCAGCCCCGCAGTCAGCAGCCCTGCGGCGCCTATGCCCACCAGGGTGAGGGTGAGGCGGGTTCGTTCCGACTTCATCATGCTTCTCCTTCTGCTTGATTCAAGTGAACCCCACGCGGATGAGGAATCGGGCAGAACTTCATGAGGAAGTTCTCATGAAAACACACGCCGGTTGTCAATACAAATTTTCACGACCCGCGGCGGGATCCCGTCCGGCCCCGACCCACCCGGGCCGCTCCGATCGCGGCAGGCTGGCGCATCCCGCGCGAGGGAGTTATTGTATGTACAAAGCTCCCGGCGGTTCCGGCCGTCGGGCCAGCGGACTGGACGGACCCGAACGCGGTGCAGTCGGCACTGTTGCCGGTGGGGACGAAGCAATCCGCCGGACCAGCCTGAACGTCCCAGAAACCAGGGAGAGGTACATGACCACAATCACCCACTGGATCGACGGCGCCCCCTACGAGGGCCAGCCTTCCCACATGATCCCCGTCGAGAACCCCGCCACCGGCAAGGTCGTCGGTGAGTTGATGTCGGCCAGCCCGGCCGACCTCGACCACGCCGTCGCCGTCGCCAAGGCGGCCCAGAAGAAGTGGGCCAAGGTTTCCCTCGCCAAGCGCACCGCCATCATGTTCAAGATGCGCGAGCTGGTGCTCGCCCACCAGGACGAGCTGGCCAAGGCGATCGTCGAGGAGCACGGCAAGGACTACTCCGACGCCATCGGCGAGATCCAGCGCGGCCGCGAAACCCTCGACTTCGCCTGCGGCATCAACGTCGCGTTGAAGGGCGAGTACTCCTTCGACATCTCCACCGGCGTCGACATCCACACCATCCGCCAGCCCGTCGGCGTGGTCGCGGGTATCTGCCCCTTCAACTTCCCCGTCATGGTGCCGATGTGGATGCACCCCGTCGCCTTGGCCACCGGCAACGCCTTCATCCTGAAACCCGCCTCCCCGACCCCCACCGCATCGCTGATCATCGCCCGCCTCTACAAGGAAGCCGGCCTGCCCGACGGCGTGTTCAACGTCCTCGCCGGTGACCGCAACCTGGTCTCCGACATCCTCACCCATCCCGGGATCGACGCCATCTCCTTCGTCGGCTCCACCCCGGTGGCGCACGTCATCCAGGACACGGGTGTCGCCCACGGCAAACGCGTCCAGGCCCTCGGGGGTGCGAACAACCACGCCATCGTCCTGCCCGACGCGGACCTCGAATTCGCCGCCCAGCACATCTCCGCCGCCGCCTTCGGTGCGGCAGGTGAACGCTGCATGGCGCTGCCCGTCGTGGTGGCCGTCGGTGGTATCGCCGACAAGCTCGCCGAACTGGTCGCCGCCAACGGCGCGAAGATCAAGGTCGGTTTCGGCCTCGACGAGGGCGTCCAGATGGGTCCGGTCATCACCGCCAAGGCCCGCGACCGCATCGTCGGTCTCATCGACGACGCAGAAAAGCGCGGCGCGAAGGTGGTGCTCGACGGGCGCGGCCTGAAGGTCGAGGGCTACGAGGACGGCTTCTGGCTCGGCCCCACCATCCTCACCCACGTCCCGCTCGACGCCCCCGCCTACAAGGAGGAGATCTTCGGTCCGGTGCTGTGCATCGTCGACGCCGAGAACTACGCGGAGGCCATCGAGCTCGTCAACGCCAGCGAGTTCGGCAACGGCGCGGCGATCTTCACCAACGACGGCGGCTACGCCCGGCGTTTCCAGCTGGACGTCGAAGCCGGCATGGTGGGCGTCAACGTGCCCATCCCCACCCCGGTGGCCTACTACTCGTTCGGCGGGTGGAAGGAATCGCTGCTGGGCGACACCCACATCCACGGCCCCGAGGGTGTGCACTTCTACACCCGCGCCAAGGCCATCACCACCCGGTGGCCCTCGGAGTCCGGTGCCTACGCCGCGACGATGAGCTTCCAGCGCGAGGAGTGAACCGCCCCACGTGAGAGGTGCTGGGCCGTGAGCGGTGGCGAACGGTCCGGCGAACTTTCCAGCCCCTGCCCCGGCGACCGTCAGGTCG
>NZ_DBHHFZ010000008.1:0-184321 GCF_057238465.1 Arachnia sp.
AAGAAGGCCGGCCTCAAGAAGGCCCGCAAGGCCCCGCAGTACTCCAAGCGCTGATCCTCAGCTCTTCAGGAACGCCCCCGCGAATCGCGGGGGCGTTCCTGCGTTCAGCCGCGGCGGTCAACGCGCCGCAGGATGCGCAGCACCGAGGGGCCGAGGATGGCCAGTACCACGATGTTGCTAACCGCCCTGCCCAGGTTCCACCCCATGGAGGTCAGGACGTTGAACACCACGAAGTGATGCAGGTTGTCCAGCAACGGAGCGCCTGGAACATAGCTGGCCTCCGTTCCCGGTCCGAGCGTGAAAGGCCAGAACGCCAGATCCATCAGCCAGCCGTAGGCGAAGGCACTGACCCCGCCGTAGCAGCAGACGATCAGCACCTCCAGGCGTCCACGCGGTCGCCGAGGAAGCAGGCCCGCCCCCAGACCGACGAATCCCGCGGCGAGCATCTGGTACGGCAGCCACGGCCCCACCCCGCCCGTCACCAGGGCCGATGCGAGCAGGGTCGTGTTGCCCAACAGGAACCCGAAGCCGGTGCCGTAGACGCGCCCCCCCAGAATGATCAGCACGAAGGTCAGTTCCAGGCCCGCGGTTCCGGCGCCCAGGGGACGAGCCAGACAGCCCAGTGCCGACAGCACTCCCAGCATCGCCAAGGTCTGCGGGGACAAACCCTTTGACGACAACTCGGAAACCACCAGTGCGAGCACCAGCGGAAGCAGCAAAGCGAACAGCAGCGGCCCCTGGGAGGCCTGGGTCATCCCGGCTCCGGGAGCCACCAGCAGGGGCCAGCAGAACACCGACAAGGCCAGTACGGCCACCAGCGCCAGGGCTGCCCGGGTTCGCCAGCGGGTCATCCCCGGTACCCCCCGGGTAGATCCGATACGGCCACCACGTCGGCGGGGTGAAACACCTTCGCCAGCTGCGGTGCGACGGCAGGCGAGGAACAGCACACCAGTCGTGTTGGTCCGTCGGCAATCACCTGTCCCTCGGCCAGCACGATGCTGCGCTGCGAAGTGGTGGCCGCGAACTCCACGTCATGGGTCGCCACCACCACGGCGATCCCGGAGCCGGTGAGTTCCTTGATGATGCGGGCGAGTCTGTGTTTCATGGCGTAATCGAGGCCCCGGGTCGGCTCGTCCAGGCAGATCACCCGGGGACGTGCGGCGAGCTGTATCGCCAGCACCAGGGCCAGCCGTTGCCCCTCGGAAAGGTCACGCGGATTGCGGTCCATCGGCAGTTCCACACCCAACCCGGTGAGCAGGGAGGCGGTGGTCCCGACGGACACATCCGACTCCTCATCCGCCTGGGCGCATTCCGCCGCCACGGTTGGCAGATACAGCAGATCGGCGGGTGACTGCGGCACGAGGCTCACCAGCTCTCGGGCACGGGCATCCGATACGCGCCGCGGATCCTCCCCGGCCACGTCGATGCGTCCCGAACTGGGTACCGCCCCTTGGATGGCCCACAGCAGCGATGACTTCCCGGAACCGTTGCGGCCCAGCACCGTCACCGCCTCCCCGGCCCCGAACTCCAGGGAAACGTCCGAGACGGCCGCGACCTCCCCGTAACGCACCTGCAGCCTCTCGACGGTGGCCACGGTCTCGCGGGGAGCCCACGAAAGCGCCTCCGTCAACAGGGGGGCATCGGGAATCCCGGGTTTGGTGACGAGCTTGCGACGGGCATCGCGCACGCTCAGCGGCGTCCTTTCCCAGCCGAGGTGCCGCGCCAATTCGACCAGCGGAGGTCCCTCCTCCAGCCGGGACAGCACATCCGCGGCCGGACCCGCCACCACCCGGGAATCCCCCGGCAGCCACAACGCGGAATCGGCCACCTGCATCACCCGCTCCAAGCGATGCTCCGCCAGCACGACGGTCAGCCCCACCTCGTGGACGAGCGTCGTGAGGGAAGCCAGCACATCCTGAGCGGCCGTCGGGTCGAGGGCCGATGTTGGTTCGTCGAGCAGCAGCAGTCGCGGCTGGGCGGCCAACACCGCGGCGATCGCGACCCGCTGCTGCTGTCCGCCCGAAAGCTCCATCAGTGGCCGCCGCCGCAGATCCGCTATCCCCATCAGATCCAGGGTCTCCTCCACCCGTTTGCGCATCACCGATGGGGCCAAACCCAGCTGTTCCATGCCGAAGGCGATCTCGTCCTCCACCCGGTCGGTGACGAATCCGGAAGCGGGATGCTGGGCCACGTAGCCGACGTGTTCGGCGAGTTCACGGGGGCGAAGAGCCGACGGATCCAGCCCGGCAACATTCAGCAGCCCGGTCACCCGTCCGCCGATGGCGTGGGGAATCAGCCCGTTGAGGGCCCGCAGCAGCGTCGATTTCCCTGTTCCCGTGGCACCGACCACCAGACACAGGTCACCCTCCGGAATCTCGAACGTGGCATCCACGACCACGGGGGTTTCCGCACCGGGGGGAGTGATTCCCAGACACGTGGCGCGGATCACGACCGCTCCTTGAGCAGGACCGGGATGGCCACCAGGATGGGGCAGGTCAACGGTGCGAGCTCTCCGGGCAGCGCCGAGGCAACCACCGAACCCAGCGCCACGGCGGTCAGTACCCAACCCGAGGAACCCCAACCGACCGGGCGGTAACGGGTCACGGCCAGTTGGCGTCCGGCCCTTCCCAGAAACAGCAACCCGATTGCTGCACCACCGACCATGAGGGTTGCGGAAAGCCAGTGTTCCGGGGCCAGGCCAAACCAACGGTCGTTTCCGGGCGGAAGTCCCAGCAGGGCACAGACCCCCAGGGTCAGGGCCAGCAGGGAGACCAACAGGGCCCATGTGGTGCCCTTCCCGGTGGGGCGCGACCCCCGGGTGCGACCATAGCCCCGTGCCTCCATTGAGGCGGACAGGGTCAGCGAACCCTCGACGGCGTCCTCCAGCACCGGGACCACCACCCGTAGAGCAGCCCGTGGTCCTCGGCCACCGTGACCGCGCAACCGCCGTGCCCGGGTCACCCGACCCGCCGCGGCCACCAGCTGCGGCAGCACCGTGCAGGTGATCACGATTGCGGTGGAGAGGTCGTGGAGGGCGGCCGGCACCGACCGCAGAGCGGCGCGCGGGTCGGCCAGCAGACTGGCGGCCCCGATGGCAAGGATGATCACACCCAGCCGGGTGGCGTCGGTGGCGGCGGCCAGCAGTTCCTCAGCGGTCACCGGCCCACCGAGCTGGATACCCGCCGCCCAGTCCGGCAGCTCCAGCTGGGGAAGAACGAACAGCCCCGTCCCGCTGGACGGGCCACCCAACAGGATACGGAAGAACAACCGGGTGGCCACCACGAGGAAGGCCAGACCCAGATGGAAGCCGAACCGTGCCCTGGGGCGTCGCATCTTGACAACGACCACCACCGCAGCCCCCGTGAGCAGCAGCACGGGCCACTGGGCGGTGAGGCTGGCGACGGCCGCCGCTGCCAGGCCCCACAACCACCAGGCCCAGGGATGCACGCTGTGGTCGTCGGGGGTTGCGACGGGGATGATGGGTTCCGGGTCCGCCACGCGCGGCAACAACCGTCCCATCAGCGACCCCCCAGCTCGGTCTCATCGGGATCCGTGCTTCTGCCGGGGTCCGGGCGGCGGCAACGCAGCCACCATGCCACCGCCACCAGCGCGGCCAGCCCCACCCCTGCGGCGACCAAACCCCAAGGTATCTCGATGGGCAGGGAGACCGGGGCCTTGACGACCACCGGAGGATCCAGCAGATCGGTCTGGGTCACGCCCGGCGGGACGATCACCTCGCCGTCGCGGGTGATGAGAAGCTCCGGGGGAAAACAACTGTCCTGGTCGCTTGCGTTGTAGCACCAGCCCTCGATGCTCCCGGGGGGCGGTTTGCGGGAACCAGCTCCTTGCTGCGAATAGGTCCAGCCCCCTCCCGGAAGGGCGTGGTAATAATGCCAGTACTGGCCCGTGAACCTGCCGGGACAGCTCGCGGGGTGGGTGTCTATGGTGCAGATCAGGCGGGAACGTCCGAACTCCAGGCGCATCCCCGCATCCGCCAAGGCCTGCTCTCCGCTGCTGGGGGTACCGACGCACTGGTTGGCGTGTACCTGACCCGTTTCGTCAACCACCACCACCCACACCTGCCCGGCCGCTAGACAGGCGCCGATGGCGTTGGAACCCGCAGCGCTCGGCTGCGGTAGAGGCGCCGGGTCATCCGCCCTTGCGACGGGCGGCGGTGGTCCGAGCAGGACCAGGCACGCCAGGAAAACTGTGAGGACACGTCGCATGGCTACATCTTCCTAGGCCCCCCGGGATAGTGAGAGGTGGGGTGCACCTGATGTCATGGCGCACCCCACCCGGTGCACTACCGGTTCAATCACCGGTTCTCGTGCTGGATCGACCCAAGGGGTCAGAACACCTCAGCGCGCGCAGGGCTGGAGTTCGGACACCTGGGTGCTGCGGATGGTTCCGTAGCCCTTGCCCGCGGGCGCCATGATGGCCTGGGTGGTGGCCATCAGGTCGGCGCTGGTGCCATCGTGCTTGCTCGCCCAGGCCCCCACCCCGGTCTTTGACTGCTGGGATTTGAGATAGGCGACGGGTGATTCGACGTTCCTGCCGGTCTCCGCGAGGGCGCTGGCAACCATGCCGGTGGAGTTGGCGGAGGAGTAAATGCTGGGGTCGGTTACCCAGTAGTGATTTCCGGAGGCATCGGTCTTCTGATTTGCGGGATTCTCTGCCCAGGCAATGGCTTTGTTCATGCTGCGGATCGCCCTCGTTCTCACGATCGAATTGTTCTGATTGCTTCCCTTTACCAAATTCATGGCGGAAATACCAATTCCGGTGTAGTCGGGGTCGGCGTTGAAGGTGCCGTCCGAGTAGTAGCCGAATCCGCCCTGCTGATTGTCGGTCATGGCCTTGACCACCCAGCTGGGTACGGGTTCCTGTGCGCGGGACAGGGCGATGGCGATCAGGTAAGGAGCCCAGTACTCGGATGCTTTTGCGTGGTCGGCGTTCATCATTGTTTTCAGTTCGGCGACGAGATCGCGTTCACAGCCGAAGAAGGTGCGGGGATTCTGTCCGGCCGCATCGGCGGTCATGATGACCTTGGCCAAGCCAGCAGGATTGCCCTCGACGTACTTGGGGCCGATTTCCTGAAGCTTGGTGATCATGGAGTTCACCACGTCGGGGTGGGCGTTTGCGGCGCTGAGAGCGATGATCCCGTCTGCCACGGAGCCGGCGCCGGAGAAGCTGTTCGGAGAATTCCTCCAGGTGTCGGCGATCCAATCGGCGGCTGCCTTGACGCTGGCCGCATTGCTGTCATCCGCCCGAGCGGGCAGCGTGGTGACGGTGGTGACGGCCAGGAGCATGGCCAGCAGGGCTGTCAGGAATCTACGAGTGAGTGTCATGATGTTTCTCCTCAAAAGGATGGGCCGCGAATGCCGCTCCCGGGATCCGTGGGCGATCATCCGCGACGGTGAACTGACTTGAATGCTGAACGCCTGGGTCGGCTTGGATTGAAGAGGGATTTCCGTGTGAAACTTTGAATTTGTTTTGCTGGACTGTGTTCGTGGGGTGCTGCCGCCGCTCGAATCGATCATGTGCTGGCTTCGTGCGAGCCTCGCTGTTTTCATTGACTCCCTGATTGTCATTGATGAGAATCCGGGTAATGTTTGGATTTTGGGTTCGCGGCTGGGGAAAGCCGATGATTTCTTGGAGGCTTTTCCGAAGTCCTGCCGAAAGTTAACCATCCCGGGAATGGTTTGCGATTACCTGCAATTGTGGATTTGCGAGGGGTTTTGTCGAATGGGGGCGTGTCCGATCATGCTTGTCTTCCTGTGAAAAGTTTCACCGGACCGTGTGTCTGTGTGAGAAAACTTTCCGGGCCGCGTTCATCGCTGGTTGCTGTATCTTCCCGGGGTTCCCGGTTTTCCCGAAAGGGGTTTCTAAAACATGGTGTGGGGCGCGCCCGGTCAAGGCGTGCCCCACCCAGGTTTCCATCAACCGGTCACCCGCCGGTCTTCGGCAGGCCGGGCTGGACGGGGGTTTTGTTGGTGGTAGGGGTTTTGGATGTTGACCTGCCGGTGGGGGCCAGGGTCTTGGTGGAAGGATGTCCCGTGGGTGTAACCGTGGGGGTTGGTGTGGGCGTGGGGGTTGGGATGAAGGACTTGCACTCGGGGCGCTGAGCCGGATCCGGCAGCGTCTTGCACCAGGTTTCGAGAGTCAGCTGGGTTCGTGGCTCCGGATTGGTGGTGCTGGTGGCATTCAAGGAATAGGACCAGCCCTCCCATTCGCCCTGCGAAGGTTTGTAGGACGACGCGCCGGCGCTCGAGTATGTCCAGGTTTTGCCTTGGTCGCTGGAATGCCAGTAAGACCAGTAGCCGCCCGCGGGCGGGATGTCGATGCACTTCTCGGTGTAGCCCGGTTTTCCTTCTATCGGAATGACTTCGTCGGGGGCGGGGCGTCCCTGCAGTCGGCAGACGAAGGAGTCGCCCCAGCGCTGCACGCCTTCCATGGTGAATCCGGCGCCGCGGATGGCCTCGATACCGGTCTTCACGGTGCCGGTGGCGCAGCGGACCTGTGGCTCGCCGCCGAGCTTCTGGAAGTCGATGACCACGGTGACGCCCTCGTTGTCCTTGCAGGGCCCGGCATAGCTGGTGTCCTGGGAAGGTGTGGGCGTGGGTGTCGGTGTGGGTGTCGGTGTCGGTGTGGGTGTGGGTGTCGGTGTGGGTGTCGGTGTGGGTGTGGGTGTCGGTGTGGGTGTGGGTGTCGGTGTGGGTGTCGGTGTGGGTGTGGGTGTGGGTGTCGGTGTCGGTGTGGGTGTCGGTGTGGGTGTGGGTGTCGGTGTGGGTGTCGGTGTCGGTGTGGGTGTCGGGGTTGGATCACTGCAGTGTTGGAGTTCGGGCACCTGGGTGCTGCGGATGGTTCCATAGCCCTTGCCCGCGGGCCCCATGATGGCTTGAACGGTGGCCAACAGGGAGGCGTCAGTTTCATCGTGCTTGGAGGGCCAGGCGCCAACTCCGGTCTTTGCCTGCTGGGACTTGAGGTAGGCGGCGTGAGATTCAATGTTCTCGCCGGCCTCTGCCAAAGCACTCGCCACAATGCCGGTCGAACTGGTTGAAGAGAAGCCAGCCCAGTAATGGTTGCCAGCCGTGTCGGTCTTCTGGTTGGCGGAATCCTGGGCCCAGGCCACGGCATCAGCGAGGCTCTTCTTGGCCGCATCGCGGGTCGATTGCGAGTTGGCCGAGTTCTTCGACACCAGGTTCATGGCGGAAATGCCGATGCCGGTGGTGTCGGGGTCAGCGATGAAAGCGCCGTCCGAATGGTAGCCGAATCCGCCCTGCTGATTGTCGGTCATGGCCTTGAGGATCCAGTCCGGTACGGGTTCCTGTGCGCGGGACAGGGCGATGGCGATCAGGTAGGGAGCCCAGTACTCGGATGCTTTTGCGTGGTCGGCGTCCATCGCTGTCTTCAGTTCGGCGACGAGATCGCGTTCACAGCCGAAGAAGGTGCGGGGATTCTGCCCCGCCGCATCGGCGGTCATGATGATCTTGGCCAGGCCAGCAGGATTGCCCTCGACGTACTTGGGGCCGATTTCCTGAAGCTTGGTGATCATGGATTTCACCACGTCGGGATGGGCGTTTGCGGCGCTGAGGGCGATGATCCCGTCTGCCACGGAGCCGGCGCCGGAGAAGCTGCTCGGAGAATTCCTCCAGGTGTCGGCGATCCAATCGGCGGCGGCCTTGACGCTGGCCGCATTGCTGTCATCAATGGGGGGCGGCGTGGGTGTCGGTGTGGGTGTCGGCGTGGGTGTCGGTGTGGGGCTGGGATCATTGCAGTGTTGGAGTTCCGGCACCTGGGTGCTGCGGACAGTGCCCAAACCTTTGCCCGCGGGAGCCAAGATGGCCCAAGCTGTCGCCCCCGCGTCGGCTTGGGTGCCATCGTGTTCAATGGGCCAGGCGCCGACCCCGGTCTTTGCCTGCTGGGACTTGAGGTAGGCGACGGGGGAATCAATGTTCTCGCCGACCTCCGCCAAGGCACTTGACAAGATTCCGGTTGAATCTATTGGACTATCCTCGGAGTTGCTCCAGTAGTGATTACCGTCCTCATCGGTTTTCTGGTTGGCGGTATCCTTGGCCCAGGCTATGGCGTCGGCGAGGCTCTTCTTGGCCGCATCGCGGGTTGATTGCGAGTTGGCCGAGTTCTTCGACACCAAGTTCATGGCGGAAATACCCAGGCCCGTGTATTCGGGTTCGGCAGTGAAACTGCCATCCGAATTGGGGCCGAAGCCGCCCTGCTGATTGTCGGTCATGGCCTTGAAGATCCAGTCCGGGACAGGCTCACCGGAGCGGGACAGGGCAATGGCGATCAGGTACGGTCCCCAGTCCTCGGTGGCTTTTGCCCGGTCAGCATCCATCATTGTCTTCAGTTCGGCGACGAGATCGCGTTCGCAGCCGAAGAAGGTGCGGGGATTCTGCCCCGCCGCATCGGCGGCCACGAGGAGCAGCGCCAGATCAACTAGATTGGGGACTTGGCCGGAATCATTTTGCTGCTTGGCCAGCATATCCTTGACGGTCTCGGGATGGGCCCCGGCGGCGCTGAGAGCTATGATCCCGTAGCTCGCATCGACGAACTCTTCCGGGGTGTTTTTCCAAGTGCTGGCGATCCAGTCGGCGGCGGCCTTGACGCTGGCCGCATTGCTGTCATCCGCCCGGGCTGGTTGCATCGTGACGGCGGCGATGGCCAGGAACATGGCCAGCAGGGCCGTCAGGAATCTACGCGTGCGTGTCACGATGTTGTCCTCGACTTCTGGGCTGCGGAGCCCGGTCCCAACATCGGTGACCGATTCACCGCAGTCCACGACGGTGAATTTCGCTTCGACTGTGAGCGGGCACTCCGACTGCGGGACGTCACGTTCCCTCACGGTTGCGGGTCAGTTCCGGAGTCACACCGGATTCCCCCGATCTCGCTGTCGCGAGCACCCTAACACATCTCCCGCAAAGATCGATGGGGACCCCACCCTTGAAGATCCCAGGGCTGGGCTACCAGGTCTTCTCGTCCTTCCCCGCAGGGGTGGGGGAGCCGCTCTCCCCGGCGCGGGCCCGCTGCTCCGCGGCCTGCTTCTCCCGGGCCTCGAGACGCTTGCTGCGGGAATCGGGGTCGGTTTCCTGCGGGGTGGGCTGCTGCGCCGGAGACGCGTTCCGCTTGCCATCGAGACGGCTTTGGGAATCGTTCTGCTGTTCCGAGAGCGACCCTTGGCCATTGGCGGCCGGGGCGTCCGGGCAGGAGGTCTGTGCGAGCACGAGTTGCGCTTCCTGATAGCGGGCCAGGGCAGAGGCCGGGTCATTCTCGCGCAGCCCGTCGCCACCCGCTTCCAATGCCAGCGACCAGTTCAGGCGGATCTGGCACTGTGCATCCTCAGGAGCTATCCGGGCGGCGGCCTCGAAGTCCTCTGCCGCGGCGTCCCAACGGGCCAGGGAATATCGGGCGGTTCCACGGTTGAACAGCGGTATCCAGCGGTTGAGCACGGACACCGCATCTGCTTGTGACCAGGCATTCTCGGCCTCATCCGGCCGGTCCGATTCCCAATGCCGCAACCCGGTGGTGACGAGCAGCAACTGCGCCGCCAGGAGTCCCGCCGCCGTCAGCGCGACAACCGTCGCCAAGAGCGCAGTCACCGCCCAGCCGCGCCGGCTCATGGCCGGAGCTCCGAACGCATCCGGGCCGCCCCGCGCGCGGTCAGGGACAGGTCCGCCAGCAACAAGGCGGCGGCCCCCAGACCCGGCCACCAGCCGGGTGGCAGGCCCGTCGCAGGTCCGCTCACGTCTCCCAGACCTGCGCCCGTCGTAGGCCAGAATGTCAGCCCGCCCGGGGAGGTCCGGTGCTCATAGGTGCCGCCCAGTTCACCCGCCATCCGGCGCAGCGCGGCCTCGTCCAGCCGGGAACGCTGCGCGACGCCGTCCCGTTTCACCAGTTCGTCGGTCCCGGGCCTGATGGCCATGGTCGCCCCCGCATCGGTTCCGTAGCCCAGCACCAGGGAGTCAGTCAGCAGCGGCCGCAACGACTCGAAGGAGGCAGCAGGTTTCGCGGCGGTCTGCTCGCCGTCACCGAAATAGACCAGGTAGCGCGAGGCCTGGGGGCGTTCGGCGGCGGTCCTGGTCAACAGACCGTGGATCAGGTCGTTGCCCACCGAGATGTCCGATCCGGTGCCGTATCCTTCCTCACGCCAACCTATGGTGCGGGCCAGGGTTTCCACGGAAGCGCCGTCCGTGGTCCAGGGCGTCACCACACGCGCTTCGTTGTCGATGGCCACGACGCAGAACCGTGCCGCTGGCATGGTCGCCACCAGTGCGGCCACGTCCTCCGCCACCCCCGTCAACCTCGGCTGGGTGCCGCTCCAGTCCGTGGCGCCCATTGAAGTGGTTCTATCGATCACCAGCAGCACGTCAACGGCGGTCGGGGGAGTGGAGGAGTCGCTTCCGGACAGGCGGGGTTGCAGGGCCACCAATGCCAGCAACAGCACCACACCCAACCTGCGGCCCAGCGATGTCAAGGACAACCGGCGCCAGTCCAGCCACACCAGCAGCATCCCCGCCACCACACAGGCCGCCAGCAGCAGCCAGTTCGGGTTGATCGTCATTTCCGTTCCCTCCGATTCCGGGCGGTGGCGGCGGCGACGAGACCCACCAGGACCAACCCCACCCAGGGCCACGTGAACTCCTCGGACTCCAGTCGATTCCGTTGCGCCAGGGCCGCTCGTTGGGTTCTGGCGACGGCATCGGAGATGCTGGCGACGTCGACGGTCTCGGCGAGCAGCATGGTGTCGCCGCCCGTTTCCCGGGTTGCCCGGGTGAGTTCCTGAGTCACGGATGCGGAATTGTCAACGGGCATCACCCCGAAAACCAGGACCTCATCGCGCCGGGCCCGAGCGAATGACTCCTCCAGGCTGTACAGCGGCTCACCCGAGAGCTGGTTGTCGGTGGCCAGGACAACGGTGCGGGAGCGGCGTTGGTCCCGGTGGTCGAAGCGCTCCAGGCAGCCCATCAGCCCGTCCGCTATCAGTGAAGTGCCGGTGTCGACGGCCCGGGTGCCGACCACCGTGTTGTTGTCTCCGATTTCCTGCTCGGCGGCGGCCAGCTGTTCCTGGATGTAGGAGGCGTCATCGGTCAGCGGAAAGACCACCACCCCGGTGGAATCGAACATCATCAACCCGATGCGTTCCCCCTCCAGCTGTCCCGCCAGCTGCGAGAAGGCCCGCAACACATTCTTGTCCACCCCGGCCATGGACCCCGAAACGTCAAGGCACAGCATGATGTCCCGATTGCCCTTGGCCGAGGCCCAGGAACGGGCCTCGACGGGGCGCGCAATCAGCATCGCGATCCCCGCCACCGCGAGAACCATGGAGATCGTCTCCAACAGCAGCCAGCGCAGCTGCTGCTTGGCGAGCTGTCGGAAACGCGGCAGGGCCCGGAATCTCTGGGCGGCCGCGAACGGCACCGCCTTTCCCCTGCGGCGGAGCCGGAGCGGCCACCACCTGGCAGCGACGAGCAGCGCAATCCCCGCCACCGCCACCACCAGCCCGGCCCAGGGCAACATCAACGCCATGTCAGGATCACCTCCCGGCCCTGTTCCGCAACGGATTCGGCGTCCGGCGAGACCGCCGGGTCGAAGCAGGCGGCCTGGGTTCCGGCCACGAAGGCCGCGACTCGTTCCAGGCGTGGGTCACGACGGGCCGCCCAGTTGAGCTGGGCGAGGCTGGAATAGTCGGTGTCCCCGTCCGTGACGGTTCCGATGAAACCCTTCACAGCGGCAACCACCCGCTGGCAGGCCAAATGAGGTGCCGGGGCCTCCAGGGCCGATGAGATGGCCTCCAGCGCCTGGGAACGTACCTCGGCCAGCGAGTCGTCGGGAGCAGCCGCGATGCGGGGGGTCGGCCGCAGCCGGAAGGCGAGGAAACCCAGCGCAGCCGCCACCAGAACGAGGCCCGCGACGACGAGCCACCACCACCAGGCAAGAGCGACGGGGGGTTGCAACTCCAGAAGTTCACCGGGCACGACTATGCCTCCTGACCAGATCGAGTACCCGCGGCACCACGTTCTCATCGCTCTCCAAGGAGAGCTGCGAGATGCGAAGCCCCGTCAGCACCGAGGATCGCCGCTCGAGCCGGGCCTGTCGTTCCGCGCGCAGCTGCGTGGCCAGTTCCGGATCCCGACGCAGTTCCTCCGGCAGGATGCGCCTGTCGTCGAGGCCGAGAACCATGCGCCCGTTCAGGGCGGGAACGGTCGGGTCGAGGTCGCCGATGCTGATCAACAACACGTCGTGCTGGCGGCTCAGGCGACGCAGTCTCGCCTCCAGCGACGGATCGATGTCGATGTCCCCGCAGATCACCGCCACCATTCCACGGCGCCGGATGGATCCGGCCGTGACCTCCAGCAGCCGGTCCAGATCGGCTTCAGGGGAGTGAGGTGAGACCGTGCGCACGATCTCACCCAGCATTCGTTCCAATGCGACCGGGCGGGTCGAGGGGCGGGTCAGGTGCACCTTGGGACCCGAGCTGCGCAGTAGTCCGACGTAGTCACCGTGGGCCACCGCCAGGCTGCCCAGGGTGGCTGCCACGCCGATCGCCACCCGCAGCTTCGATTCGCGGGGAGAGGCCATGCCTGCCAGGTCCCGGCCCGTTGCGACAGCCAGCAGCAGCGTCGCCCGCCGTTCCGCAACGTGTCGCTTCACCAGCAGTTCACCGTTGCGGGCGGAGGCCTTCCAGTCGATGTCCGCGACATCGTCGCCACGTACGTATTCGCGCAGGTCGTTGAAGTCCAGGCTGCGCCCGGCGTTCACCGCTTGGTGGACGCCGTCGAAGAGCCCCACGATGGGGCGGCGCAGCGCGAGGGAAACCTGGTTCCGGTAGCGGGTCAGCAGAGCCATCAGGGAGTGGGCACCGCCTTGAACACCGCGTCGATCAGGTTTTCGACGCTGACTCGTTCCGCGACGGCCTCGAAGGTCAGCACCAACCGGTGCCTCAGCACCGCGTGACGCATTCCGACGATGTCGTCGGGCAGGGCGTGGCCACGCCCAGCCAGCAGGGCGGCGGCGCGGGCCACCTGCATGAATGCGATGGAGGCGCGGGGGCTGGCGCCGAACTCGATCCAGCGTGCCTGATCCCCGTCCAGGTAGGAGCTGGGGCGGCGCGTCACGTTCACCAGCTCCACCATGTAGCGCTTCAGGGTTTCGTCGACATGTACGGAGGCGCAGATGCGTTGCAGGCGAAGCACGTCGTTGATGGAGGCGATCGCAGGTCCGGTGACGTCGAAAACTCCCGACTCCACCCGGTTCAACACTTCCAGCTCGGCCTCGGCGGTGGGGTAGTCGATGACCTCTTTCAGCAGGAATCGGTCCATCTGGGCCTGGGGCAGCACATAGGTGCCCTCCTCCTCGATGGGGTTCTGGGTGGCCAGCACCAGGAACGGATCCGGCAGCGTGTGCGTGACGCCCCCTATGGAGGTCTGTCGTTCCTGCATGGCCTCCAGCATCGCCGACTGCGTCTTCGCGCTTGAGCGGTTGATCTCGTCGAGCAGAACGAAATTGGAGTGAACCGGTCCGAGTTCGGTGCGGAAACGGGTGGTCGCGGGATCGAAAACCTCGGTGCCGATGATGTCGCTCGGAAGCAGGTCGGGGGTGCACTGGATGCGGGCGAAACTACCGGCCACCGCGCGGGCCAGGGTGCTGGCGGCCAAGGTTTTGGCCAGACCCGGTACGGATTCCAACAGTACGTGACCGCGGGCGAGAAGGGTCGTGAGCAGCGCGGTACGCAACCGGGGCTGCCCGACGACGACCGCGTCGAACCCTGCGATCAGGTCGTTCAACTTGGTCGTGGCCCAGGCCAACTCAGCGGGGTCGAGAGTGGGGATGGTCATTCGGTGCCTCCTTCATCGAGGTTCCAGAGCTGGTTCAGGGTGCTGCTGCGGGCGCGCCGCTCCCGGGCGGCGGAGCTCACGCGCAGATTGCGCGCCGGCTGGTCGGTGGGGCCGGGAGCAACACCCCACGCGGCCCGCATGCCGTGCAGCAGCGGGAGGCCGACCAGGAGCAGCAGGGCCGCATTGGTGATGGCGCGGCTGGCGTCGTAGGCAAAGGACGTGGCCCAGGTGTATTCCCAGAGCCTCGTGGCGGAGGCCAGTGGCGGCAGCCCGGGGAGAAAAGCCCCTGTCGTGGCGGCGGTCTCCCCGGTCCAGCCGATGAGGTTCAGCAGCAGACCCGAAACGATACCGAGCGGCAGACAGGCCAGGATGCCCACGAACCACGCGGTACGGGTCCTCAACGACCGTAATCCGCCCCCGGCCAGCCCCCACAGCCCCCACACGAGGGTCTGACCCACCAGTGGAGGCTGCACCAGGCCGAGCGGTATGGATGAGGTCATCGCGGCGAGTGCCCCGGTGAGGAACCCCGCTGGGCCTCCCAGGGTTGCTCCCGCCAGGAGCGGGAGAGCAAATGTTGGTTCCACACCGGAACTTCCCGGGGAGAGCAACAAGCGCACGGCGCTGTCGACGACCACCAACAGCGTGACAGGCGCCAGGGCCGGGGCATGGTATCCGCAGTCATGCCACACACCCCACGCCAGCAGCACGACCAGCCCGGCCAGGGCGAACAGCAGCGCGGGGGTCTCAGCGGCAACGGTTTCGCGGTCCGGAGCGGTCAGGGAACCCCAGATCGGCCAGGTCAGCCAGCCCAGCCCCAGAGCGACGATCACCCAGGTGATGGCCTTGGAAACCGCGCCGGGGTTGGTGCCGCAACGGATCCGCCTCATGGTGCCGCCTCCAGAACCTCGGTCAGCCGCACATGACGGGGCGATCCAACGGTTTGGGACACCAGCGGTGGATCCGGAAGGACCGCTGCCACCGCGTTCGGGGTGCCGAAGGCCACCACCTTCCCGGCCTCGACGACGAGAATGCGGTGACAGGCCCGCACCAGGAACTCGACGTCCCGGCTGGTTACCAAACGCGGTCCGGGAGGGCCCGAACGGAGTTCGGCGGCCAATCGCCGGGCGTCGTGGGCGTCCAGCCCGGCCTGCGGATGAGGCAGCCACAGCGGGCACTCGGGCCCCGCCGCGAGGGCGGCGCGCAGCTTGGCGAGGTCACCGGAGCCGTGCGAGACCAGTGGTTGATCCGGTCTGAGTGAGGGCGCGGTTTCCAGCACTGAACCATCGGGTAGGGCGTGGCGCCGCTCCCAGGCCCGGGAAATTCGGCGAGGGGTGGCTTCCACCGGCAGGTGTCCCGTGACCAGCGCGGCGCCCCGCAGCTGCCGCGCCAAGGCCCGGGCCAAGGGCTCGGAGCGTCCCGCCCGGTCGACCAGCCCGACGCATTCCCGGCCACCCAGGGTCAGGTCCTCACCCTGCAAACCCAAGGCCTTGGAAGCCACCGGCACGGCGTCGCCCCGGCGGGGCTCGCGTCCGGTGGGCAGTGGAGCTGGTCGGCAACCCTGCCGGTGGAAGAATTCAGCTGCCCCAGCCACATCTCGACATCGTCCCGGGGGAAACCCGAGGGTTCGCGCCAGGGCCAGGAGGGTGGGCTCGGGGAGACGATGCGGAAACCAGTCCTCGGGGGAGCCGTCGTGGTGGACCAGGCCGTCGTCCAGTTCCACGAGCCGGTCGGCGTGCTCCCAGACGGAGTCGAGGTCGTGATCCGCCCAGAGCACCACGGCCCCGGCCTCGGCGCGGCGCCGCAACGCGGAGGCGATGGCTTGTCTGTCATCCCCGGTGGCGGCGGTCGACACCGAGTCCACGAGCACCAAACCGGCTGCGGGAGCCAGCGCCAGGGAGGCCAGATGGATCCTGGCCAGCAGGTCCGCGGGAAGCTGCGACAGGCGCTGCCCCAGAACCTCGGCCAGGCCGAGCCGCTGCGCGGTGTCGAGCACCTTGGAGGTCAGGGAACGCAGGTGAACGGCAACCGTCACCGGGGTGATGGCCCAGTCCGCGACCACGAGCAGGCCGCGGGTGTCGTGGGCGGACAGGTCGCGCCCCCGCCAGAGCAACCGGCCCAGGCCCTGCGTCCCTGCGGGCAGGGCCCGGGCCAGGCAGCGCAGCAGCGTCGTGGCCCCTGAGCCGCTGCGACCCACGACCGCCGTCACCTGGCCGGGGACGGCGGTGAGGTTCACGTGGTCGAGCACCCGGCCGCGCCGGGGCAGCTCGATGGTCAGGTTGTTGATCTCAAGCACGACGCATCACCCCGACGGGCAGCAACAAGGCTGACCCCACCAGCCCCCATGTGATGACCTGGCCGGCTGAGTCTCGGATCAGGAGATCCAGCACCAGGACAATCGTCAGCGCGACGGGCGCCAGGAGCTGCAGGAAGTCATTGGATCGCCAGTTCAGAAGCCAACCGGGTCGGGCGCGATCCCCGCCCCAACGGGCCAGGGCCGAAACTGCTCGTAGGAAGGAACCCAACCGGGTTCCAAAACCGTTCCGGGGGACGCCACGGCGTCGGTCCGCGCGCTCAGCCGCCATCCTTTCGGAGCAGGCCTCCCCGAGGCAGCACAGCGGCGCGATGACGGGGGCCGCCGGTCCCAGAACGGCGCGTGCCAGCGAGAGCCAGCCCCGGGAACTGACCACCTGGCCCGCCACGCCCAGGACCAGGAGCACCACAACCGCACACAACGCATGCCGGAGCCCGGTCATGACTCCCTCCAAGGTGAGGTTGCCGCCGAAGATCACTCCCGGGCCGGGGGAGTACTGCGGCAGCCGGGCGATGACTTGGCCGCCGCCGGATGGAAGGGCGAGCGTGGCCAACACCCACCACAGAGAACTGGCCAGGGCGAGCCCGAGGGCGGCTGTCAGGCTGGCGCGTCGCGGTCCTCCTGCCAGCAACCCTGTCACCACCAAGCACACGGCCAGGATTGTCAGGGAAATCAAGTCGGCGGTGTTCAGCGCCACGACGGTTACAGTCAATACCGTCCACAACCACACGATCGGATGCCCCTCGGTCACGCCGTCTCCCATCGGGGACGACGTGAAATCCGGAACAGCAGAGAACCGGCCACCCAAGCCAGGGTCACACCGCCGAGTCCCCAGGCCGCCCAGGTGATGGCCTGTTCCGGATGTGCGCTGTTCAGGAAGGTGCCTGTCAGTGCCTGCCCCACAGGAGGCGGCACGAACAGGGAGGTGCGGGTTTCGGGGATACCGTCCTGGTGGGGGGTGCCGAGCCACAGAGGCGAGGTGGCGGAGTCCGAGATGTTGCGCAGCCGGAACTTGTAGGCCTTGATGAGCAGACCCCGCGGCACCGTGTAGTGGACGGTGCTGATCTGATCCGGGGAGGTTGCCGTCGTGCCGCCGTCGGCGGTGATCTCCTTCCAATTGCCCGCCTCGTCGGCGTAGTCGACGGCGAAACCGGTTCCTGGTACCGCCCCCACCAGTTGCATCTCGACAGTCTGTCCCACAGGTTTGCCGGCCGCGGCGAACCCATCGCCGAGCAGGGTTGGGACCCGGGCTCCGTAAGGCATGAACTGCCCCACCGTCGTGGAGACGTCGGTGCCGGTCAAACCCCCGACGCTGAGGAGGGCCCACCCCACCGAAGAGCCTGTTGTGCGTGCAGGAATGGTCACATTGGCGTGCGCCACCCCGGAGGCGTTGGTGAACACCTCGGCGTTTCTGCTGACTGGTTCGAGGGCGGTCAGCTGCCCGTTGGCAACCGCGGCTTCGTAGACCATCAGCTGCACCCGGACATGTGGGTTGCCGATCACCGTGACCTCCGTGGTGGCTCCTTCCCGCAGCCAGCCGCGGGCCTGGATGGAGCAACCGTTGGGGGCTCCGGCGCAGAGCGCACTCGCCTGGGCGGGTGGTTCGGCGCGGGCCGGCGCCACGGGGGCGAGAAGGGTGAGGGCCGTTGCCGTCAGGACGGAGGCGATCCGGTGTTTCATTCGTCCTCCCAGTCAGAGCCCGGGGGTTCGTGCAGGCTACTCGCGAAGCCCGAACCGAGCCCGCCCAGCAGCACCAGCCCAGCCACGACTGCCGCGAATGCCGCCCACGGGGTGGAGTTCTCCGGCTGTGGACCCGCCGTGGAGCCTCCGCGCCCGCTGGTCTCACGTCCCCAGAGTCGGCTGGGCGAGGGACTGGGAGCGGCGGGGTTGTTCGAAGCCGTGGGGGTGGGGGTTGGTGAATTGGACGGCGACTGCGTTGCCGAGGGCGACGGGGGACTCGTGGGTTCTTCGGTTGGCTCTGAGGCATCATTGCCCGGTTGCCTCGTGGGACGGTTCGGTGTCGGGTCGCCGGCGCCACCCGTCGGATCGGGGTCCGGATCGGGGTCCGGGTCCGGATCGGGATCGGGGTCCGGATCGGGATCGGGGTCCGGATCGGGATCGGGGTCCGGATCGGGATCCCCGGGCTGCCCTGGTGGTGTGGGTTCGCCGGTTGGTCCGGGGCCTGGTGGTGTGGGTTCGCCGGTTGGTCCGGGGCCTGGTGGTGTGGGTTCGCCGGATGGGCCGGGACTCGGCGGCGGGGGTTCACCGGATGGGCCGGGACCCGGTGGGGTGGGTTCACCGGATGGGTCGGGAGTGGGGGGTGTGGGTGATGGGGTCGGAGGTTCTTCGGGTTCGAATCTGGGCAGCGGAACAGGATATGCAGGCCCTCTGGCCAAGCGAATTCCTACAAAGGAATTGACCACGGGATCGGGGGACGCATTACCCCAAGCCCCCTTGCCATTTTCCACTTTACCTGCCGAATAGTGCCAGTATTCGGGGAGATGGGCGGTGATGCCGTTTATGGTCACTACCAGGCTGCCGGTTGCATCCCAAGGAATCCCCGCGGATGACAATGGACTGGTGCGCCAATCTCCTTCATCCACGGGATAGCCGCCCCCCTCAACAAGTGCTATGCAGCGCACCAAGGTGGTGGCCTCCGAGCCGCTTCCGCCCACCGGGGTCCAGTCCACCACCACCGTCTGCCCCTCGCCCTCGCGGCACCAGCCGTCCCGGTAGGTGGCCCAGGCGGGGGAGGACAGGGCGCAGAGATTCACCGCCGCGATCGCGGCGGCCAAGGAGACGGCAAGCTTGCGATTCAACTCCCCTCCGGAGCTACAGTGGCCCGGTGGGGTGGTCTTGCACCCAACGCAGTCCACGGCGTTGACGGGTTTCCCGGCTGCGACGGTGCTCCGACTTCGCCCCTGGGGCGTCACGGTTGCGGGTCAGTGTCGGATTCTCACCGGCTTCCCCGTCCTTGCGGCCGAGCCTGCATGGGGCAGGCAGGGCCAGTGTAGGACAGGGGTGGTGAGGCGGATCGGGTGGGGGTGCGGTTCCGCTGCCGGGTGGAGCGGGTCGTGGGGGTTGGAGCTGTCCATGCCGGCATCCGTCCTCGTCCTGATACTGGGCTGTCGAAGACCGTTTTGGATCGCGTATCCGGAGAACAATGAAACCGGCTCGTCAGCGGCGATGACCGCAGCTGACAAGCCTTATTGATTGGAATCCCTGAACCGGTGTTCCGGAGAGCTTGCCATCAGGCACCAAGGGCAGTTAACGTACGTCAAGCAAGAAGGGAGCGGAATGGTTACCGCTGAACCGGCAGGGCCGCTGGTGAGAACCCGGGACCTGGGCAAGTCCTACCGGGTCGGTGAATCATGCGTAACCGCCTTGAGTCATGTGAACCTGGAGATTCCCCGCGGCGGTTTCACGGCCGTTTCCGGCGCCTCCGGAGCAGGCAAGTCGACTCTGCTGAACATGCTTGCCGGACTGGAGAAACCCACCGCGGGGGAGATCTGGATCAACGGCCGACCAGTGCACCGATTCAACGAGAACCAGCTGGCCACCCACCGGCGGGAACAGGTCGGGCTGCTCTTCCGGTTCTCCAACCTGCTGCCATCCCTGACCGCGACGCAGAACGTCGCCCTCCCCCTGTCCCTCCTGGGGCAGCCCAGAGCACGCCGCGACGCCAAGGCGCGGGAGCTGCTGACTGCGCTGGGGTTGGAGGATCACCTGGACCACAGGCCCGGCCGGTTGTCGGGCGACCAGCGGCAGCGAGTCGCGATCGCCAGGGCCATGGTGACCGGACCCGAGCTGGTGCTCGCCGACGAGCCGACCGGCAATCTGGACTCGTCAACCGCGGAACGGACGCTGCTGCTGTTCAGGCGTTTGATCCACCAGTCGGGACAGACCTGGCTGATGGCCACTCACGACCCGCACCTGGCCGGTTTCGCCGACACCGTCGTCTCCATCAGTGACGGCCGCATCACCGACATCACCCACCTTGAACACGATGACCTCCGGGGGCCTGCATGAAAAAAGCCAGCCTTCTCGCCCTTCTGTTGGCGATGCTGTTCGGAGTTTTCCTGGTGCCCGGTGCCGCACGGGCGGATGGGCCGGGAGACACCGTCGCCGAGGAGAACAAGACCTCCTCAGTGCCCAAGGCCACGACATCCGGTCAGCCCGGTGCGGAATCCAGCCCCAGGAGTTCCAACAGATCGGGCGAGGCCGGAGGAACCCCCTCCGGAGCCCGGACGGGAGTCTCGGTTCCCAGGGTGATGCTGAAGAGTCTCGCAACGGCGCCTCAATCCGTGCCCGCGGGCGGGTCGTTCACGCTGTCCTTCTCTCTGGTCAACATGTCCAAGAAGGCGCGCGTCAACAATTTGAAGGTGTCGCTCTCCCAGGCGGAGGGGGCCTTCCTGCCCGCCGAAGGGTCGTCGTCGCTGTACGTCCCAACCATCAAGGCGGGGGGAACCAACGAACAGAAGATGACCTTTCACGCCCTCCCGACGCTGGAGAACCGCCCCTACGCCATGACCCTCACCGTTGAGTACGAGGACACCGAATCCAACGCGTTCTCCACCAGCGAAACCATCTCCGTGATGGTCGCGCAGCCGTCGCGGGCCGACGTGAGCTCATCCACCGTCTCACCCGAGTCCGTCATCCCGGGACAGGAAGCCATCGCCACGTTCAGCGTGAACAACCTGGGTAAGACCAAGCTGTACAACACCCGTGTTTCCGTCGCCGAGGGACAGGGAGTGGAGGCCAGGGACCAGTTCATAGGCTCCATCGAGCCGGGGGCGGCCGGAAACGTGGAGTTGTCGCTGATCGGCACCGTGGAGCACGCCGGTCCCGTCAAGGCCGTCATCACCTACGAGGACGAGTTCGGTAATGCCACCACCCTGGAGAAGGAGATCAACCTCACGGTGAATCCAGTGCCGGCGCCTCAGCAGTCCAACCCGGAGAGTGTGTCCCCGCCGGAGCAGGAGGAGAAGGGCATCGTGGTCGAACCATGGGTCTACTGGGTTGGCGGGGCGGTTGTTGTCGGGATCGCCGCGTTGATCGTCACCATCAGTTTGCTGCGGAGAAGGAGCCGTCGGGGAGAAACTTCGGACCCCGATCTCCTCGGCAACGACCCGCTGGTCGACCTGGGACGCTGAACCATGCGTTTCCCGGATCTGCTGTCCACGGCGTTGATGGCGCTGTGGCGGCGGAAATCTCAGGCATCGCTCACGGTGCTGGGAGTGCTGATCGGTATCACCGCGATGGTGGCGATGATTTCTCTCGGGATCGGGCTCGCCGCGGTCCAGGACGGTTTCATCGAAAAGCAGGCGAACCTGCGACAGGTGGAGGTGACCGGGGTGCCGCAGGGCGCCTCCCGTGGCCAGAAGCAGCGGATGGACGAGGCGACGCTGCTCGAACTCCGTCGTATCCCGGGCGTGGAACGGGCCTGGCCTTTCTATGACATTAAAGCCTCCGTGCGAATCGGCGGCGTCGACGGTTCCGTTCGGATCCGGGCGATTCCCGCCTACGCGATGGACCATCAGGGGTTCGAGATCGCGGAAGGGAAGCTGCCGGGGGCGGGAAGCCAACTGCAGATCGCGGTCGGGCACAAGTTCTACGGCGCATTCGCCAACTCTGGAACAAGCGGGAGCCCCACGGTTGACGGGATGCCGCTCACCGGAAGAACGGTGAAACTGGACATCGCAGGTGGAACGACCCCGGTGTCGGGCCGGGAAGGAACCGGGGTTTCTCCCTCCGCTGCGCCGCGGCAGAAACTCAACGCCACCATCACCGGAGTGCTCAAAGGCCAAAAGGTGGCCCCCGAGACGAACGCCAACATTGCCTGGGCTAATCTCGACCAGACGGTCAAGGTCTTGAAGAAGACCCTTTCCGGCAAGGTGCTGCCGGGGCAGGAAACCATCCCCGAGGGCAGGGCGAAGGGTACTTTCCTGTACTCGGGTTTCGTGCTTGAGGCCGGTTCGGTGCGGGAGGCGGAAGTTTTGCTGAAGCACCTGCGGGAGAGCGGCTACGAGGCCAGCGCCCCCATCGAAATGATCAGGCAGGCACAGGAGCGGCCAGTGTTTGTCCAGGCGATCTTCGGAGGAGTCGGTGCCGTCTCGTTGCTGGCGGCCGCCGTTGGCATCGCCAACACGATGACGATGAGCGTTTACGAACGTACCCGCGAGATCGGGGTGATGAAAATGCTGGGCGCGACGCGGCGCGACATCCGGAGGCTCTTCCTGCTGGAAGCGGCGGGCGCAGGGCTGCTGGGAGGGCTGTTCGCCGCAGGCGCCAGTTTGTTGCTGCCACATGTGCTGAACGAAACCCTGGGAAGTTCGTTGACGGATCGTATCCTCGCCCCGGGCGAGGCCACCGCGATCTCGGTAATCCCGTTCTGGCTGCTGCTCTCGGCGGTGGTGTTCGCCACGTTGACCGGTGTGGTCGCGGGTTTCCCGGCGGCCCAGCGGGCCACGAAACTGAATGCTCTCAAGGCAATCCGGGCCCGGTGACCTCCCTCGGGACGCTGCGACGACGGGCCCCAACAGCGCGGTCTGCGAAGCGTCGTGGAGTGCCGCGCGTCTTGCGGGGGTGGCCATGCGGCAAGGATCCCACCTCGAACTGGAGCGGTGATCTGTGCCCATTCGTGGAGCCTCTAAGCTTGCCTGCATGGCTCGACTCTTCGGAACCGACGGCGTGCGCGGCGTCGCGAATCAGGAACTTACCGCTGAACTGGCCCTCAACCTGTCGGTGGCGGCCGCCCACATCCTCGGCGAGGCCGGGGTTTTCGGGCGGCGTCAACCGACCGCGCTGGTGGCCCGCGATCCCCGCGCCTCCGGTGAGTTCCTGGAGGCCGCGGTTTGTGCGGGGCTGGCCAGCGCCGGCGTCGACGTGCTGCGCGTAGGGGTGGTTCCCACCCCGGCGGCCGCCTACCTGGTGGGCGAGTACCGCACCGACCTCGGGGTGATGATCTCCGCATCCCACAACGACATGCCCGACAACGGCATCAAGTTCTTCGCCCGCGGCGGCGTGAAACTCGACGACTCCCTGGAGGACGCCATCGAGGAACGGATGGGGGAGGAGTGGCGGCGGCCCATCGGCGACAAGGTGGGGCGCATCATCGACCAGCACCAGGCCGTCGAGTCCTACCTCGCCCACCTGGTGAAGTCGCTGCGGGCCGACAAACCCCTGGCAGGCCTGACCATCGTGCTCGACTGCGCAAACGGTGCCTCCTACGAGACCGCCGTCGCTGCCTTCGAGGCGGCTGGGGCATCGGTGACCGCCATCCATGCGTCCCCGGACGGCATCAACATCAACGCTGGCTGCGGCTCCACCCATCCCGAGGACCTGCAGAAGGCGGTGCTCTCGTCGTCGGCGGACCTCGGCCTGGCCTTCGACGGTGACGCCGACAGGTGTCTCGCGGTGGACCACGAGGGCAACCTCATCGACGGCGACCAGATCCTCGCGATCCTCGCCCTGGCCCTGCAGGAGGACCACAGATTGGCCTCCAACACCGTCGTCGTCACCGTGATGAGCAATCTCGGGTTGAAACTGGCCCTCGCCGAACACGACATCCGCATCGACCAGACCAAGGTCGGTGACCGCTACGTGCTGGAGTCCATGAGCGCCAACGGCTTCTCCCTCGGTGGGGAGCAGTCCGGGCACGTGATCATGAACGAGTTCGCGACCACCGGCGACGGGGTCCTGACCGGCCTTCACCTGGCCAAGCGGGTCGCGACCACCGGCAAGTCCCTGAAGGAACTGGCCTCGGTGATGACGAAACTTCCCCAGGTGGTCATCAACGTCCGTGGCGTCGACAAGCTCCGCGCCGGGATCGACAACGAGATCACCGCCGCCGTCGCCGACGCCAGCCACGAACTCGGAAAATCGGGGCGCGTCCTGCTGCGGCCCTCCGGCACCGAACCGGTGGTGCGGGTCATGGTCGAGGCCCCGACCGATGCCCAGGCCCGTGAGGTGGCCGAACGGCTGGCGGCCCTCGTCAAGAAACGTCTCGCCGTCTGAACGGCGAGCATCACACCTTCCGGATTGCGATGGTCTGCACCCGGTGATCCGGGCCCTTGCGGAGAATTGCGGTGGCCCGGTCCCGGGTGGTTTCGATGTTCTCGCGCAGGTTCGGCCCGTTGATGGTGTTCCAGATGTGGCTGCCGAACTGCAGCGCCTCCGCGCGGCTCAGCTGGGTGAAGCGTTTGAAGAAGCTCTGGGGGTCGTGGAAGGCGGTGTCCCGCAGCACCATGAAACGTTCCAGGAACCATCGTTTGATGTCGGCCTCGTCGGCGTCCACGTAGACCGAGAAGTCGAAGAAGTCACTCACGGTGGCGCCCGAACGGCCCTGTGCGTCCGCGCGGGCGGGCTGCAGCACGTTGAGGCCCTCGACTATCAGGATGTCGGGGTTTTCTATCACCGTCTGTTCGTCCGGGACGATGTCGTAGATGATGTGGCTGTAGACCGGGGCCGTCACGCGGGGCTCCCCGGACTTCACGTCGATCACGAACTGCAGCAACGCCCGGCGGTCGTAGGATTCGGGGAATCCCTTGCGGGCCATCAGGCCCCGTTTATCCAGTTCCGCCGACGGCAGCAGGAAACCGTCGGTGGTGATCAGGTCCACCTTCGGGTTTCCCGGGGCGCGCCGCAGCAGCTCCCGCAGCAGGCGCGCCGTCGTCGACTTCCCGACCGCCACGGAACCGGCGACCCCGATCACGAAAGGCGTGCGGCGCACCTTCAGGTTCAGGAACCGGTTCGACTCCTCGCGCAGCCGGCCGGCATTGGCGATGTAGAGGTGCAGCAGCTGCGTCAGGGGACGGTAGATCTCGGCCACGTCCTCGGCGGAGGTCGGATCGCCTAGACCCCGCAGCCGCTCGAGAGTGGCTTCGTCGAGGTCGATCTCGGTGTTGTTCGCCAGCGAGGCCCAGGCGCCTCGTCGCAACACCACGTAGGGTCGGGACACTTCTTCACTCCATCGGGATGGGCCGAGTCGCCCAAAATGCTAGCAGGGCGTCGCCAAGTTGGTCGGACCAAGGGGTCAGGCCTGCGGAACATCGCGGGCGATCTCGTCGAGCCAGATGCGCGGCCCGACGTCGGAGGGCATCCGCCAGTCGCCGCGCGGCGACAGGGAACCGCCGGGAACCACCTTCGGGCCGTTCGGGAGGGTGCTGCGCTTGAACTGGTTCGTGGTGAAACGCCGCACGAAAACCTCCAGCCAGTGACGGATCGCCGCCAGGTCGTAGGAGTGACGATCCTCCTCGGGAAGCCCTGCCGGCCAGTGTCCTGCGGCCGCGTCGCGCCATGCGTGATGGGCCAGGAACGCGATCTTCCGGGGACGCAGGCCGTGGCGCAGCAGGTGGTACAGAGTGAAGTCCTGCAACTCGTAGGGGCCGATCGTCGCCTGGGTGGACTGCGGAACCTCACCCGGCTTCGTGGGGATCAGTTCAGGGGTGATCTCGGTGCCCAGCACGGAGTCGAGCACCTCGTTCACCTGCTCGTCGAACTGGCCGGAAGCGATGACCCAGCGGATCAGGTGCTGGATGAGGGTCTTCGGCACACCCGCGTTGACCCCGTAGTGGCTCATGTGGTCGCCCACACCGTAGGTGCACCATCCCAGGGCCAGCTCCGACAGGTCACCCGTGCCGACGACGATCCCGCCGTGATGGTTGGCGGCGCGGAACAGGAAGTCGTAGCGGATCCCCGCCTGGACGTTCTCGAAGGTGATGTCGTAGGTGTCGGCGCCCTCGGCGTAAGGGTGCCCGAGGTCCGCGAGCATCTGCGTGGCCAGGGGGCGGATGTCGACTGTGGCGAAACTCACCCCCAGAGCCTCCGAGAGGGCCTGCGCGTTGCTGCGGGTGTGCTCGGTCGTGGCGAACCCCGGCATCGTCCAGGCCAGAATGTGGGTGCGGGGCAGGCCCAGCCGGTCGCAGGCCTTCGCCGCGACGATCAACGCGTGGGTGGAATCAAGGCCCCCCGAGACGCCGATGCAGAGTTTCGGCGCCCGCGCCGGGTCCCCGCCACCGATGGCCAGCATCCGCCGCTCCAGACCCGAGACCTGGATGTTGTAGCCCTCGTAGCAGTCCTGCTCCAGGCGGTCGGGGTCGTTGGGGACGAAGGGGAAGCGGTCCAGGGGCCGCAGCAGACCGAGGTCCCCGCTCGGCGGGACGGCCTCGAACTCGATGGTGGAGAAGAAGCTGCTGAACCGTTGCCGGTTGTCGTCGAAGGAGCCCTGCCGCATCCGTTCCTGCCGGATCCGGTCCAGGTCCACATCCGCGACGGTGAGCTGCGCCTCGTGGGGAAAACGCTCGCCCTCGGCGAGAAGGGAACCCATCTCGTGGATCATGGTGTGGCCGTCCCAGGCCAGATCGGTCGTCGACTCCCCGAACATCGCCGCGGCGTACACGTAGGCCCCGAGGCAGCGCTTGGCCGCCGCGGCTGCCAAGGCCCGCCGGTCGGCGGCCCGGCCGATCGTGATGGGGGAGGCGGACAGGTTCATCAGCACCGTCGCTCCCCCCAGGGCCGCCTCGTGGCTGGGTGGGATCGGCACCCACAGGTCCTCGCAGATCTCGAAGTGGATCTTCAGGTCCGGCAGGTCCGTGGCGGAGAAGAGCAGTTCGCCGCCGAACGGGATCGGTTCGTCGCTCCACTCGGGGATCAGCACGGAGTCGCCGGGGCTCCCCTCACCGGAGGCGAACTGTCGTTTCTCATAGAACTCGCGGTAGTTCGCCAGGTAGTTCTTCGGCACCACACCCAGCACCCGGCCCCGGTGGATCACCACCGCGCAGTTGTACAGCCGGTGTCGCAGCCTCACCGGTGCCCCGACGGCGAACAGTGGGCCGAGTTCCGCTGTCTCGGCGGCGATCCGGGCCACCGCCTCGACGACGGCGTCGAGCAGCGAGTCGTTGAGCAGCAGGTCGTCAATGGCGTAGCCGCTGAGTGAGAGTTCCGGGAACACCAGGGCCGCCACGCCCTGGTCGTGGGCCTGCCGTACGGCGGCGATGGTGCGTTCCGCGTTGCTGGCCGGGTCGAAGTCGGCGACGGGCAGTGTTGCGGCGGCGACCCGCGCGAACCCCTGGGCGTAGAGGTTGAAGAAGTCCATACGGGAAGCATAGAGGCACGGGTCGTGGCCCCACCGGCCCAGTGAGCCGCTGCCGCCGCGGACCGTCCCGAGGCCGCGCGGGGTCTCGCCCGGCCAATCGTCAATGAAATCTCGACGATGGTGGTTAATGGGTGGCGCGAAGGTGAGGGTCAAGAAACGTGCAGTTTTGATGTACAGTTTGCCAACGTGTGTGGAATCGTTGGATACCTCGGAAGCCGCGACGGGCGGCAGATCGTCATCGACGGGCTTCGTCGACTCGAATACCGCGGCTACGACTCGGCTGGCATCGCCGTCGTTGCCGGTGGTGAACTCTACACCCGCAAGAAAGCGGGCAAGATCGCGAACCTGGCGGCCGCCATCGAGGCCAACCCGCTGCCGGAATCGGGAACGGCCATCGGCCACACCCGCTGGGCCACCCACGGGGCGCCCACCGATGCGAACTCCCACCCGCACATGGCGGGCCGGATCGCCATCGTGCACAACGGCATCATCGAGAACCACACGGTCCTGAGGGAGGACCTGGATGTCGAGTTCGTATCCGAGACCGACTCCGAGGTGGCGGCCCAACTGCTGTCCCGCGAGGTCGCGGCCGGGGCCGACCTGGTTTCCGCCATGCAGGCGGTCGTGGCCCGCCTGGAAGGCGCGTTCACGCTGGTGGCGGTCGACGCCGCCGACCCGGACCGGATCGTCGCGGCCCGCCGCAACTCGCCGCTCGTGGTGGGCATCGGTGACGGCGAGTACTTCCTCGCCTCCGACGTCGCCGCCTTCATCGAACACACCCGCGACGCCGTGGAACTGGGGCAGGACCAGATCGTCGAGCTCACCCGAGGCGGAGTGGTCGTCACGAACTTCGACGGCACCCCCGCCGACACCCGCAGTTTCCACGTCGACTGGGATCTCAGCGCGGCCCAGAAGCAGGGCTACGACTGGTTCATGCGCAAGGAGATCTTCGAGCAGCCCCGCGCGGTGGCCGACACCCTGCTCGGGCGCACCAACGAGCTCGGCGAGATCGTCCTCGACGAGATCCGCATCAGCCCCGAGGAGCTGAGAAGCATCAACAAGATCGTCGTCGTGGCCTGCGGCACCGCTTTCTACGCGGGACTGGTGGCGAAGTACGCCATCGAGCACTGGACCCGCATCCCCTGCGAGGTGGAACTGGCCAGCGAATTCCGCTACCGCGACCCCATCATCGACCCCACGACCCTGGTGGTGACGATCTCCCAGTCCGGGGAGACCGCCGACACCCTCATGGCGATCCGGCACGCCCGCGAGCAGCACGCCAAGGTGGTCGCGATCTGCAACACCAACGGCGCCACCATTCCGCGCGAATCCGACGCGGTCATCTACACCCACGCCGGACCGGAGATCGGGGTGGCCTCCACCAAGGGTTTCACCACCCAGCTCATCGCCTGCTACCTCCTCGGCCTCTACCTGGCGCAGGTGCGGGGCACGAAATACGCCGACGAGATCGGCGGGGTGCTGAAGGAGCTGGAACGGATGCCCGAGGAGCTGCAGCAGCTCCTGGACGCCCAGGAGAACGTCCTCAACCTGGCGGCCGAGCTGAAGGACGAACCCTCGATCCTGTTCCTGGGACGCCACGTCGGCTATCCCGTCGCCCTTGAGGGTGCCCTGAAACTCAAGGAGCTGGCCTACATCCACGCCGAGGGTTTCGCCGCCGGCGAGTTGAAACACGGCCCGATCGCCCTGATCAGCGAGGGCCTGCCGATGTTCGTCGTGGTGCCCCCGCACAGCCGCGACCAGCTGCGCGACAAGGTGATCTCCAACATCGCGGAGGTGCGCGCCCGGGGCGCCCGCACCATCGTGCTGGCGGAGGCCAACGACGCCGACGCCCGCGCCCACGCCGATCACTTCATCGAGCTGCCGCACGTCTCCACGCTGCTGCAGCCGCTGCCCGCCATCGTGCCGCTGCAGCTGTTCGCCTGCGAGGTCGCCACCCTCCGCGGCCACGACGTCGACCAGCCCCGCAACCTGGCCAAGTCGGTGACGGTGGAGTAACCCAGGGCGGGGCCATGATCGTCGGCATCGGCACGGACCTGTGCGTCATCGAGCGGTTCGAGGCGATGCTGAGGCGTCGCCCCGGGATCGCCGAGCGCATCCTGACGTCTGGGGAGCGGGCGTTTCCCGTGCAGTCGCAGGCCGCACGGTTCGCGGCGAAGGAGGCTCTCGCCAAGGCGCTCGGCAGCCCCGGCGGCATGAACTGGCTGGATGTGGAGGTGATCAGGTCCGAGGCCGGGGCGCCCTCGTTCGTGGTGACCGGAACCGTGGCCGAACGGGTGGCGGAACTGGGCGTCACCCGAATCCACCTCAGCATCTCCCACGACGGCGGGTTCGCCACCGCGACGGTGGTGTGCGAGGCGTGACCGGTGTCGTGACCGCCGGGGAGATCGCGGCCTGGTGGCCGGTCCCGGGGGCGGAGAGCCACAAGTACACGCGCGGCGTGGTCGGAATCGACGCCGGGTCGCCGCAGTACCCGGGGGCCGCGTTGCTGGCGATCGCGGGCGCGCTCGGGACCGGTCCCGGGATGGTGCGCTATCTCGGGTCCGCTCCCCGCGACCTCGTGGTGGGGCGGTTTCCGAGCGTCGTGCTCGCCGATGGGCAGGTCCAGGCCGTGGTCGCAGGATCGGGTTGGGGTGCCCTGGCCGATGCCGCGGCCCGCCTCCGGGATGCGTTGGAGCGGCGGGTGCCGCTGGTGATCGACGCGGACGCGCTCAGGTTGCTGCCCGCCGACCTGCCCGCCGAAACCCTCCTGACCCCCCACGCGGGTGAACTGGCCCGGCTCCTCGGGGTGGAGCGCGGCGAGATCGAGGCCGACCCGGTGGCCGCCGCGGTCCTTGCCGCAGGTCGGTTCAAGGCGACGGTGCTCCTCAAGGGGGCGGTCCAGCCGGTGGCCTCACCCGATGGCTCCGCGCGACTGGCCCTGCCCGGCCCCGCGTGGACGGCGCAGGCCGGTTCCGGCGACGTGCTGGCCGGGGCCTGCGGCACCCTGCTGGCCGCAGGTCTGCCCGCTGGGCGGGCAGGGCTGATGGCCGCCAGTCTCCAGGCGCTCACCGCGTCGCGTTTCCCCGGGCCGTACCCGCCCGATGTGCAGGCGTCGCGTTTCCCCGAGGTGGTCTGGGGGCTCCTGGCTCCCGATCAGCAATGACTACAGACACCGGTTGAAACCGCCCAGTCTCGAGTCAAAGCGTATACGGCTCAGGCGCTCCTCACTGTAGAGCGAATACAACTTGGTCATCCACCATCAATGCGCAAGACGAGTCGTGATAGTGAGATGTGACGCCGACTCCAATCATAGCTGATCAACCCTCCTGTATATTCTAGAACCGGCGCCCCTTTGAAGGACACCTTCATCCACCATCATTCTCCTGATTTCCACAATATCAACCCTTGATGTTGTGGCTCTGTCGAGATATGCATTCAGCGCTTCTTCATGAAACGTTGATCTGTCAGGCAGGACTTTCAAGACGAATTGGCAGAACTCTTTGAATCGGCGCGGAGAGGTCGGCAAGCCAGAAATGAGACTGCCTGAAACGAACGCCTTGCAAGTCGGGTACTGTTTCAGGGCGGAAAGGACTGGCGAATTCCTCTCGAACAAGTCGTAAGCACTTGCGAAGGTGTCGTGACAGATACACGTGCTCTCGTGGCGTTCGACTATGAGTCCCATGGCCAAGAGCTGCGCCTTGCTCTTCAGCCCCACTGATGAGCTTTCGTGAAGCCCGACAGATTCACAGGTGTCGCGGTCCGAAATCACTCGTGAGGCTTGCGTAAGCACTTCAAGCAGTTCTCTGCTCGACAGGGCTTTGAGCAAGGATTCGGGGGTCAGTTTCTTCATCATTGGTGGAAGTGGGATGCGCCCCGGACGGTGGGACACATCCCACAATTTTCAACTAGTTGACTTCGGAGGCCAGTTCGGATGTGGAAGCATCCCAAGCTTCAAGTTGTTGGGCTAATTAATTGCACGCTACCAGTCCTTGGGGGATGACACAAGGCCTCGACGAGACTCACACATGGCCCCGCGCGGATAGGCTCCGCGTCTCACGTATTTTCCCCGGGAACTGAGGTCATCGAATGATAGTTAACTTTCATCTAGGCTGGCTAAGCTGTACGTTTCCGGTGTTGGGTGATGAGATGTTCTCTCGCCATTGAGGCTTATTCACGGCCATCCTCAAGCGCGCTCTGAGTAGGGGTTTCGCTAGTCGACACGTCGCCTGTGAATAAGCCTCAGCATTCTCAAGCCCGACGGTCAATCCAGACCCTGACCAAAACCAATCCAAACCCTGACCGAAAGTTAACCTCGCGATCCCGCGGTGTGATGGGGGAAGGCGAGGCGCGGATCGGGCCCCGTCAAGACCGGCTGTTTCGACCCGCGAACGTCAACGAGCCGGTTGCGTCGAAACCGTGGGGCTCGGGGAACCCTGCTCGGTGGCGCCAGGGATGGTTTCATGCGGGCGGGTCCGGCCCGGCAAGCGCGGAGCGCCATGATCCTGGTCGGCCTGCTCGTGGCGGATCCTCAAATTATGGCGGTTCGCCTCCAAAATGATGTAGGTTGACCTTGTGACAACCAACGAAGCCAAACCACAGGGGACGTCGAAGTCCCAGATCCCTCTGCTGCTCGGGACCGTGCTCATCGTTTACGTGGGTCAGATGACCCTCAGCCCGATCATCGCCCCCCTTTCCCGCAGGCTTGGCATGCCCGAATGGCAGTTGGGCGTGACCATCTCGGCCGCCGCCGTCATGGTGGTGCTCACCTCCGGGTTCTGGGGGCGAAGAGCCCAATCGAAGGGATTCAAACCCGTGCTCCTGGCGGCCCTGGCGCTCGGCATCGTGACCATGATCCTGTTCTCCGGGCTGGCCGCCGCCGGCATGCAGGGGCTGCTCACGGGCACCGTTTTGTTCCTGCTGTTCGTGCTGCTGCGAGGAATCGGTTTCGGGACCGCTATCGCAGCTGTGCCGCCCACGGCCCAGGCCTACATAGCCGAGTTCACGCCCGAGGGTCCGGCCCGCGTCAAGGGAATGGCCGGGGTCGGTGCGGTGCAGGGAATCGCCAGCATCCTCGGGGCGATCGTGGGTGGAGCCCTGGCCGGATTCGGCCTGCTGACCCCCATAATCGTCGTGCCCGTGCTGATCGGGATCGCCATGCTGCTCGTGCTGGCCTGCCTGCACGGCGGGGCGGGCAGTCGGCTCGTGGAGAGCCCGATCCGGGTGAGCCCCATGGACAAGCGGGTTCTGCCCTTCCTGGTGGCGGGTTTCGGCACCTTCACCGCCCTTGGTTTCATTCAGAACACGGCCAGCTTCATCATCATGGACAGGTTCCATCTGGATGAGGTCGCGGGCGGTCAGCTGTCCGGTGTCGTCATGTTGGCGATCGGGGTCGGCATGATCATTGCCCAGGCCGTCGTCGTGCCCGTCACCAAGTGGGCGCCGCCGATGCTGCTGCGCGTCGGTGCGGTGGTCGGCACCATCGGGTTCGTGGTGATGCTGCCTGAGGCGGAACTCTGGGTGATGTTCGTATCGGCCCTGCTGATCGGTCTGGGAATCGGCATAGCGATGCCCGGCTACACCTCCGGCCCCACCATGCTGGTCGAGCACGACGAACAGGGCGGGCTCGCCGGGGTGATCGGCGCCACCAACGGTCTCACCTACGTTCTCGCCCCGACACTCAGCACCCTCTTCTACGGCTGGTGGCGGCCGCTGCCCGTCATCGTTTCCGTCGTGGTCCTGGGAATCGTTGCGGTGTTCGTCCTGGTGCATCCCGCCTTCCGCAACTTCCGTCCCAGCTCGGAGATCGCAGTGAAGGAGGGGGTCTGATGGCTGAAGGAACGCGGCGTGGCCGTCCGCCGTGCCTCACAAGGGAGGCCGTGGCCAGGGCGGTGCTCGATGTGGGGTTCCCGCAGTTGACCTTCACCGCAGTCCGGGAACGCCTCGGGGTGGGGGAGAGCACCTTGTTCCGCTATGCGCCTGACCGCGACGAATTGGTGCGTCTGGGGCTCGGCCTGGCGATGGAGTCGGTGGAGATGCCCCCGCGGCAGGGGCCGTGGCGGCAGGTGCTCACCGACTACGCCGTCTTCGCCTGGCACTTCTGGGAGGCCCATCCCGGTTCGGCTACCGAGGTGTCGCGAGGGGTTTTCACCCGCGTGATGGTGCAGCTTTCCGATGAACTGTGCTCCTTCCTGATGGAATGCGGTTTCACGGCTCGCAACGCCCTGCTGACCTGCGACCTGGTCTTCGACATGGTGGTGGACAACCGTCGCGGGGTGGAACACATGGACGGGTTGCTGGCCGAAACCGGTCCAGAACGCGACGACATGAAAAGGCAATGGGTACCGGATGAACCGGACGAGAACCCCGTCCCCGGCTGGGAGAAGATCCGCCAGGCCAAGCTTGAGGCGGTCAACCTGCCGCCCTTCGATTGGTTCATGAAGAAACTGGAGGTGATCCTCGACGGGGTGGCAGCGTCTCTGGCCCCTGCCTAGAAGAGGGCGGCGGGGACGGCAACGCCCGGGACCGGCGCCCGCGCTGGTCAGCGTCAGCTCTCAGTTGAGCCGCAGTTCATGATCCCCGCAGGCGGCCACGAGTTCGTCGTCGTGAGTGATGAGCACCACCACCGCCCCGGAGTCGGCCAAGGAACGCAACTGATCAGCGGTGGCGAGCATCGAGGCGTGATCCAGGCCCGACGATGGTTCGTCGAAGACGTAGATGTCGCGGCGCTGGTTCAGAGCGGCCGCGACCACGGTTCGTTGCTGCTGCCCGCCGGACAGCGAGAGCGGGTGGCGCTCCTCCAACCCGGACAGGCGCATCCGTTCCAACAGGTCCGTCGGTTCCTGCGCCGTTTTTCCCGAGCTGATCTCTTCGCGTACGGAATCCGCAAAAAGCTGGAGATTGACGTCCTGCATCACCAGGAAACAGCGGTGGCGGCGTGTTTTCGCCGAAAGTTTCGTCCCGTCCATGACCATGTCACCCCGGGGCTTTATCAGGCCCGTCAGGGCGCGCGCCAAGGTGCTCTTCCCAGCCCCGTTCGGCCCGCTCACCACCGTGATGGCGCCCCGGGGAAGCACGGCGTGGGGGATGTCCAGCACCGGAGTGCCGCGCCGGTAGGAGAACTGTATGTTCTCCAGGCGTAGCCCATCGGCTTCATCGGGGGCGGAGGGCAGGCCGGGGGAAGCCGTGCGGTGCAGTCTACGCAGCCCCAGGCGGAGTCTGCTGTCCTCATCGAGGGCGAAGAAGTCGTCGGCACCCCACTCCTCGGTGAGGCAACCCCGCTTCAGCATCAGCACCCGGTCCACTCTGCCCGCCAGCCAAGCCAGCCGATGATCCGCCACCAGGATCGTCGCCCCCTCCTCGCGCAGCGTGCCGATCATGTCGTTCAGCTTGTCGATGCTGTCACGGTCCAGCCCTGAGGTGGGTTCATCGAGCAGATACAGCTGGGGGCGGTTCACGTGAGCCGCCCCCACCGCTATCCGTTGCCGTTGCCCCCCCGACATGTGGTGCATCGACGTTCCCATCAGGGGTTTCAAGGAAAGGGCCCGCTCGGCCGCTGCGATGCGTTCGCGGATCTCCTCGACGGGTCTGCCGTAGTTCTCGCTGGCGAAGGCCATTTCGGAACGGGGATCGGAGCAGAAGAACTGGGTTCGTGGATTCTGCAGCACCGATGAAACCCGTCTGCCGACGGCGGCGAGCCCTTCAGCGGCCGGTTCCAGCCCCGCGACGCGTACCTTACCCTTGATCGACGCGGGGTGCAGGTGCGGGATCAGAGCGTTGAAGCAGCGCAGCAGGGTGGATTTCCCGCTTCCGGAACCTCCCGTCAGCAACACGCTCTCGCCGGGTTCGACGACCAGGCCGATGTCTCGCAGGCAGGGTTTCTCACGGGACTGGTACGTGACCTCCAGATCCGCCACCTCGATCATGGAATTGCTCATCCCAGCACCCCGAATCCGTAACCGACAGCAGCCACCGTACCGGCAAGCAGCAGCGCATCCCACACGGTCAGCCGTAGCTCGGTGATCGTGGTCGGGGAGTTCTGCACGGCCAGGCCGCGGGTCAGCGCCGCCGCCGTCAGGTCATCGCCTCCGCGGATCGCTCCCGCCAGGAGCGGCACCACGAGGTAGCGGCCGACGCTGACGGGGCGCAGCAGCAGATCGGATGGTCCCCGCAGGTAACCCCTGATCCGCATGGCATCGCCGATTGCACGGGCGTTCTCGGCGAGGGTCGGAAGGTAGCGGATCATCACCATGAGCGGGACGGTGAACGCGCTCGGCACGTGCATGCGCCGCAGCGCCGCCAACAGCTGGGCCGGGACCAGGGCGGTCACCAGGACCATTCCGAAGAGCCCGGCCAGCAAATACCTCCACAGGAACCTCAAACCGGCGAACAGCGCAGCCAGTCCCGACCAGCCGGACGAATTCACGGCTTGGCTCAGGCCCAGCATGAACAACGCGCCCGTGATCGCGCCGACCAGCGATCCCCAGCGACGAAGCAGCACGAGCAGCACCAGCAACAACACCAGCCCCGCCAGTTCCAGCTCATGGGGGGTGCTTGAGAGCAGTAGCGACACCATCACGACGCAGCAGGGAAGCAGCACCCGGGGGTCGAAGCTGGCCTCAGGCAATGCCGGCCTTCTTGAAGGTTCCGCTCAGCACCTTGCGACCCAGCAGCCCGCCCAGCGCTCCGGCAACGAAACACAGAACCGAGAACAGCACGAGCATGGGTGTTGACATCAGCTGATTGAACGCCCCCGCCCATTCGGGACCCATCTGCGAGGTGATGTCCGCAATCATGGAATCGCGCATGAACAGCAGCGGCAGGAAGCCGCCGATCGGCCACAGGGAGAAGAAGGCATAGGCCCAAACCGATTTCGCGGTCTTCTCGGGTGGCCAGATCGCCGCCAGCCAGGAAGCCATGGCTCCTGCGAAGAGCCCCGTGATGAGCGTGATGAAGTGGTGCCCCATCACCACCAGGAGCACACTGAGCAGGCCGACCATCAGCAGGGGACCGAAGGGGGTGCGCACACGTGACAGGAACAGCATGAACGTGATGCCGTTGATCACAATCGAGACGGGACCCAGGATTACCTGGAGTACCGGGGCGATCGCCCCGGTCATGTTGAAAATCATGTACACCACGGCATAAACCGCGGTGAAGATACCGGTTTGGATCAGATCCTTTGTCGTGATTCGCATCTCGTGGCTCCTTCGTGGTTTTGGTTGCGGTGCCGTCGACCGTCGACGGCACCGTGTTGGTGCATCCGTCACCTGAACTCGCAGGGGCGACGGCATGTACCAGTTGTGGATCGGTGCATTCTCGAGACCCGTCGATCATGTCGCGTACGACATGGGCGCAGGCCACGTTCGGCGCGGCCAGGTGGAAATGACCGCCGGGAACCCGTGTCACTCCGGAGAACCGGTGGGTGAGTTCACACCACGCCATGGAACCCCGCTCGGTGACCTCCCCGTCCTCGGAACCGTTGACGACGGCGATCCTGGGCAGGAGAGGATTCCCGGTGAATCTGCGGTAACGATTGGCCAGCCGGTAGTCGTTGCAGATGGCGGGCAGGTAGATTTCCCTCAGCCAGGGGTCGCTGAACACCTCACGGTTCCGGGGATCCAGCCGTATCAAATCCCTCAGCACGTAGTTCTCGGTGAGATATCCCACATCGGGTGGTGGACCGGTCAGGGGGGCGTCATGACCCGAGATCACCAACAGCCCGGGTGGCCGTCCCAAACGGGCCAGCTCCACCGCCGTCTGATAGGCCACCAGGGCGCCGAAGGAGTGGCCGAAAAAAGTCAGTTCCTCCGCCCGTGGGGCCAGTGCGTGAGCCGCTTCCCGGGCGATCTCCGTGACGCTGTCAGGAAGCGGAACCTGCAGACGTTGTTCCCGGCCCGCGTACATCACACCGATGATCCGGTGTTCCGGGAACTCGTCGGCCCAGTGCCGGTAGAACCGGGGGCAGCCACCCGCGTGCGGGAACACCACTACCGCGCGGGTGGTGGCCGCGTCCCCACGGCTGAGGTTCTGGAGCAAACTCATGGGAGATTCCCCGAGGCGGTTTCGTCCGACCCGATCCTGAGAGGTGATGCCAGCTGAGGTGAGATCTTCTCCCACAACTTCAGCGTCGCCAATTCCCGCTGACCGAAACTCTGCTTTCCCGCCAGCAGTTCCTTGACGGTTGAATGAATGGCCTCCGGCCACAGCTTCCCGAGGAGCTGTCCGGTGAGCAGTTCCTCACCGTGGACCACTGCGACGGGCGCATCAGGATCCAGGCCATCGGTGGTGGAGGGCACCATCGGCATGAACACGGTGAGCCCGTGCACGTGCCCCAACTCCAGTTCTCCCTCCGATGTCGAGACGACGAACGCCATGAGCGGCTGGGAATGGGCGTCAGGATCTCGGGTGTCCATCCGGTTCCCGACCTGGATGTCGACGGGGACCCCCGCCCAGTCGAGGTCGACACGGGCGTGACCGCGACGATTGGTTACCCGGGCATCTCTCGGAGGAGGTCCCGCCATGAATCCGGACAGGACCAGCAGGGCGTCGTGCAGGGTCTGGCAGCAGGTTCGCACCCGTACGTTCTCGAAACCGACTCGCTTCCGCAGATCGATCGCGTGGCTGGTGAACCTGCGTGTGGTGGCGAGGCGATCGTAGAAAGCGCTCGGGTGGAACACTGTTGTTCCCCGTCGTGCTTGCCGAAGCAGCTCGATCACGGAAGTCGAGTGTATTGGCAGTTCCTGAATGACCGCTACCCCCCGCGACAACAACGATGCCGAGATCGATTCCCCCATGCCTCCGATGATTGCGGAACGCACGGCCACCACGGCCAGGTCGAGGGGCTGGTTCTCCAACTCCGCGGAGGACCAGACCGGGACCCCGAGTTCCTGGGCCAGGGCGGTGCTGCGGGGACCGCCCCGGCCGACGATCGCCGCCAGCTCCACCGGAGAACCGGGATGTGCGAGGGCCCTCGCATAGTTCCTTCCGAAGCCACCCCCCACCACCACGGCGCGTGGTTTGCTGTTCACAGCTCTCCCTCCTCGTCCCAGGTGATCTCGGCCGCTCCCAGCAGTCCGGTCAGCCAGGTCTCCGGGGAGACCCCGATACCGGAGGCGAACAACGCTCCGGGGGTGCCTGCAACCGCGAGCTCCGCCGCCTGCGCCAGTATCCGAGCCGTCAGGTCGTAGCAATCCGTGGTTGCGACTCCGAGCCGGGTGCATTCGTCCCCGTTCCACGCCTCGACCTCGATACGGAAACAGGGTTCCCGGTTCCGCAGATCCTCGGCGACGGCCGCCAGGGCATCGGACTCGGAACCACTCCCCGCCGGGAGCCGTGCCAGAGCTCCTCATGCTACTGATCTAAATTAAGGTCAGCCTAGCCAATATGATAAGTATAGTTCTTATCATATCGGGTCTCCGATGTGCTCGCCAAAAAGTTTCTTTGTCTCCGGGGCGAAGATGAAACGGTTGGTGTGTGAGTGACGTGCGGAGAATCTCGTGACAGGAGATCTTGTGGGCCATGGTGATGCTTCACCGAAAACGTGAAAACTGAGCGGGTCCGGATCCGCTCGGGGGCTGGTCGGAGGGCCTGCTTGCAACCGGGAAACCGCGCCGGGCGTTTACCGGGACCCCGTCCTGCCGGGTCCTTCGTGCGCGACGCCCCGCGTAATTGCCGCCTCTGGGGTTTTGGGATAAGATGACGCGCTAGCCGCAAAGGCTTCCCCGGGGAATGTCGCTGACCCATCTCCGGTTCCCCGACGCCGGATTTCCCGGCTGTCAGCTTCGCGCCGAGCGCGCCAACGGCCGTCTTGTGTTCCGGATCTTTTCGTATGTGACGAGACGCGCCGCTGCCCGCGGGATCATCCGCCGGGCCCGAGACGAGCACCGTGAACAGGACCTGCCATGGCCATGCCCAGGAAGAAACCCAAGTCGTTCAAGTCGGACGGCACCCCCAAGAAACGCTGGAGCGCCGCCGAGCGCGCCGCCCGCGGCCACAAACCCCGCCGCTCGGGTGGGGTGCGCAACCCGGAGGCACGCTCCGGTCGTTTCGACCGGGACGATCGCGCCCGGGGTCGTGACGACCGCGGCCCGGGGTACGAGGACCGTGGTTTCGGTCGTGAGGGGAACCGCGACAGGGATCGCGGTCGCCGTGATGACCGCGGTTGGCGTGATGACCGCGGGTCCGAGCAGCGGTGGGGAGGTTCCCGTTCGCGTTACGGGTGGCGTGAGGACCGGGACGATTCACGGGGGTGGGGCGGAGACCGGGAAGACCGGTTCGCGCGTCGCCGTGACGATTTCCGTGGCCGCGACGGTGAACATCGCCGTGACGACCGTGACGGCAGGCAGGACCGGAGGCGCCGAGACCGCGACTTCGACCGGGACTTCCGTCGCGACGACCGTCCGAGGGGTTTCCGCGGCTCCCGGCGGGACCGCCAGGAGCATCCGTACGGCCGTCGCGACCGCGAGCGTCGCGGCCACTACGACCACCGATCCGGGGAGGGACGCGGCCACTTCCGGGAATCCCGTGATTTCGATCCCGTCGAGCAGGATCAGATGAGCTGGGAGGCCGCCACCGTCGAGGTGGAGGTCACCAGTGACGACGCGAGCTCCGGTTTCGCCGAACTCGGCGTGGCCACCCCCATGGTGGCGGCCCTGAAGAAGCAGGGCATCACGGAGCCGTTCCCGATCCAGCGAGCCACCATCGCCGACGCCATCGCCGGTCGCGACGTGCTCGGCCGTGGCCGCACCGGCTCCGGCAAGACCCTGGCATTCGGGTTGCCGCTGCTGACCCGCCTGGCCGTTGACGAGCCCACCGGCACCCCGCGCGCAGTGATACTGACCCCCACCCGCGAGCTGGCCCTGCAGATCGCCGACAACCTGTCCCCGCTGGCAACCGTGATGGGACTCCGCTTGCACCTGGTGGCGGGCGGCATGGCCTACGGCCCCCAGATCAAGGCCTTCGAACGCGGCGTGGACGTGGCGGTGGCCACGCCCGGCAGGCTGATCGACCTCCTGGAGCAGGGGGTGGCCGACCTCAGCCGGGTGGAGGTGGTGGTTCTCGACGAGGCCGACCACATGAGCGATCTCGGGTTCCTCCCGGCCGTCACCACCATCCTCGACGCCGTTCCCGCGGACGGGCAACGGCTCCTGTTCTCCGCCACCCTCGACGGCGCGGTGGACGAACTGGTCAGGCGCTACCTCGCCGATCCGGTCACCCATGAGGTGGACTCCGGCAAGGCGTCGGTGACCACCATGACCCATCACGTGCTGCACGTGGTCCCGCACCACAAGAACCAGGTCACGGCCGAGATCGCGAACCGGGAGGGCAGGACCGTGGTCTTCGCCCGCACCCAGATGGGAACCGACCGCATCGCGAGGCAGCTGCGCGAGGCCGGGGTGATGGCCGGGGCACTGCACGGAGGCCTCACCCAGGGCGCCCGCGCCCGCATCCTCGCGGCCTTCAAGCGCGGAGAGGTGCCCGTGCTGGTCGCCACCGACGTCGCCGCTCGCGGCATCCACGTCGACGACATCTCCCTGGTGCTCCAGGTGGATCCGCCCAAGACCAACAAGGACTACCTCCACCGCGCCGGACGCACCGCCCGCGCCGGCGAGGAGGGGGCCGTGGTCAGCATCGTCCTGCCACACCAGCGCAAACAGATGCGCCGGATCGTGGGTCAGGCCGGGGTCAGGACCGAACCGGTCGAGGTGACCGCGGGCAGCGACGAACTCGCTGCGCTCACGGGTGCCCGTCCCTGCCTGGGTGCTCCCGTTACGGAGACCGACTACCAGGCGTTGATCGCCCCCAGGCCCCAGCAGCGGCGCCGTCCCGGCGGAGGTCGTGGTCGCGGTCCCTGGCGGCGTGGCGATCGCCGGGATCGCGGCCACCGGGGGGAGCGGGGTTAGAATCTGCCCGCCATGACCGAGACCATCCAGGTGCGGCTGGCCACCGCAGCAGACGCCCCCGGGATGCTGCGCGTCAGCCGGACCGCTTTCGCCGCTCGCCGCCCCGTCGACCCGCCCGCCGAGGCCCTTTCCGACACCCTCGCCGATGTGGAGCGTGCCCTGGCCGAGGGCTGGGGGGTGTGCGCCCTCGACGGCGACCGCATGGTCGGCTGTCTGCTGGTCGCCCACGACGGGGAGGCCGCCACGCTGCGCCGGGTCTCCGTGCTGCCCACCGAGATCCGGCGGGGGATCGCGAAGGCCATGATCGGCGGGGCCGTCTCGCTCGCGGTGGACGCGGGTCTGAAACGGGTCGAGGTGCTGTGCCGCCGCGAGTTCCCCGAGCTCGCGGGCTGGTGGGGGAAACACGGTTTCGCTCCGCTCCGGGAGAACGTCTCCGGGATCGTGCTCGGCCGCGACCTGCCCGTGGCCGTCACCGTCCCCACCCCGGGTGCGATGCACTCGCTGGGTGTGGAGCTGGCGGGTCTGCTCCGCGCGGGCGACGTGATCATCGCCACCGGGGAGCTCGGGGCCGGCAAGACCACCCTGGCCCGGGGCATCGGGGAGGGACTCGACGTCGAGGGTCCCGTGATCTCACCCACCTTCGTGCTCTCGCGCATCCACCCCTCCCGCGGCGACGGCCCGGACCTGGTGCACGTGGACGCCTACCGCATGGCCGGCGCCGACGAGCTGGCCGACATCGACCTCGACGCCACGCTGCCCGGGGCGGTGACCCTCGTCGAATGGGGTGAGGGGATCGCCGAGTGGCTCTCCGACGATCGGTTGGAGATCGACATCGACCGAGAGGTCGGTGACGAGGCCCGGCGTGTGACCCTGACCGGCACCGGGCCCCGCTGGGCCGGTGCCCTGGAATCCTTGAGGAGGAACCCATGACCTGGATATTGGGGATCGACACCTCCCACCACGTGGCCGTCGGTCTTGCCCGCGACGGGGAGCCCGTCGCATCCGAGGTGGTGGCCGACACCCGCGCCCACGGCGAGACCCTGACCCCGCTGATCCAGCGTCTGTGCGCCTCGGCCGGGATTGCCATGACCGGGATCGAGGCCTACGCCGTCGGCATGGGACCGGGACCGTTCACGGGGTTGCGAGTCGGGATCGTGACCGCCCGCACCTTGGCCGCGGTGGCGGGCAGAGCCCTGCACGGGGTGTGTTCCCTCGACGTGATCGCCGCCCAGTGGCAGGACGCGCCGGACGAGTTCGTGGTGGTCTCCGACGCCCGGCGCAAGGAGTTCTACTGGGCGCTCTACCGCGACGGGATCCGCGTCGGCGAACCCCGGGTGAGCGCCCCCGGGGCCATCCCGGACCTGCCCGCGGCCGGCCCGGTCCTCGACGACCCGGCCGGGCCGCGTTTCTTGGACGCGGCGGTGCTGGCGGCACGCTGGGCCGATCTGCCGGCCGTCGACGGGGAACCCTTCTACCTGCGGGCCGCGGATGCCGCGGTGCCTAGGACCCGCAAGTCGGCGCTGCCCCGCATCAGGGCACCCCGATGATCATCCGCACCGCCGTGCCCGCCGACGCCCCCGCGCTGGCCCGGCTGGAACAGGTTTTCCCGGCGCGGCAACGCTGGTCGGAGGCCTCCTGGCTGGAGGAGATCGGCGCTGACGGCCGCCTCGTGGAGGTGGCCGAGACTGCGGTCGATGGAGTGATCGCCTGTGCGTCCTGGCGTCACGCGGGCGACACCGCCGACCTGGACCGGATCGTCGTCGCGGGGGAGCACCGCCGCCGGGGCATCGCGGGAAGACTGCTGGGGCGCGGGATCGCCTGGGCCTTGGGAAAGCGGTCCGGAAACGTGCTGCTGGAGGTGGCCTCCGACAACATCGCGGCCATCGAATTTTACGCCGCGAACGGATTCGTCCCGGTGAACCGGCGCGGGAACTACTACGGGCGGGGCGTCGACGCCGTGGTCATGGAGAAGAGGATGAAGGTGGAGGAGAGTCAATGAGCGAACCGCTGATCCTGGGAATCGAGTCCTCCTGCGACGAAACGGGCGTCGGCATCATCCGTGGCGATCAGCTGCTGGCCAACGAGGTCGCAAGCTCCGTCGACCTCCACGTGCGTTTCGGGGGAGTGGTGCCGGAGATCGCATCCCGGGCGCACCTGTCGGCCTTCGTCCCCACCCTGCAACGCGCCGTCGCCGCGGCCGATGTGGACCTGACCGAGGTCGACGCCATCGCCGTCACCGCGGGGCCCGGCCTGATGGGGGCGCTGCTGGTGGGAATCTCGGCCGCCAAGGCCCTCGCCGCGTACCTCGGCAAACCGCTGTACGGGGTGAACCACCTCGTCGGGCACATTGCCGTCGACCTCCTCGACCACGGTCCCCTCCCGATGCCCGCCCTGGCCCTGCTGGTCTCCGGAGGCCACACCTCCCTGCTGCACGTCCGCGACCTGGCCCGTGACATCAAGGAACTGGGCTCCACCATCGACGACGCCGCGGGTGAGGCTTACGACAAGGTGGCGCGGCTGCTCGGCCTGCCCTATCCGGGCGGTCCCGTCATCGACCGCGCCGCGGCCGGCGGTGACCCCGCGGCCATTCGTTTCCCGCGTGGCCTGACGGCGCGCCACGACCTCGAGAAGCACCGCTTCGATTTCTCCTTCTCCGGTTTGAAGACGGCGGTGGCGCGCTGGGTGGAGACCGCCCGGTTGGAGGGCCGGGAGGTTCCCGTGGGTGACGTGTGCGCCAGCTTCCAGGAGGCCGTCGCCGACGTGCTGGTGGCCAAGACCCTCGACGCCGCCCGGGAGATCGGTGTGGGGACGATCCTGCTCGGTGGGGGAGTGGCCGCCAACTCGCGGCTGCGTGGGCTGCTGGAGGAACGGGCCGCCGACGAGGGTGTCGCGGTGCGGCGCCCGAGACCGGGGTTGTGCACCGACAACGGAGCGATGATCGCCGCCGTCGGGTTGACGGCCGTGCGCGCGGGACTGCCCCCGTCGTCGCTGGACTTCTCCGCGCTGACTGGGCTGCCCGTCAATCGGATCGTGGTCTGACGGGAGCTCCCACGTATCAGATAGGTAACAATCCGTCTCACAACTGCACCCCGGGGTTTTCAGCGGCTTCGGCTACTACTAAGGTCCGATGCCAACTGGTCCCATGGTGGGACCAGGTGTCGGCTCACGACAAGGAGAAAACATGAAGTTCAGGGGAACCAAGGCGGCCCTGGCTGTGCTGGTGAGCGGAGCACTGATGCTCGGCGCCTGCACCAGCGGCGAGGATCCCGATGCCGAGAACAGCGCCCCCGGAGCAGCCGAGACCGTCGTCGGAGGCGGTGACCCCTGCATTCGCGACGCGGGCATCAAGGAAACCGCCGACGGCCAGGTGGTCTACAGCCCCGGTCCCGGCAACTGGAGCGGGTACAACAACGTAACCAACGCCACCTACTCCACCTACAACTTGGTGGTCGCCGACCAGATGTTCGGCAATTTCTGGTACTTCGGAACCGACGGCACCGTCTGCGAGGACAAGGAATTCGGCACATCCGAGGTGGTGAGCCAGGATCCGCTCGAGGTGAAGTACACCATCGCCGACAACGCGAAGTGGTCCGACGGCACCCCGATCACCATCAACGACTACCTGCTGGACTGGGCGGCCCAGAACCCCGAGTTCCTCGTACCGGGCCTGGCGAACGGTCAGAACAAGGACGCGGAAGCCGTGTTCAACCACGTCTCCACGACCTTCTCCGAGCATGTCCCCGAGGGACCGCAGGGTGAGGTGGGTTCCAAGACGTTCACCATCAAGTTCAAGGGGCAGTACCCGGACTACAAGGCGGCCCTGTCCGGCCCCCTTCCGGCGCACATCGTGGCCAAGCAGTCCGGGCTGGAGCCCGACGCCCTGGCCAATGCCATCCTGAACCGTGACGTGGAGACCGTTAAAAAGGCGGCCAAGTTCTGGAACGAGGGATGGATCTTCCAGCCCGGTCAGCTTCCCGATGCCTCCCTCATCCCGTCCTCGAACCGCTACCAGCTGAAGCAGGGTGGCTGGAAGGACACCACCCTCACCCTCGAGGCGAACCCGAACTACTGGGGTACCCCGGCCGGAACCAAGAACCTGGTGTTCTCCTACGTGGCCGACAACCAGATGTCCCAGTCGCTGCAGAACGGCGACCTGGATGTGATTCGCCCGCAGGCCACCGTCGACACCGTCAAACGGTTGCAGGGGATCGGTTCCTCCGTCCAGGTGGCGACCACCTCGGAGATGACCTGGGAGCACCTGGACTTCAACTTCCGCGACACCAACGTCTTCTCCGACGCCCAGGGCGGCAAGAAGCTGCGTGAGGCCTTCGCCTACTGCGTGCCGCGCCAGACCATCCTCGACCGGCTCATCAAGCCGATCAAGGAGGACGCGCAGCTGATGAACGCCCGCGAGGTCCTGCCCTTCCAGAAGAACTACCAGGAGGTCACCTCCAAGACCTACGACGGTCGCTTCGACCAGGTCGACATCGAGAAGGCCAAGCAGCTGGTCGCGGAGAGCGGCATCCAGACCCCGATCAAGGTCCGCATCGGCTACAAGGCCGGCAACCAGCGGCGCACGGAAACCGTCGCGGCCATCCAGTCCTCCTGCAAGGACGCCGGTTTCGAGATTGTGGACGCAGCCGCCCAGGACTTCTTCGAGAACGCGATCGTGAAGGGCGACTACGAGGTCGCGCTGTACGCCTGGGCCGGTTCCGGTCTCATCACCACCGGTCAGAACATCCAGGCCACCGGCAGGCCCCAGAACTACGGCCAGTACTCCAACGAAAAGGTCGACGAGGCCTGGAACAAGCTGACCAGCACCCTCGATGCCAAGGAGCAGGTGGAACAGGTCACGGTCATTGAGAAGGAGCTCTGGGACACGATGTTCAACATCCCGCTCTACTCCCACCCCGGGGTGGTGGCGTGGAACTCCAAGGTGCGCAACGTGAGGGTCACCGCGACCCAGTCCACGGTGTCCTGGAACGCCTTCCAGTGGCAGATGCGCTGATGCAGAACTGATCTGCCCCGAACCTGAACCGAGGGGGTGGATGGCCGCGGCCATCCACCCCCTCGGCCGTTGAAGCGGGACTGAGTGTCCCAAAACCTGGACCGCGACCTGAGCGGGGTTGCCCGGAAGTGCTCTATTATCTGGCGCTATGGGTCAGCCAGGCGTTGGCCCGGCAGCCTCCTGAAAAGGAACTCTCGTGATCAAGTACATTGCCAAACGCTTGGGAATCTCGTTGTTGGTTCTCCTGCTGGGCTCCTTGTTGATGTTCATCCTGGTGATCAACGCCGGCGACCCGCTGGCGGACCTGCGTGAATCGAACTCGCCCAACAGGGACAACCTGATTCGTCAGCGCACGCTCCTGCTGGGGCTCGACAAACCCTGGTACGAGCGCTACCTGAACTGGCTCGGAGGAGCCGCCAAGTGCCTGTACGGGCAGTGCGACCTCGGCACCGCGTCGAACGGTCAATCCGTCAACGCCCTGATCGCCTCGGCGGCCGGGGTCTCGGTCCGGTTGGTGATCCTGGCCACCTGCCTGGCCATCGTCACCGGTGTCACCCTGGGTATCCTGACCGCGATCCGGCAGTACAGCGGATTCGACTACGCCATCACGATGATGGCCTTCGTGTTCTTCTCCCTCCCGGTGTTCTGGTTCGCGGTGCTGCTGAAGCAGTACGCCGCCATCGAGTTCAACAACTGGATAGAGAAGGCTCGCTTCACGCCGTTGGCGATAGTGGTCACAGCCCTGGTGCTGGCCTTCATCATCGCAGCGATCGTCGGCGGTGCGTGGAAGCGGCGCCTGATCACCTTCGGGATCCTGGCCGTGAGCTTCGCCGGAATCATGGTCTACTTCGACGCGGTGCGCTGGTTCCGCCGCCCCGCGGTCGGCATCCCGGTCTACATCCTGTTGGTGATCGGCATCGGTGCCCTGATGATCGTGCTCACCAGCGGTTTCGAGAACAAGAAGGTGCGCAACTCGGTGGGAGCCACCGCCCTGGTGAGCATCGTCGGCTATTCCGTGCTGCGTGGGGTCCTGATGAAGACTCCCTCCATTCCGCTGCTGCTCGGCCTGCTGGCCGTCGCCATCGTGGTCGGGATCGTGGCGGGCCAACTGTTGGGAGGTTTCTCCAAGCGCCAGGCCAGTTTCGCCTCGGCGATCACGGGGCTGCTCGCATCCCTGGCGGCGTTGATTGATCTCCTGCTCAGCAACTGGGCGGCCTACCTGGCCAAGGTGAGTCGCCCGATCTCGACCATCGGGGCGTCCACGCCGAACCTGGAAACCACGTGGTGGGGTGAGACGATCGACGGCCTCACCCACCTGCTGCTGCCCACCATCGCCCTGACCCTGATATCGATCGCCTCTTACACCCGTTACACGCGGGCCTCGATGCTGGAGGTCCTGAACCAGGACTACATCCGCACCGCGCGTTCCAAGGGCGTTTCCGAACGCAAGGTCATCACCCGGCACGCGCTGCGCAATGCCCTGATCCCGCTCGCCACCATCGTGGCCTTCGACTTCGCCAACCTCATCGGCGGCGCCGTCATCACGGAGACGGTCTTCGCCTGGCAGGGCATGGGCACCCTGTTCAAGGAGGGCCTGCAGGCAGCCGACCCGATGCGGGTGATGGGCTTCTTCCTGGTCACCGGAACGGCCGCCGTGGTGATGAACATGCTGGCCGACCTCGCCTATGCCTTCCTCGACCCGAGGATCTCCCGATGAGCGCCAAAGAATCCGAGGAAAAAATGTCCGATCAGACCACGTCCGAGCAGACCACCCCGGAGCAGAACGCCCCGGAAACGGCCAACTACGACCTCGACGAGGACCTCGACAAAGCGGGTGGTAAGTCCTATTCGCAGGGCTCGCTGGTGTGGCGCCGCTTCCTGCACCACAAGGGAGCGATGGTCGCCAGCGCCATCCTGATCCTGGTGATCCTGCTGGCCTTCACCTCCATGGGTGTGGGTTCCCTGCCGGGATGGTGGCCGAAGAACCACGTCGACCTCTACCCCTTCCCCCAGGGCAGCCCCAACGGAGAACCCACCTTGCGGTTCTGGCCGTTCACCCTGGGCGAGCATCCCTTCGGGCAGAACACCATCGGCAAGGACTACTTCGCCCTGGTGATGCAGGGCACCCAGAAATCCGTGATCATCGCCTTCATGGTCGGTCTGATCGCCACCGTGATCGGAACCCTCATCGGCGGTGCGGCCGGTTATTTCCGGGGCCGCATCGAGTCCATCCTGATGCGGGCCACCGACCTGGTGATCATCATTCCGCTGCTGGTGCTGGCCGCGGTGCTGGGACGCATGGTCGACGGGGCCAACATCTACGTCCTCGCCGGGGTGCTGGGTGTCGTGGTGTGGACCGGCATGGCGCGCCTGGTGCGCGGCGAGGTGCTATCGCTGCGCGAACGCGAGTTCGTGCACGCCGCCAAGGCCATCGGCACATCCGACTGGCGCATCATCTTCCGGCACATCCTGCCGAACTGCATCGGCACCATCGTGGTGAACTCGACGCTGCTGATCGCCTCGGCGATTCTGCTGGAGACCGCGCTGTCCTACCTGGGATTCGGTGTGCGGGCCCCGGAGTCGTCGCTGGGTCTGCTGATCTCCCAGAACCAGGAGGCCATGGACACCCGGCCCTGGCTGTTCTGGTGGCCGGGCCTGTTCATCCTGACCATCGCCCTGTGCGTCAACTTCATCGGCGACGGTCTGCGTGACGCCTTCGACCCGCGGCAGCAGATGGATTGAGGGGAAAGAAACAAATGAGCACTGAAGTGAACGAGACAATCCCCCCCACCCAGGAAACCGAGTCGGTGCTCCAGTTCAAGGAACTGGATGTCAACTTCCGTACCGAGTTCGGGCGGGTCCACGCAGTCAAGGGCGTCACCCTGGCGGTCAAGCCCGGCGAGGTGGTCGCCCTGGTGGGTGAATCCGGTTCCGGCAAGTCGGTCACCGCGACCACGGCCCTCGGGCTGCTGCCGAAGACCGCCCGTATCACGGGAGAAACGATGGTGGCCGACAAGGCCATCTCGAAACTCAGCCCGCGGCAGCTGCGTGGCCTGCGCGGCAACCGTGTGGCCATGGTCTTCCAGGAACCGATGACCGCCCTCAACCCGGTCATCAAGATCGGTGAACAACTCACCGAGTCAATGGAGGTGCACAACGTCGCCCACGGCGCGGAGGCGTGGCAGAAGGCCATCGACCTGCTCAACGCCGTCGGCATCCCGAACGCGGAGCGGCGCGTCAAGCAGTACCCCCACGAGCTGTCGGGCGGCATGCGGCAGCGCGTGGTGATCGCCATGGCGCTGGCCTGCGATCCCGAGGTGATCATCGCCGACGAACCCACCACGGCCCTCGACGTCACCGTGCAGGCCGACATCCTGGACCTGCTGCGGTCGCTGAAGGACAAGCTGAACACCGGAATCCTGCTCATCACCCACAACATGGGTGTGGTGGCTGACATGGCGGACCGGGTCGCGGTGATGTTCAAGGGCAACATCGTCGAGCGCGGCACCGTGGAGGAGGTGCTGCTCAAGCCGCAGCACCCCTACACGAAGAAACTGCTGGCCGCGGTTCCCCACCTCGGGTCGGGGCACGGCCAGTTCGGCTCCGCCCCGCACGACGTGGCCGAGGATGCCGAATCGGCCCTTGAGGTCAACGAACTGGTGGTGGAGTACAAACGCGCGGGCCGCAGACCGTTCCGGGCCGTCGACGGCGTCACCTTCGACGTGAAACGCGGCGAGATCGTCGGCCTGGTGGGCGAGTCGGGTTCCGGCAAGTCGACCATCGGCCGGGCCCTGCTGGGGTTGATCCCGTCGGCCGGGGGAAACGTGAAGGTGCTCGGCCAGGAACTGGTCAAGGGACACGGTCGCAGGAGAGCCTCGCGGGGCAAGGGCCTGAAGGGTCTGCGGCGCCGCGTCGGGGTGATCTTCCAGGACCCTGCCGCATCCCTCAACCCGCGGCTGCCCATCGGCGACGTGATCTCCGAACCCCTGGAGGTGCACAGGATCGGCAACAAGGCGTCGCGGCAGAAGCGGGTCTACGAGCTGCTGGAGGCCGTCGAGCTCCCGAGGAGCGCCTTCAACCGCTACCCGCACGAGCTGTCCGGCGGTCAGCGGCAGCGCGTCTCGATCGCCCGCGCGCTTTCACTGGGCCCGGACCTGCTGGTCGCTGACGAGCCCACCTCGGCCCTCGACGTCTCGGTGCAGGCCCAGGTGCTGGGAATGCTGACCGACCTGCAGCGCGACTTCGGCTTCGCGTGCCTGTTCATCAGCCACGACCTGGCCGTGATCGACTCCCTCGCCCACCGGGTCGTCGTGATGCAGCACGGAAAGATCGTCGAGAAGGGAGCCCGGCAGCAGGTGCTGCTCGATCCGCAGGAGGAGTACACCAAGCGTCTCCTGGCGGCCGCGCCCGTCCCGGACCCGATCGAGCAGCGCAGGCGCCGCGAGGAACGTCATCGCCTGCTGAAGGCGCTGGGCGACGAGGTCGTGGAACTCGACACCCGCGAACTGGATCAGTAGGGGTTTCCCGGTCCGGGCCGGTCGGCTCGGGGGAGACCCTCAGCCCCCCGAGCCCATCAGCTTGTCGATGGCCCTGCGGTCCTTCTTCGTCGGGCGACCGGCGCCCCGGTCGCGTTTGGCCACCGGGACGTTGAGGAACGCTGGACGTTCGGGGGAGTGGTCCACGTAGGCCTTCCGCGCGATGGGAGCGCCGACGCGTTTGTTCAGCAACTCCACCACCTCGAACTCCCGCGTCCAGCCGGGCTCCTTCACGGTGACGCGATCCCCGGGCCTGACCGCGTGCGCCGGTTTGACGGGGTCGCCGTTGAGCCGGACGTGCCCTCCGGAGACGGCCTTCGTCGCCAGCGAACGGGTCTTGAAAAGCCGGACGCTCCACAACCACACGTCGATTCGGGTCATGCGGAGATTCTAGGAGGCTCGCGGATGAGCACCGACCGACAGGCTTTCCGCGAACCGGGTGGTTTCGACACGGCCTGCTCGCTGACGCTCGCAGGCCGGCTCAACCAACTTTGGGGAGGGTGCGCTCGCAGGCCGGTTCAACCGGCTTCGGGTGGGGAGCCTCTAGGCTGCACTCGTGGACATTCTGAGCGACGACGGCGCCCTGGCCCTGGAGATGGCGGCCGCGGAGGCCGATCCGGATTCGCTCGGTGCCGCCGAGCGGATGCGGCGGCGTTTCCCGCCGGAGCTGGCCGCCGCCGCCCTGACCCAGGTGGCCCTGAGGCGACGGGCCCGGGGAAAGCTGCCGATGGCGGACCGGATGTTCTTCACCCCCGACGGTCTGGAGCAGACGACCCGCTGGGTGGTGGCCCAGTGGCGGGCCGCCCTGTTCAAGGAGGCCGGGGTCACTGAGCTGTGGGACCTGGGCTGCGGCCTGGGGGTGGATGCGATGGCCTTCGCCCAGGCAGGGCTGAGGGTGCATGCCGTCGAGGCCGACCCGACGACCGCCGCCTTCGCGACGGCAAACCTCCGCGAACTGGATGCCAGGGTCGTCGAGGGGCGCGCCGAGGACGTCGAGGTGCCGCCCGGGGCGGGAATCTTCCTCGACCCCGCCCGCCGCACCACCCGGGGGCGCACCTGGGACGTGAACCAGTTCACCCCGCCCTGGTCCCTGGTGGAGAACCATCTGCGCGGCGATTGGCGCACCGCGGTCAAGCTCGGCCCGGGCCTGCCGAAGGAACTCATCCCGGAGCATGTGGCGGCGGCGTGGGTCTCGGTGGACGGTGACGTCGTCGAGGCATCGCTGTGGAACTTCCTGGAAGCCGGGCCCCGAGCCGTCGTGATGCACAGCGGTATGGTGCACACCCTGAGGTCCGGGGCAGATCCGCTGCCGGTGGGGTCGCTGGGGGACTGGATCCACGAACCGGACAACGCGGTGATCCGGGCGGGGCTCGTCGCGGAAGCCGCCCCCGCCGCCCGACTCCTGGCCCCGGGGGTCGCCTACGTAACCTCCGATGCCCCGATCGCCAGTCCCTTCGTGACCGACTTCCGGGTTCTCGAGGTCCTCGACTACGACCTGCCCATCCTCAAACGCTGGGTGAAGACCCACAGGGTCGGGAGCTTGGAGATCAAACGCCGAGCCATCGACGTCGATCCCGCCGCCCTGCGGAGACAGCTGAAGCCGAGGGGCGACGGGTCGGCGACCCTGCTGCTGGCCCGGACCGTCGACGGAGCCCGGGCCTGCGTGGTCGAACGGGTGGGCTGACCTGCTTTTCGAGATGAGGCGGCCGCTGGGACTGTCCGCTCCTGGGTGTCTGGATGCGCGCATCGCCGAGCTCGTGGACGCCGAAGTGGATCTGGTTCCTGAAAGCACGCTGCGCCCTGGCCTCAGGCAGCGGGTGCTGGAGGAGGCGGTCCCGCTGTGAGGTGTTAGGATCCGACACTTTCTTGGCACTCGGCTTGATTGAGTGCTAACGGGGGTATAGCCTTTTTCTGGCACTCGGTAGGCCCGGGTGCCAACCCGGGTGGCACCCGCGACGACGCCCGGACCGGACACCGAACTGAATCCGGCTCTCGCCGGACAACTACAGAAAGGGGTTTGTCGTGGCAACCACGATCAAGCCGCTCGAGGACCGCGTCCTCGTCCAGCCGCTCGAGGCCGAGCAGACCACCGCTTCCGGGCTGGTCATCCCCGACACCGCCAAGGAGAAGCCGCAGGAGGGCCGCGTCGTGGCCACCGGTCCCGGCCGCATCGACGACAAGGGCAACCGCGTCCCGCTCGACGTCGCCGAGGGCGATGTCGTCATCTTCAGCAAGTACGGGGGCACCGAGGTCAAGTACGACGGCTCCGAGTACCTGCTGCTCAACGCCCGCGACATCCTCGCCGTCGTCTCCCGCTGAATCGAGGCGTGACCCATGGCAAAGACTCTGCAGTTCAACGAGGAGGCGCGGCGTTCGCTTGAGCGCGGCGTCGACACCCTCGCCAACACCGTCAAGGTGACCCTCGGCCCCAAGGGCCGCTACGTCGTGCTCGACAAGAAATGGGGCGCCCCCACCATCACCAACGACGGCGTGACCGTCGCCAAGGAGGTCGAGCTCGAGGATCCCTACGAGGATCTCGGCGCCCAGCTCGCCAAGGAGGTCGCCACCAAGACCAACGACGTCGCCGGCGACGGCACCACCACCGCCACGGTGCTGGCCCAGGCGCTGGTTCACGAGGGCCTGCGCGCCGTGGCCTCCGGGGCCAATCCCGTCGGGTTGAAGCGCGGCATCGACAAGGCCGTTGAGGCCGTCGTCGAGCGGCTCCACGAGAACTCCCGTTCCGTCGACACCACCGCCGACATGGCCAACGTTGCCACCATCTCCTCGCGCGACGAGCAGATCGGTGAGCTGATCGCCGAGGCCTTCGACAAGGTCGGCAAGGACGGTGTCATCACCGTCGACGAGTCCCAGACCTTCGGCACCGAGCTGGAGTTCACCGAGGGCATGCAGTTCGACAAGGGCTACCTGTCGCCCTACTTCGTCACGGACGCCGACCGCATGGAGGCCGTCCTGGAGGATCCCTACATCCTCATCAACTCCGGCAAGATCTCCTCCATGAACGACCTGCTCCCGCTGCTGGAGAAGGTCATCGCCGCCAAGGGCACCCTGTTCGTGGTGGCGGAGGACGTCGACGGTGAGGCCCTGTCCACGCTGGTCGTCAACAAGATCCGTGGCACCTTCACCTCCGTGGCCGTCAAGGCCCCCGCCTTCGGTGACCGCCGCAAGGCCATGCTCGAGGACATCGCCATCCTCACCGGCGGCCAGGTCGTCGCCCCCGAGGTGGGTCTCAAACTGGACCAGGTCGGCCTTGAGGTCCTCGGCCGCGCCCGTCGCATCGTCGTCACCAAGGACAACACCACCATCGTCGACGGCGCTGGTGAGCAGTCCGAGGTTGCGGGCCGCGTCGCCCAGCTGCGCGCCGAGATCGAGCGCACCGATTCCGACTGGGATCGCGAGAAGCTCCAGGAGCGGGTCGCGAAACTCGCCGGTGGCGTGTGCGTCATCAAGGTCGGTGCCGCCACCGAGGTGGAGCTGAAGGAGAAGAAGCACCGCATCGAGGACGCCGTCTCGGCCACCCGCGCGGCCATCGAGGAGGGCATCGTCGCCGGTGGCGGCTCGGCCCTCATCCACGCCGCCAAGGTGCTCGACGGCGACCTGGGCCTGGCCGGCGACGAGCGCGTCGGTGTGGCCATCGTCCGCAAGTCGGTGGTGGAGCCGCTGCGCTGGATCGCCGAGAACGGCGGCGAGGCGGGCTACGTCATCACCTCCAAGGTCGCTGACCTGGAGCCGGGCCACGGCTACAACGCCCGCACCGGTGCCTACGAGAACCTCATCGAGGCCGGCGTCATCGACCCGGTGAAGGTCACCCGCTCCGCGCTGGCCAACGCCGCATCCATCGCCTCCCTGCTGCTCACCACCGAAACCCTCGTGGTGGAGAAGAAGGAAGACGAAGAGGACAAGTGAGCTGACTCACGCGAGGAGCCCCGGGACCACACGGTTCCGGGGCTCCTCATCATGTGTGGGAAGTGAAGCGGCGCCCGGGAGCGGGTGGGGACGGTGAAATCCGGGACAGCCCGCTGAAGGGGATCGGCTCCGGGAATTTCCGTCGGCCATCCGGACGACTTTGTGGCGCGAGAAGGTGGCCATAAGTTTGCTCTGACTAGCCGATATGCGGCCCTGTCGCAAGTTGGCAGCATCTTTCTTCAACTGAGCGGAGCATAGAATGTCCATCAGTCGTCGCGCCGTCCTCGCAACGGCCGTCGCAGCCCTTCCCGCAGTGACACTCCTGGGGGGTGTCCACGACGCCTTCGCCGCCACGGGAACGACCTACTACATTGCCGAGGACGGTGACGACAAGGCCTCGGGGACATCCGAGAGCGCACCCTGGCAGTCCGTCAACAAGGTCATCGCGGCCATCAACGCCGGGCAGGTCGTCCGGGGGGACACCATCTTGTTCAAGTGCGGCCAGACCTTCTACGGGCAGTTCACCGACCTGTCGGGTCTGCAGGGTGAGGGGCGGATCACCTTCGGCGCCTACGGGAGCGGCGAGAAACCCAGGATCATGGGATACCAGGTCCTCGACAGACCCGAGGCCTGGAAGAACATCGGCGGTAACCGGTGGCAGATCAAACTGGTCGAGGGAAATTACACCGGAAACACGTCCACGGAGGACGCGAACGTCGGTTTCCTTCTCCTCGACGGCGTATTCCACGGGGTGAAGAAGTTCTCGGTCGGCGAGCTGGGCAATGACCTGGAGTTCCAAGCTGATGAGGGGAGCAGGGTGCTCACCGTCTGCAGCGAGGCAAACCCGTCCACCCGTGGTGATCTGCGGATCGCCGTGAACGGACGGATCTTCCAGGCCGTCTCGAACATGACCATCAAGGACCTCGACCTCATCGGGTGCGGTGGACACGGCATCCAGGTCCGCGACGTCACCGATGTGGAGGTGCTCCGCAACCGTATCCGCCACATCGGGGGCAGCACCCTCTATGGAACCACCCGTTACGGCAATGGCGTCGAGGTGTATCTCGGTGGCAGCGACGTGCTGGTGGAGGACAACATCATCCACGACGTCTACGACGTGGCGGCCACCATCCAGGGAAATCAGGTCCTGAGAACCAGCGGGGAGGCACCGGTGCTTCGCCTCGGCAGCAGCAACGTGCACTTCAGGAAGAACTACATCACCCGCTGCAGCCAGTCCTTCGAGATCTGGGTTTCGGGTCCCGAGGGCGAGAGCTGGGCCGATACCACCAGCGCGGAGGCCGGGGTCCGCAATTGCTCCTTCACCGACAACCACTGCGAGGACGCCGGCATCGGCAGCTGGGGTCAGGAAGTGCGTCCCAACCCGGAGGAAGGGGGCGTGCACCTGCTGTCCTACGCCGAGAACCTGCCCATCGAACTGTCCATCACCGGTAACCAGTTCATCAAAGCGAAGAACGCCTACATGTACCGTTCCCCGGAGCACAGGTCCCGTATTGCGATCGACCGGAACGTGATCCAGCTCGCCGCGGGCCAGAAACTCCAGCAGCAGCGTTCCGAGGCCATCGAACAGCACGCGGCATGGTCGCAGGCCACCGGGTTCGACGCGAACAGCACCTTCACCGTCGCCGACTGACTGGTTCCCCGGAATCGTCTCCTGGGAGGGACGCGATCGCCAGCGCCAGCTCGCAGAACATCGCGTTCGCCCAGGAGAACCAGGGGCGGGTGAAACGCGACGGATCATCGGCGTCGACCCCTTCGTGCATCCACCCGGTGCCTCCGGTGCCGTCCATCAGCATGCGCAGACAGGCCAGTTTCTCCGCCCGGCCGGTCGCGGTCAGGCCAGCGACCGCGACCGCGATCGGCCAGACGTGGCCGGGTGGGGTGTGCGGGGAACCGACGCCGCGCAGCCGGGTGCCGTCGACGAAACACGGATTCGCGGTTGACAGGACCCTGCGGCGGGTGGCCAGGTACACGGGATCGTCGGCCGCCAACACCCCCAGATAGGGCAGCCCGAGCAGCGACGGCAGGTTCGCGTCGTCCATGAACAACCGGCCACCCATGCCGTCCACCTCGTAGGCCAGGTGGGGTTCCGGGTCCTCGATCACCCCGAAACAGCGGATGCCCTCCTCGATCCCGGCGGCCAGGTGTTCCGCCCGGGCGCGCCGGTCGCCTTCCAGGAGAGGCGCCAGGCGGCGCAGGGTGCTGGCGAAGAAGGCGTTCCCGGGAATGTTGAAGCCGAACCGGCAGGCGTCGTCGCTGGGCCGGAAAGCCTGGAAGACCAACCCGCACTCCCGGGTCTCCGGGCCGCGCCCGGCGCGTGTCAGGGTGTCCGAGGCGGGCGCCCCGGGACGGGTGAACCGGTAGGGGCTCAGCGTCTCATGTTGCTGCTCGGTGCCTGCGACGGTGAGGATGACGTCCAGGGCGTCGTGGAAGTCGGTGTTCAGCCAGTCTCGGCAACCGAGCCCGGCCAGGCGGAGCGCCAGGTGGAGGGGAAAGGTCAGCGAGTCGAGTTCCCACTTGCGTTCCCACACCCACGGCCCCTGCCGCGGTACGTCCTCGTCCCAGCGGTTGCCGTTCGGCCGCCGGTTGAAGGCGTTGGCGTAGGGATCGAGCAGGATCATCCGCCAGTGGCGCCGGAGCAGACCGGCGGCCACCCCGATCAGTTCCGGGTGACGCGGGGCGAGGCGCAGCAGCGGGGTCAGCTGCAGACAGGAATCCCGCAACCACATGGCGGGGATGTCGCCGGTGATCACCCAGGTCTCCTCGCCATCCTCGCCCAGATCGATCGTGGTGGTGGCGATGTTGACCAGCAGCCGGGCGGTCATCTCGCCCGCGCGGTCCTCGCCTGCCGCGTCCGAGACCTGCTCCCGGACCTCGGTGAGCAGCCATCCGGGCAACACCAGCGGGTGCCGTGTCGGTTCCCCGACGGGCGCACCCCAGGTCACCACTCGAAGGCCGGGTTCCTCGTCGGGCCTGCCGAGGGGATGTCGGCGGCGAGCCCCACCTCGTGTTCCGGCCGCCACGAACCGTCGGTCACGCCAAGCAGTTCCAGCAGCAGCGGGGTCACCTCGTGGCTGTACAGGGCCTTGGGCAGGCCGTTCTCCAAGAGCCGGTCCGGCAGCTCCACCGGGTCGCCGAAAGCGTGCAGGATCAGGAACGAGCGCCGCACGTCGACCTCGTCCTCACCGTGCCCGCCCTCCGGTTTGTGCCCGTGGTCGGTGGTCACCGCCACCAGCCACCGTTCCCCCAGCGCCTCGTGGCGTTCCGCGACGGCCTTGACCAGTGCGCGGACGTGTTCGTCCGCCTCCCCGATGGCGCTGCGATAACCGGGGGAGGCCGCGCCGTGCCGGTGCCCGGCCTCGTCGACCCCCTCGAAGTAGACGAAAGCTGCATCCGGGCCCTCGTGGTTGAGCACCTGGCAGGCGTGGTTGCGCACCTCGACGTCGGCGCTGATACAGCCGCGGGTGAAGTCGCGGGGGACGAACAGCTTGTGCTGCCCGGTGTGCTGCTGATCGATGCGGCGCTGGATCACCGGGCCGAAGCTCCCGAGCAGCGCCTCCCACGTGGCTGCGGCGTAGGTGCGGGCCCTCGGGTTGGCGAAGAAGATCCGGGACAGCACGTCGGGGCATTCCGCCAGCCGGTGTCCGACGAACTCGTTCCACCACACGTTGTTCTGCTCGTGGGTGGTGCCCGTCAGCAGGTTGGACCAGCCCGGCCCGGAATCGGTGGGTGGGGTCATCCACACCGGCGCGATCACCCCGCCCGCGATGAGCCGGGCCAGCGTCGGTGCGGCGGGGGAGGTTTCGTGTGGCATCTCGGGGCGGTCCGCTGGCGCGGGTTCCGCGGCGAATCGCGGGTCGGCCGGGTGGTGGGGTTCGGCGAACGCCGGATTCCCGGGGATCACCGAGGGCACGGCGACATCGATCCGTACCCCGTCCAGGCCGATCAGCAGCAGTTTCATGATTCTCCTCCAGCCGGTGTGATGCGTAGCGTCAGGATCGTGAACGCGGTCAGGGCGATCGGGACCTCCCGGGTGGCGGTCACGTCGACGCGGGGCCGCCACAGCTCGGCGGTGAGGTCCTCCTCCAGCGGGTCGACCTCCCACACCCGGGTCGCGTCGAAGGCCAGGTGGAGCACACCCGAGATGGGTTTCCCGGCTCCCTCGTGGATACGCATGATCACGTCACCGGATCCGTCCTCGGCGGGCAGCACCGCCGCGACGTGGGCGCCCGGCACGTCGAGGGTGGCCAGCCTGGCGGCGGGGGCCTCCACCAACCGGGGCGGCAGGTTCAACTCCTCCCCGGCGCGGGTGGCGGTCTCCGGGTCGGCGTCGAGCAGCAGCGAGAACCGGACCGTGCGTTGCGAACGATCCGCCCGCGGGTCCGGGAAGACGGGGGCGCGCATCAGCGACAGCGACACCCGGGTGCCGATTCCCCCGTGCCCCGAGGCGCCGGTGCGCAGCGGGGTGACGGAGTGGCCGTGGTTGGAATCGTTGACCACGGCGATTCCGTAGCCGGGTTCGTCCACCAGCAACCAGCGTCCGGCCGGCACCTCGAACCGGGAATAGTCCCAGCTGGTGTTCTCGTGCACGGGACGCCTGACGTGCCCGAACTGCACCTCGGCGGCGTGTTCGCGGGCCCGCACCGCAAGCGGGAAACTCGCCTTCAGGAGGGTTTCGCGTTCCCGCCAGTCGGCGTCCAGGACGAAATCCAGCCTCGGGGCGTCGGCGTCGAGGAAGATCGTCTGGACGAGCCGGGAGCCGCCCAGGACCCGCGTGATCCGCACCTCGGCGCGCAGCCCCCGGGCGGATACGATCTCCACCGACTCGGCCCCGGGCACGGGAAGTTCGTTGCCGGGATTGAGGTGGTGTCGTTCGATGTCCCAGGCATCGAAGGCGTTCGGCACGTCCTCGAAGGCCCGCAGCCTCGCGCCCCCCGCCCCGGGCAGCAGCACCTCCCGGTGGCGCGTCAGGTCGGTCACTGCGCTGATGGTCCCGTCGGGATCGATGACCACCCGCACCCGGGAGTTCTCCAACACCACCGAATCGCCTTCGCGGCGGGCGACGGCCGGGGCCGTGGGTTCACGCAGCACCTCTGCCAGGGGGGTGATGGCCAGCGGCGGTGCCGCGACCAGGCGGAGAGTTCCGTCGCCGGTTTCCAGCACCCACCTCACCTCGTGGTCGAGAGCGTTGAGCACCGCGGAACCGCCCCCGCCCAGGGCCGCCACGGCGGCATCGGACAGGCCATGAAGTTCTTCCAGGATCTGTGCGTACTCCTCGCGCGCCACCCGGTGCACCCAGGCGATGGAGCTGCCGGGCAGGATGTCGTGGAACTGGTTCAGCAGCACCATCCGCCACAGCCGTTCCAGGTCTGCGGCGGGGAAACGATCCCGCGGAACCCCCGCGAGCAGCGCCAGCGTCCACAGGAACTCGGTCTCGCGCAGGGCGTGTTCGCTGCGGCGGTTGCCCTGTTTCATCTCCAGCTGGGAGGTGAAGATACCGCGGTGGAACTCCAGGTAGAGCTCCCCGACGTGAACCGGGGCGTCCCTCCCGTACTCGGCGCGCGCCGCATCGAAGAACGAATCGGGGTCGCCCATGCGCATCCGGGGCGCCCCCTCCAGGTTGGCCAGGCGCCGGGCCCGTTCCACCATCTCGGCGGTCGGGCCGCCCCCGCCGTCGCCGTAACCGAACGGGATCACCTGGTGCGTGGCGACCCCCTTCTCCGCGTAGTTGTCGACGGCCCTCAGGTACTCCTCGGCGGACAGCTCCGAGTCGTAGCAGTTGACCGGCGGGAAGTGCGTGAGGACACGGGTGCCGTCGATACCCTCCCACCACATGGTGGAGTGGGGCAGCTGGTTGTGCTGGTTCCACGACAACTTCTGGGTGAGGAACCCCGTCATTCCGCACTGGGCGGCGATCTGCGGCAGGTTCGCCGGGTAGCCGAAGGAGTCCGGCAACCAGAGGGTGCGGCTGCGCACCCCCAGCTCCCGCCGGAAGTAGCGGGTACCGAAGGTGAACTGGCGGATCAGGGCCTCCCCGCCGGGCATGTTCACATCCGATTCCACCCACATGCCACCCGACGGGAACCACTGCCCGGCCTCGACCGCGGCCCTCACGCGGGCGAACACCTCCGGGTGGTGTTCCTGGAGCCAGGCATATTGCTGGGCGCTGGTCGCGGTGAAACGGAAATCGGGATACTCGTCGGCCAGCGCGACCACGTTGGAGAAGGTCCGGGCCACCTTCCGGACGGTTTCGCGCACGGGCCACAGCCAGGCCGAGTCGATGTGGGCGTGCCCGATGGCCGTCACGTTCAACGCGGAAGCGACGGCGGGCGCGGCCAGCGCCGGGGCCAGTGCCGCCCGGGCCCGCGCCGCCGAACCGGGTATGTCGTGCAGGTCCAGCGCATCGAGTGCACGTTCCAGGCCCTTGACGATCACCGCCCGGCGGGTGCCCCTCTCCGGGAGGTGACGCGCCAGGTCCCAGGCGACGTCGAGGTCGTGGAACAGGCCCCACAGCTGTTCGTCGCGGATCTGCAACTCGGCCGAACGCAGCTCGTAGAGCGCATCCCGAGGGGCGGTCAGGTGGTCGCCGAGCTCGGTCGGTTTGCAACCGTTCGCGAACAGGTCGGGGTTGGCGGCGGCCTCCACCAAGAACTCCAACGGCGCTCCCGCCTCGGCCCGCTCGGCGATCACCGTCGAACGGTTCCGGGAGTTGACGGCCTTCAACACCCGCAACCCGGCGTCGAACAACAACCCCTCGCACTGGTTGCCGGGCCAGGCGTCGGCGAACCCCAGATCCACCGACAGGCGCAGCCTCCGGCCCGCGGCCCCCTCCGGCACCTCACCGGTCAACCGGAACCACCAGGTGCTCCACGCCGCTCCCCAGCGGTGTGGCAGCGGGACGGGGCAGTAGGGCTGTTTCGCCGCCTCGGCGGGCGGGACCGGCTCGCCCGGGACCTGCCAGGCGGCGACCTCCAGGTGGCCCACGGTGCGGTCGATCAGTGGGCGCACGCGGTCGTTCTTGACGCGTTCGACGCGTTCCAGGATCACGGAGTCGAAGTGGTGCATGCCGGCCTCAGGACAGGTAACCGAGCTCCGGGAACTCCGCCCGGGCGCGTTCCAACAGTTCCCGGGCCACCCCCACGCCGTCGATCAACGGGTGGTGTGCGAAGGCGGCGACGGCCAAGTCCAGGCTTGCCTCCAAGGCAGCCCGGATGGTGGTGCGTTCCGCGTACTTGACCGACTGCACCAACCCGACGGCGTGCTCCGGCAGCGGCGAGACGGGCAGCGGCACCGGCCCGGCCGCGCTGATCCGGCAGGGTGCCTCGATGACGGCGTCCCGGGGCAGCTGTGGCAGCCGGTCTCCGTTGCGGAGGTTGACGATCAGGTCGGTGGCCTCGTCGAAGGCGATCGCCTTCATCACCGCCAGCGCCACCCGGTCGTAGCCACCGGAGACGAGGTCCTGTGCGTCGCGTTCCACGCCGCCGGCGGCCAACCGGTTGGAGGCCATGTAGGTTTCCTCGCGGCGCAGCCGGGTGGCCTCCCACAGCGCGTACGCCTCCGGGCCGGGCAGGGTGGCGGCGCGGGAGTAGAAGTCGCGTTGCTGGGCGGCCAGGAACACCCCTCGGGTGGCCTCCACGGCCTCGTCGGCCCTCCGGGTCTCGCGGGCGAAGTAGTAGTAGTGCAGGTATTCGTTCGGCACCGATCCGAGCTGTCGCAGCCACTCGGCGCCGAACAGGCGGCCCTCCTCGAAGGATTCGATCAGGTCGGGGCGCTCCAGCAGCCGCGGCAGCACGTCGTCGCCGTCCACCAGCAGCCGCTGCAACCAGCCCAGGTGGTTGAGCCCGACGTAGTCGAGCCGGACCCGGTCGTCGCCCGCGATCACCCGGGAGGCGGTTCCCGCGGCCACCAGCCCCGCCCCTTCGAGGGTGTCGAGCACGCGCCGGGCCAGGCCGACGGGGGAGTCGCAGATCCCGATCACCCGGTCACCCAGGATCCGGGAACTCACCTCGGTGATGATCCCGGCCGGGTTGGTGAAATTGATCAGATGGGCCCCGGGAGCCAGCCGGGCGACCGTCTCGGCGATCCGGACGGCGGTGGGGATGCCGCGCAACGCGTAGTCCAGGCCGCCGAAGCCGGTGGTCTCCTGCCCGAGGACCCCGCAGCAGTGGGCGATGGTTTCCTCGGTGGCGCGCCCCTCGGTGCCTCCGACCCGGATGGCGCTGAAGACGAAATCGGTGCCGGTCACGGCCTCCTCCAGGTCCCGCGCCACCTGCACCTCGGGGGCCTTCGGATGGTCCTGTGCCATCGCCTGCAGGATGGAACGGATCACGGCCAGGCGCCCTGCGTCGGTGTCCCAGAGCCTCAGTTCGGTGACCCGGCGGTCGCTCTGGTCGGCCAGCAGGGTACGGAACATCAACGGCACGCGGAAACCACCGCCACCTAGAAGGGTCAGTTTCACGGGTGCAGCACCTCCGTTGGCAGGGTGGGGAATGAAGCGGGCAGGGGACGGTCGGTGACCAGCAGGTCCACGTCGCCGACGTCGATGGCGTTGTAGGCGCCGATCCCCGGGAACTTTTCGTGGTCGGCGACGAGGATCACCCGGGAGGCCTGCCGGCGGGCGGTGAGTTTGATCTCGCGGCCCCTCGGGTCGGTGTCGCGCACGACGGCGCGCTCGCCGATGCCGGAGCAGCCGAGCACCGCGACGTCGATCTGGAGGTTGGCGATCTCGGCTGTCGTGGTGGCCCCCTGGACGGACATGTACTCGCGATTGACGTGCCCGCCCAGCATGATCAGTTCGGTTCCGGGGCCGGTGACCAGCAGGTCGGCGATGCGCAACGAGTTCGTCACCACGGTCAGGTCGTGTTCCAGCAGTTTCTCCGCCACGCGGTAGGTGGTGGTTCCGGCCTCCAGGAAAACGGTGCTGCCCGGCGCGATCCGCCGGGTGACCAGCTCGGCTATCGCGCGTTTGCCATCGTCGCCGCGGGCGAGCACCTCGTCGAAGGGGTCGTCCACCTTCTCCGCCAGGGGGTTCTCGGAGGCCAGCCGGGCCCCTCCGAAGACCCGCACGATCAACCCCAGGGCGCTCAGCTCATCGAGGTCCCGGCGCACGGTGGCGGCCGAGGCCTTGAGTGCCTCGGCCAGGGTGGCGGTGCTGGCCACCTGGTGTTCGCGCAGCTGCTCCAGGAGAGCGCGCTGACGAGCCTCTTTGATCACGGCACAAATCTACAATCCACCCCGACCAGTCGCAACAAATTTGAACATCAATGATCTTTCGTGAGCATTGACACGCATTCGTGTGCGCCCTAGCCTTGCCTGCGTCCGAGCCTCAAAGACGCGGGCGAGGCAGGTTCAACCCATCCCTAGGAGACTGAAATGCTCACCGAACCAATCACACGACGCGGTGTGATCGCCTTGGGCGGTATCGCATCGTTGGCCGCTGTCCTGAGCGGCTGTTCCACCGCTCCTGCCGGTTCGGGGGACGCGGCCAGCGGGGACGGTGCGCAGCTGGTGCTGTGGACCTGGCCCGAGGGGTTCTCGGCCAAGGTCATCGACTCCGTCACCAAGGCCTTCCCGGGTGTTTCCCTGCGGCAGGACGTCATCGGCGGTGACTTCAAACAGAAACTCACCACCACCTTCCAGGCCGGCTCCGGGTTGCCGGCGATCACCGGCGTGAAGGGGGAGGACATCGCCTTCTTCGCGTCCCAGCCGGATTTCTTCACCGACCTCAACACGCTGGGCGCCGATTCCCGCAAGGGCGAGTTCCTGGACTGGAAATGGGCCCAGGCCACGACGGCCGACGGCAGGCAGCTGGGCATCCCGATCGACATCGGTCCCACCGCCCTGTTCTACCGCTTCGATGTCTTCGAGAAGCTGGGACTGCCCCACGAACCCGAGGCCCTGGCGGCCGCCATCCGCACCTGGGACGAGTACTTCAACCTGGGTGTCGAGATGGTGGGCAAGGAAGCGGGAACCTTCCTGGTGCGTGACCTCGCCACCATCTTCGAGACGGTGGTGAAGCAGACGGGAAAGAACTTCGTCGACTCGTCCGGGAAGTTCATCGGCGCCGAGGACCACGTCCGCTCCGCCTGGAACACCGCGGTCAAGGCCCACACCCTCGGGATAAACGCCGGAACCAAACCGGACACCCCCGACACCCAGGCCGCGGTCGCGGCCGGGAAACTGCCCGCCGACATCGGGGCCTCCTGGCACCTGTCCGACCTGATGGTGGACGCCCCCGACACCTCCGGCAAGTGGCACGTCTGTGCGCATCCCGGTGACGCCACCAACAACGGCGGATCCTTCCTCACCATCCCGAAGGGCACCGCCGATGCCGCGAAGGCCTTCGAGGTGATCATGCACATCCTGAACGCCGACAACCAGATCGTCGAATACGAGGACAAGGGCAACTTCCCCGCCAACTCGGCAGCGTTCGCCTCGGAGGCGCTCCACAAGCCGACTGATTTCCTGGGCGGCCAGGTGGGTGCCGAGGTGTTCGCGAAGGCCGCCGAGACCGTGCGTCCCCTGTACGAACACAAGTTCAACAACACCGTCAGCGGCCCGTTCCGTGCGGAACTGGAGTTGGTGGAGGCCAGCAACAAGGATCCCGAGCAGGCCTGGAACGACGCCGTTGAGCAGGCCAAACGGCTCGCCGAACAGAACGGTTTGACCCTCTGATGACCCGCCGGCCCCGCACGAAGGCACCCGACCTCGGCACACTCAAGGTGCGGGGCCGGCGCGCGCTGCCGCTCTACGCGGCGGTCTGCCCGTATTACCTGCTGTTCGCCCTGTTCTCGGCCGTTCCCATCCTGTTCACAGCTTTCATCTCGGTGACGAACTGGAGCGGCCTCGGTGATTTCCAGATCGTCGGTTTGAAGAACTTCGAATACCTGGTGACGGACAAGCTGTTCTGGAAGTCCTTGGGCAACACCTTGATCCTGTGGGTGATGTCCACCGTGCCGTGCCTCACCCTGGCCACCCTCGTCGCCCTGGCCCTCAACAGCGCCAAACGTTTCTCCAACACCTACCGGGTGGCCTACCTGCTGCCGAACGTGACCTCGATGGTGGCGATGGGCATCCTGTTCAGCTCGATCTTCTCCAGCAACTTCGGCCTGGCGAATGCGCTGATCAACGTGATCGGGGTCGGCAACATCCCGTGGCTCCAGACGGAGTGGGGCATCAAAATCGCGATCTCGACGCTGTCGGCGTGGAGTTTCGTCGGCTACAACGCCCTGATCATTCTCGCGGGCCTGCAGGCCATCCCGAAGGAGATCTACGAGGCCGCGTCCCTGGAGGGTGCGGGCCCGGTGCGGCAGTTCTTCCACATCACCCTGCCGCTGCTGCGGCCGATCGTGATGTTCGTGACGATCATGTCCACAATCGGTTCGCTCCAGTCGTTCACCGAATCCCAGGTGCTCACCAGCTCCAAGGCGGGAAGCGCCGCCGCCAGCGGGGGAGTCGGCAACTCCGGTCTCACCATGGTCATGTACTTCTACTCGGTGGCCTTCCAGGAGAACCGCTACGGATACGGCGCCGCCATCGCCTGGGGCATTGTCGTGATCGTGACGGTGTTCGCGATCATCAACTTCTTCGCGACGAGGGAGCGCAGGGCATGAGCGGGCAGAGACACCGCCCCTTCAGGCCGGGGAATCTGATGCGGCACCTCTTCCTGATCGCGGGTGCGTTGATCGCGTTCTTCCCGTTCTACTGGATGTTCGTGCTCTCCACCCACCGCTCCAGCGCCATTCACGAGTTCCCACCGCCGTTGATTCCCGGGGACCGGTTCTGGGAGAACTTCCAGAAGATGACCGGCACCGTGAACGTGTGGGCCGCGATGATGAACACCTTCATCGTCGCATCGGTGGTCACCTTCGTGGTGCTCTTCCTGGACTCGGTGGCCGCCTTCGCCTTCTCCAAATTCTCGTTCCGGGGGAGGGGAATCCTGTTCGGGATCATCATGTTCACGTTCCTGCTGCCCGGGCAGCTGTCCACCATCCCGCTGTTCCTGGTGATGAGCCAGATCGGCTGGGTGGGCAAACTGCAGGCGGTGATGTTCCCGGCCTTCGCGAACGCCTTCGGGATCTTCTGGTTGCGGCAGTACTTCACCAGCGCCGTGCACGTCGAACTGATCGAGGCAGCCACCATGGACGGTTGCGGATTCTTCCGGCAGTACCTCCATGTCGCGCTGCCCGCGGCCCGTCCCGCCCTGGCCTTCCTCGGGATCTTCACGTTCATCGGTTCCTGGAACGACTTCCTGTGGCCGCTGATCGTGCTGAACAACCCCAACCAGCTCACCCTCCAGGTGGTGCTCTCGCAGCTCCAGACCGCCCACGGCACCGATTACGGAATGGTGATGATGGGTGCGTTCATCGCGGTCGTGCCGCTGCTGTTGATCTTCGTGGCGGGCAGCCGCCAGTTCCTGAGCGGCCTCACCGAGGGCGCGGTCAAGATGTGACATGGTGTACCGACTCCGGCCGGTACACCATGTCGACGTGTTCCTCAGACGATGCGGTGCATCCAGCCGTACGGGTCGGGGCGCCGCCCGTACTGGATCTCGGTGAGCTGCCGGCGCAGGTCGAGTGTCGTCGCGCCCGGTTGCCCGTCCGCCACGGTGTGGGTGCCTTCCGGGTCGGTGAAGCTGGCCACCGGGGTGATGATGGCCGCGGTGCCGCAGGCGAAGACCTCGCGGATGCTGCCGTCGTCGATACCGCGGAAGAGTTCCTGCTGCGAGAGACGGCGTTCCTCGACGGCCAGACCCGCATCGGCCGCGAGCCGCAGGACCGCGGAGCGGGTCACGCCCTCCAGGATCGAGTCCGTGAGCGCCGGGGTGATCACGCGGCCGTTCGTGGTGACGGCGAACAGGTTCATGCCACCCAGTTCCTCGACGTAGCGGTGCTCCACCGCGTCGAGGAAGGCGACCTGGCTGCACCCGGCCGCCTCGGCCTCCTGCTGGGCCACCATCGAGGCGGCGTAGTTCCCGCCGCACTTGGCGAAACCCGTTCCGCCGGGAGCGGCCCGGCTGAAGTCGCGGGAGACCCAGATCTTGACCGGCTGCACCCCGGAACCACCGAAATAGGCCCCGGAGGGGCTCGCGATGACCGCGTAGGTGACCGAGGTCGACGGCTTGACCGCCAGGAAGGCCGAACGGGCGAACATGAAGGGCCTCAGGTACAGGCTCTGCTCCGCCCCGCGCGGCACCCAGTCCCGGTCCACCTCCACGAGACGGTCGATGCCGGTCAGGAAGTCGTCGACGCCGAGTTCGGGCAGCGCCAGGCGACGTGCCGAACGCTGGAACCGGGTGGCGTTGACATCGGCGCGGAACCGCCAGATGGAACCGTCCTCGTGGGCGTAGGCCTTCAAACCCTCGAACGCCTCCTGGGCGTAGTGGAACACCGCCGAGGCCGGGTCGAGGGTGAACGGGGCGTAGCCGACGATCCGGTGGTCGTGCCAGCCGCGTTCCGGATCCCAGTCGATCAGGACCATGTGGTCGCTGAAGTTCGACCCGAACCCGGGGGAGGCGAGGATCGCCTCGCGTTCGGACTGCGACCTGCGGGTGGCGGGTTCCAGGCGGAAATCAGCCATTGTTGTCTCCTTCGGTGTTCAGGCGCAGCGGCCCATGCCGCCGGTGACGTCGATGCCGGGCCATCCGGTCTCCTCGTTTCAGGACGCGTCTGTTCCGGAGCTGCTCCCCGGGCGGGAGCCTACACCTCGTTATTTCCGGAGGAATGGAAAGCGTCCACATACAAGATCCCGGGCGATTAAACTTTCCGACCGTGGTTTGGGATCTGGAGATACTGGCCCGATGGGGGATATCGGTGGCGGGAGTGGTGGCTTTCGCGGCATCCGGGGCCCTGGAGGCGAAACGCCGGGACCTGGACGGCGTGGGTGTCATCACGCTCGCGTGCTGCACCGCAGTGGGCGGCGGTGTGATCCGCGACCTCCTGATCGGCGCCGTTCCCGTGGCGGCCCTGGTGGATCTCTGGATGATGGGTCTGTCGGTGCTGACGGCGGTGGTCGTGATGCTGCTCGTGCACACCGGGCGGCGGCTGCGGATACCGCTGCTGCTGTGCGACGCGGTGGGGCTCGGCCTGTTCACCGTCGACGGGGCGCTGAAGGGACTGTCCTTCGGGTTGCATCCCGCCGCGGCCACGCTGACCGGGGTGGTCACCGGAGTGGGCGGCGGCATCCTCCGGGACGTCCTGGCCAGCGAGGTGCCGCTCGTCTTCCGTCGCCGTTCCCCCTTCTACGTCGTGGCGGCCCTGCTCGGCAGCGGGTTGATCGTCTGGCTCGCCACCATTGGCTGGGCCGGCGGGATCGGGATGTTCGGCACCGCGGCGCTGATCTTCATCATCCGGATGACGGGGCTCCGCTACGGCTGGCACATACCGAACGGGCGCGGCCGGGGCAGGGCGTAGCTGGTACCCGGAAACCCCGTGATCCGCCCGTCCCGCAGGCGCGCGATAGACTCGCCGCCTGAGAACAAACTGGGAGGAACAACCTCGTGGCGAATCTGACCCCCTCCGGCGTACCGGCCCCCTTCGAGGCGCTGGGACTGACCTTCGACGACGTGCTGCTCCAGCCCAACGAATCGGACGTCATCCCATCAGAGGCGGCGACCGACACCTGGTTCAGCCGCAACATCCGGTTGAATGTTCCCCTGTCGTCGGCGGCCATGGACACCGTCACGGAGACCCGCATGGCCATCTCCATGGCCCGGGAGGGCGGCATCGGCATCCTGCACCGCAACCTGTCCATCGACGACCAGGCGCACATGGTGGACCAGGTGAAACGCTCGGAGGCCGGGATGGTCACCCAGCCTGTGACCATCGGACCCGGGGCCAGTATCCAGGAGGTGGACGAGGTCTGCGCCCAGTACCGCGTCTCCGGGCTGCCCGTGGTGGACGACGACGGGATGCTGCTCGGGATCATCACCAACCGTGACCTGCGTTTCGAGGAGGACGGCACCCGCCCCGTGAGCGAGGTCATGACGAAGATGCCCCTGGTCACCGCGCCCGTCGGCATCTCCAACGACGACGCCCTGGCGCTGCTGGCGAAGAACAAGATCGAGAAACTGCCCATCGTCGACTCGTGGGGCAGACTCAAGGGCTTGATCACCCTCAAGGATTTCGTCAAGGCCGACAAATATCCCAACGCCGCCAAGGACGACGCCGGCAGGCTCCGGGTGGGTGCGGCCGTCGGTTTCTTCGGTGACGCCTGGGAGCGGGCCATGGCCCTGGTGGAGCAGGGGGTGGACTGCGTCATCGTCGACACCGCCCATGGCCACTCCCGTGGCGTGGTCGACATGATCCGACGCATCAAGGCCGACCCGGCCGCCGCCGGGGTGGATGTCATCGGCGGCAACGTCGCCACCTACGCCGGGGCCCGGGCGCTCGTCGAGGCGGGGGCCGACGGGGTGAAGGTCGGCGTCGGACCGGGTTCGATCTGCACCACCCGTGTGGTGGCGGGGGTCGGGGTGCCGCAGGTCACCGCCATCCACGACGCGGCCCGCGCCGCCAGGCCCCACGGTGTGCCGGTCATCGGGGATGGTGGCCTCCAGTACTCCGGTGACATCGCCAAGGCCATCGTCGCGGGGGCCAACTCGGTGATGCTCGGGTCGCTGCTGGCCGGTTGCGAGGAAAGCCCAGGGGATCTGGTGTTCATCAACGGCAAACAGTTCAAGACCTACCGTGGCATGGGCTCCCTGGGGGCGATGGCCGCGCGCGGCCGCAAGGCCTCCTACTCGAAGGACCGCTACTTCCAGGGCGACGTCACCAGCGACGACAAGCTCATCCCCGAGGGCATCGAGGGGCAGGTGGCCTACCGCGGCCCCTTGGCGGCGGTCGCCTATCAGCTGGTCGGTGGGCTCAGGCAGTCGATGTTCTACTCCGGTGCCCGCACGATCGATGAACTGCAGGAACGCGGACGGTTCGTGCGGATCACCGCAGCGGGTCTGCGAGAATCACATCCGCACGACATCCAGCTCACCGCTGAGGCCCCCAACTACTGGTCACGCTGACAGGAAAACGATGTACGAATTCGGCCGCTCCAAGAACGCCACCCGCGGGTACTCCTTCGACGACGTCGCCATCGCTCCCGCGCGGCGCACCCGCTCCGAGTCGGAGGTGGATCTCCGCTGGCGTATCGATGCCGTCACCTTCGACGCCCCTATCGTCGCCGCCCCCATGGACTCGGTGATGTCTCCCGCCACCGCCATCGAGATGGGGCGCCTGGGTGGGCTGGGGGTGCTCAACCTGGAGGGTCTGTGGACCCGCTACGAGGATCCGTCCCCGGCCTACGAACAGCTCACCGAGCCCGCCGACCAGGTGACCACCACCCGTCGCCTGCAGCAGCTCTACGCCGAACCCATCAAGGCGGAACTGATCGAGGCCCGGCTGGCTGAGATCCGCGCCGCGGGGGTGCCGGTGGCGGGTGCGCTCTCACCCGCCAGGACTCAGCAGTTCGCGGACGTGATCGAACGGGCCGGGGTGGATTTCTTCGTGATCCGCGGTACCACGGTCTCCGCCGAGCATGTCGACGAGACCGAGAGCACCCTCAACCTGAAGGAGTTCATCTACCGCTTCGACGTGCCCGTGCTGGTGGGGGGCTGCGCCACCTACCGGATGGCCCTGCACCTGATGCGCGCGGGCGCCGCCGGGGTGCTCGTCGGATTTGGTGGCGGCGCCACCCACACCACCGCCTCGGTGCTGGGCATCGAGGTGCCGATGGCCTCCGCCGTCGCCGATGTCGCGGAGGCCCGCCGCGACTACCTGGAGGAGTCGGGCGGGCGCTACGTGCACCTGATCGCCGACGGTGCGGTCGGGAGATCCGGCGACATCGCCAAGGCCATCGCGTGCGGGGCCGACGCGGTGATGGTCGGCTCTCCGCTGGCGCGCGCCACCGAGGCCCCCGGCCGCGGCTGGCACTGGGGACCGGAGGCCTGGCACGCGACCCTGCCGCGCGGCGAGCGGGTGTTCTTCGAGCAGGTCGGTTCCCTGGCCGAGGTGGTCAACGGCCCCTCCCACCTGCCCGACGGAACCATGAACCTCGTCGGTGGGCTGCGCAAGGCCATGGCCCTCACCGGTTACACCGACATCAAGTCGTTCCAGCGAATAGACGTGATGGTGCACTGATGGAAATCGAGGAAGCCCGCCGGGAACTGCTGAGGCTGCGGGGCAGCATCGACAACATGGACTCCATGCTGGTCCATCTGCTGGCCGAACGTTTCAAGATCACCCAGTATGTGGGAAAGCTGAAGGCCGCCGCGGGCCTCCCCCCGGCCGACCCGGATCGCGAGGCACAGCAGATCCAGCGGCTGCGGGCCCTGGCCGTCGAATCCGAACTGGACCCGGAGTTCGCGGAGAAGTTCATCACCTTCATCGTCCGTGAGGTGGTGCGGCACCACGAACAGATCGCCGCGGAGGAAGCGGACGAGGGCTGAACTGGCCCCGGGTGGGGAAGAACCCCGGAAACGCGCGGTTGCGCAGCACTCAACGCTTATTTCGCTCCTTCGGGGGCGGTTTCAGGGCTTGAGTGCTGCGCAACCGGGTTTTTCCGGCCCAGCAACGAGATGGATCCCCGCGCCGTGGCCCGGATGGACCACTCGAAGCGCTCTCGTGGGCTCAGCTGGGCGATCGACTCGGCCCCGGCCCGGACCGTAGGTGCCTGTTCGGGCAGGGCCTTGGGTGCGGTGTCGTCGTGGGACAGCGGATTGATCTCGCCCAGGGCGATCGCGTGTTCCGCGACGGTTGATACCAGCAGACTGGCCTGCGCCGGCGGGTAACCGAAACGTGAGGCGAAGGCCGCTTGCTGCACCTCCGCCAGCCTGATCGTGAACTCGTGTCTGGGGGCGGCGAGCTTGGTCAGGTGTTGCCCGATGCCCGGATTGGCCATCACGAAGTCGCGGAGCGTGTGCGCCAGTTCGACGAGAGCGTCCTCCGGGTCCGTGGCCGTCGGCTCGGGGAAGACGTGCCCGGCGACGATGCCCTCGGCGACCATGGCCCGCAGCCCGTCGAGGTCCCCGACGATCCGGTAGATAGACATCTCGCTGATGCCGAGTTCTTTTGCCACCCCCCTGATCGACAGGCGTGGAAGGGTGATGCGTTTGCCTGCCTCGACGATGCGGTCGGTGGTGATCAGGCGAGGCCGTCCGGGTGAGACCATGCCCCAATTCTTGCGTCTTTCGGTGAGGTTGAGCGCCCAGAGGCCCGGAGGGGCCGTTTCGGGGATACCTCTGGTCACTCGCCACACAATAAGTTAGTGTATCTAACATAAATGTTTCGTCAGCCGCTGGCCGAGTGTCCCGAAGCGGCTCTGAGCGAAGGTGTCGCCCAATATGTCCTTCCGGTTTCCTCTGCTGATCCGTCTGAGTGGCGTCCTGCTGACCCTCTGCGCCCTCGCCACCACTTCTTGTTCGTCGGCATCCAGTGAGACCCCCGAGGTCTCGTCTACATCCGAAACGGCGAGTGCTTTCCTGCCGGTTGCCGAGGGAAGGACCGAGTATCCGTTGACGCTGACATCTCCCTACGGCGAATCGGTCATCGGCAAGCGGCCGACCCGTGTCGCCACCGTCGGCGCGAACGCCGTGGACACGGAACTCCTGCTGTCATTGGGAGGGGTCCCCGTGACCACCAATGGTCTCGGATTCAACAAGGCTCCCTGGCTGAAGGAGGCAGCGGCGGATCGTATAGAACTGGTCTTCGAGACCGAGAGCTGGGACCAGTACCCTTACGAATCCATCGCGGCGGCCAAGCCCGACGTGATCGTGGTGTTCGGTTACGATCTGACCAACTCCTTCGCGAAACTCTCCGAGATCGCCCCGGTGGTCACCAGCGACAAGCCGTGGACCGGGTACTTCAGCAACCCCTGGCAGGACAACATCCGCATCCTCGGCAAGGCGCTCGACCTGTCCGGTGCGGCCGAAAAGGTGATCTCCGACTACGACTCCTACATCGCCGGCATCAAACGGGCAAACCCGGGTTTCGAGGGCAAGAGCCTCAGTTACACGGTCTGGTTCGGAACTCAGCGAGGCCTCAGCTACCAGAGCCTCCCGAGTTCGATCATCACCGAGGTGTTCACGTCCATCGGTTTCACACAGGCCCAGAATGCGGGTTCCTTCTCGGAAACCCAGACCGTCAGTCCCGAACTGATGGGGTCGATCGACGCCGACGTGCTGATCGTCTCGGGCAGTGAGGGTGCCATCGAGGCAACTCCTGAGGCCATCCCCGGCCTGACCGACTCCGCCGTCTTCCAGGGCCTTGAGGCCTGGAAGAACGGGCACACGGTCATCACCGAGAAGAAGTCACCCGCCGGATGGGCGATGTCCACGGCCGGCCCGATGGGCACCAAAGTGGCGCTCGACATCCTGGTGCCCAGGATCGCCGAGGTGATCGGATGACCCCGGCCCCCTCCCGGGATCCACTGGCACCGTTGCGCAGAGTCCGCCATGGCCCGCTCGTCCGTCCTGTGCCGGGACTCTGACGGGGTTCCCCGACGGCCGGTGACCGTGTTCACAGGGCTGGTCGTGATTCTCCTGCTGTCGGTCCTGGCCAGCACGATGACAGGTGCCAGGTTCCTCGGTCCCTCCGAGTGGTGGCGGGCGCTCGTCGCACCCGGGGCCGATCCCATCACCGCGATCGTGTGGGACATGCGGATCCCGCGCACGGTCGTCGGCCTGGTGGTCGGGGCCGCCTATGGCGTGGCGGGTGCCCTGATGCAGGCGTTGACCCGCAATCCCCTGGCGGATCCGGGAATCCTTGGCGTCAATTCCGGCGCCGGACTCGCGGTGACGGCCGGTATCGGTCTGTTCGGCATCACGGGGGTGGGTGGCTACCAGTGGTTCGCCTTCGTGGGTGCTGTTGGGGTCACGGCCCTGGTCCTGGTTCTGGGGGCCATGGGCCGGGGCCCCACCGCACCGGTGCAGCTGGTTCTTGGTGGGGTGGCCATGTCGGCCGTGCTGAGCGGGGTGAGCCAGTTCCTGTCCCTGCTGGATCCGGACACCTTCGCGGCGGTCCGCAACTGGGCGGTGGGATCGATCGGCCGCACCCGGATCGCAGAGCTTCTCCCGGTCCTGCCCCCCATAGGTGTGGCCCTGACGCTCGCGCTCGCCCTGGGGCGTTCGCTGGATGCCATGGCGCTGGGCGATGACGTCGCATCCGGGCTTGGGGTCCGGGCCGGGCGGACCCGGTTTCTAGCCGTGATCGCCATCACGCTCTTGGCGGGTCCCGCTACCGCGATAACGGGCGGAATCGCCTTCGTCGGCCTGATGGTCCCGCACGTGGTGCGGTGGAACCTCGGATCCGGCCAGCGGGTGATCCTCGCCGGGTCCCTGCTGGTGGGACCGGCCCTCGTGCTGGTGGCCGATGTGCTCGGCCGTGTGATCGCCATTCCCGGGGAGATCGAAACGGGAATCCTCACCGCCGTGATCGGTGCGCCCCTGCTGGTGGTGCTGGCCCGCAGAGCGAGCACCACATGAGACAACGAGTCGTCTTCGCGCACCGGATGCTCCGCCTGGGCGGAGCCCGGTTCGGCATTCGTATCGCCCTGCGCCCGCTGCTCCTCCAAGGATTTCTGGGTCTCCTGGCGTTGATCCTCGCAGGGGCCTGTCTCCTGGTCGGCGACTATTCCCTGACCCCGGGGCAGGTGCTCGACGTGTTCCTGGGTGGGCGATCCCTCGCCCGGGTGGTCGTCCTTGAATGGCGTCTGCCCGCCGCGGTCTCCGCGGTGGTTCTCGGCGCCCTGCTGGGGATCGGTGGCGGAATCTTCCAGTCGTTGACCCGCAATCCCCTGGGATCGCCGGACATCATCGGTTTCGACGCCGGGGCACACACTGCCGTCGTGGTGGGAATCCTGCTGTTCGGCGCCCGCGCGCAGGGAATCATCGCGGTGGCCGCCGTGGCCGGGGGGCTACTGGCCGCCTTCGTGGTGCACCTGCTCTCGGGGCGGACCACGACGGGGTTCCGTCTGATCGTGGTCGGCCTGGCCGTCTCCGCCGCGTTGGGCGCGATCAACGCGTACCTGGTCACCCGCGCCCGCGTCGAGGACGCCATGCTGGTCGGATTCTGGGGGGCTGGTTCCCTGACGCGTATTGAGGCGGGGGCGCTTCCGATGTGGCTGGGGGCAGCGGCCGTGCTCCTCGTGTCCGCGGGCCTGCTGGCCCCTTCCCTCGGGATCATCGAGCTGGGTGACCAGACCGCTGGCGCGCTCGGGATCCCACTGGAACCCCGCAGGGCGCTTCTCGTTGTCGTCGGGGTGACGGCCTCCGCCGTCGTGACGGCCGCTGCCGGGCCCATCGGTTTCGTCGCGCTTGCGGCCCCACAGGTCGCTCGGCGACTCATGAGGACCCCCGGGATATCCATCGCGGGGGCAGCGACGGTGGGAGCCGTGCTGCTGTCGGCCGCCCAGCTCTGCTCCGCGTTGGCCAGCAGCAGCAACCGTCCCGTGCCCGTGGGTCTGATCACGGTCTCGGCCGGCGGCCTGTACCTGATTCACCTACTGGCGCGTGAGGGAAGGAGATCTGCATGACACCCACTGGCCGGCTGCGGGCCGATGGGGCGAGGCTCGGCTATGGCAACCGCATCATCTCCAGCTGCCTGGATCTCGCGATCCTTGATGCGGAATTCACCGCCGTGGTGGGGCCGAACGGCTGCGGCAAGTCGACGCTGCTGAAGGCTCTGGCCCGGCTCCTGAAACCAACTGCCGGGCGGGTGATCCTCGACGGCCGCGACATCCACGATCAGCCCACGAGACGGGTTGCCAGAAGAATCGGCATCCTGCCGCAGAGCTCGATGGTCCCTGACGGCATCACGGTCTCCGAGCTGGTGGCCCGGGGCAGGTTCCCCCATCAGGGTTTCGCCCGCCGGTGGACCCGGCGTGACGAGGAGCTGGTTGCCCGCGCCATGGACGAGGCGAACGTCACCGCCCTGGCGACCAGGCGGGTCGATGAGCTGTCGGGTGGGCAGCGACAACGGGCTTGGATCGCGATGGCGCTCGCCCAGGACACCCCCATACTGCTGCTCGACGAGCCCACCACCTTCCTCGATATCCGTCACCAGGTGGAGTTGATGGAACTCCTGGTGGACCTGAACCGGAGAGGCCGCTGCCTGGTGGCCGTGCTGCACGACCTCAACCAGGCAGCACGTTTCTCCACCCATCTGATAGCGATGCGGGACGGCGAGATCGTCGCCCAGGGGCCACCGGGTGAGGTGGTCACCCCCGGCCTCGTCGAAGAGGTCTTCGGACTGCCCTGCGTCGTGACTCCCGACCCTGTCACCGGATCCCCCCAGGTGACACCGATCGGGCGCAACGCGCCCCTCAAGCAGGAAGGAATGACATGACCCTCAACATCGGAATCGCACTTTCCCCGATCTGGCTGCGCGGAGAAGCCTGGAGACGCGACGACAGTCGCGTCGAGGAAATGTTCTCCCTGAGCCCCTACGTCGAGCTCGCGCGGAAGGCCGAGGCCGCTGCGCTCGACTTCCTCTTCTGCCCCGAGGCGGGCTATCTCAGACCGGATTCCGTCGGCGGGACACCGGGATTCGCCACCCTCGACTCGTTCACCCTGGTCACGGCCCTGACGTCCGTTACGGCGAGGATCGGCCTGATCCCTACCGTCCAGACGGCCTACACGCACCCATTCCCCGTAGCCCGGGCGCTGGCCTCCCTACAGCAGATCAGCGGGGGACGTGCCGGGTGGAACGTGGTCACCGCCTTGGGGGGTGAGAAGAACTACGGACTGGACACGCCCCTTGGGTCCGAGGAGCGATACGCCCGGGCCAGCGAATTCGTCGAGGTCGTGAACGCGCTCTGGGATTCGTTCCCCGCCGAGGCGTTTGTTGCGGACCGGGCCTCCGGGGTTTTCACCGATCCCGGGAAGGTGAAGGCCATTGATTTCGATGGCGAATACTTCCGGGTGGCCGGACCGATGGCCCTCCCGTCCCACCCCGCAGGGCGGCTGCCTGTCGTCCAGGCCGGGGCTTCACCCACCGGGGTCGCCTTCGCGGGCGCAGTGGCCGACGCGGTGTTCGGGGCGGTCCCTGACTTGGAGGATGCAGTTGCACAACGGGCTGCTCTGCGTGATGCGGCCGTCGCAGCAGGTCGTGACGCCGACGAAATCCGGTTTCTGCCCGGGCTCAACATGGTGTTGGCGGACAGCCGCGAGGAAGCCCAAACAGTGGCCGAGTCCAGCGGGGTGGACGCAACCCTGCACTGGACCATCATCGGCACCCCGGAGGACGCGGCCGATGCGGTCGAGGCCCGGGCGGAGGCGGGGGCGATCGACGGTTTCATCGCGTTGCCCGGCGGGTCGCGGAACTCCGTCGACCTGTTCTTGGATCAGGTGGTGCAGATACTCGCGCGACGTGGACTGTGCCGGGACGGGTATCGGGGAAACACGCTCCGTGAACACCTGGGAATGAAGGGCTGAGGGCACACCCACATGCCGGTTGGCCCGGGGCCTGGTGAAGGGGCGGTCCGCGTCGAAACCCCTTCTCGAAGTTGGTTGGGTCGGGTTGCGACGAGGGAGCGGTTCGTGCCGGAACCTCCATCGGTGGTCGGGGGAAGACCCACACCCCGTAACAACGACCCGACCCCCTCCCGTGCATGAATCGCGGAAGAAAAACGGTTCAACGTCGCCACACGACGTTGAACCGTTTTTCTTCCGCGATTCGTGAACAGGGGGGAGGGAAGAGGGGGAGGGAAGAGGAAGAGGAGGGAGGAGGGGGAGGGGCGTGTCCCTGTGTTCTTTGTCAAGTGGCGAGGGGGCAGGTGGGTGATGGTTCCGACTCGACCAGTTCCGGGTTTCTCGACGAAGCGAACTCTAGGATCGTCGGATGCGTTGTTTCATCGCCGTGACACCTCCCGCCGATGTCGTTTCCGACATCGACCGCTTCCTGGAACCGCGCCGCATCGCCACCGAGAACTCGCCGTGGCGCTGGAGCCGACCGACGACCTACCACCTCACGCTGGCCTTCATGGCCGACCACCCAGGCCACCGCGTCGAGGAACTGATCCAGGCGCTCGACGAATGGGCTGGGCGTCATGCCCCGCTGGCGATGAGCATCGCAGGGGCGGGTGGGTTCCGTGGCCCGGAGTGCGCCAAGGTGCTGTACCTCGGCGTTCCGGGGGCCGCTGCAGTGGAGCTGGGGGAGTGGTCCGGGCAGCTGCGGGCCCTCGTCACCCACCACGGCGGCAGCCCCGACGGGACGGGCTTCAGACCCCACCTCACCATTGCCAGGGCCCAGCGCGCCCAGAACGCAGGGCGTCTTCTCCAGGCCCTCGACACCTACGCGTCCCAGGAGTTCGTCGTCCCCGAGGTCGTTCTGGTGGAATCCCGCCTGGCTTCCCGGACCCACGAGGTGCTGCACCGCGCGATCCTGCGCGGGTGAGCCGCGACACGCCGAATCTGTACATCTGTACATGTACGGATGTACATTAGTGCCGTGGCGAAACGGACGAGGGACCCGGAGGGGCGCAGGAAGAAGATCCTGCAGGCCGCCGGGGAGCTGATCAAGGAGATCGGGATCAGCGCCGTCACCCACCGGAAGGTGGCCGAACGCGCACGGGTGCCGCTCGGGTCGACCACCCAGTACTTCAAGTCCCTGACCGACATGCTGGCGGAGGCGCTGACGGGACTGGAGGAGGAACGCGAGGAGAAACTGGCCGAGTTCGCCTCCGAACTCAACGGGGTCGATGATCCCGTTGGCCTGGTCGTGGACATGGTGATGGAGTCCCTCTCGGACCTGAAACGGACCCGGAACGAGATGTCCTTCGCCCTGCTCTACACGACCAACCCGAAGCTTCGGCGTTTCATCGTCCCCGGCGACGCGGCCCTGGTGGAGCGGTTGTCGCACAACATTCCGGAGGCGACGGGACGAGCCGTGCTCGCCTACTGCTACGGGGTCCTGTTCCAGGCCGTCGTCCAGGAAACCGTTCCCCCGCGCGAGGAGATCGAGGCCGCGCTGCGCCGCCTCGTCGGTGATTCCGCGGAACGGGGGGACCCATGAGAACGAGAGTGCCGCGATCCGTAGGTGTGTTGGAACGCGGCACTCCCGGGCGGGTAGTCGTTGCAGCGGCTCTCGCCTGATTCCACACCACGAGAAAGGGAATGCATGACCTTCATCACGGCGCAGGAACTGCGTAAAACGTATCAAACCAAGACCGGACCGGTGCGCGCCCTCGACGGGCTCAACCTCTCCGTCGAGCAGGGAACCGTCCGGGGACTGCTGGGCCCCAACGGTGCGGGGAAGACCACCGTCGTGAAGGTGTTGACCACCCTGCTGCGCCCGGAATCCGGGAGAGTGAGTGTCGCCGGGATCGACGTGCTCTCCGACCCCGCGAAGGTGCGTCCGCTGATCGGCACGTCCGGCCAGTACGCGGCCGTGGACGAGGTGCTGACCGCCCGGGAGAACCTGGTGCTGGTGGGCAGGCTGTACCGGATCGGAACCCGCCAGGCGAAACGGCGCGCGGAGGAGCTGCTCGAGGCCTTCGAGCTGACCGAGGCCGCCGACCGGCCGTTGAAGGGTTTTTCCGGAGGGATGCGGCGGCGCGTCGACCTGGCCGGGGCGCTCGTGATCAACCCTCCGGTGCTGTTCCTCGACGAACCGACCACCGGCCTCGACCCGCAGGCCCGGCTGGGGCTCTGGGAGGTCATCCGGCGGCGCGTGGGGGAGGGAACCACGGTCCTGCTCACCACCCAGTACCTGGAGGAGGCCGATCAGCTGGCCGACTCCATCTCCGTGATCGACCGCGGGCACGTCATCGCGGAGGGGACCGCCGACGAACTCAAGGCATCGGTGGGTGGCAAACGCATCGAACTGACCCTCGTCGACGAGGCGGACACCGACCGGGCGCGGAGGATCGTCGCGTCCAGCACCGGAACCGAGGTGGCGGTCACGGGGCGGGTGCTCACGGCACAGGTGGGTGACCCCACCGCAGCGCTGATCGCGGTGCTGAAGGTCCTGGGTGAAGAGAGTGTTGAACTGCACGACGCCGGCATCCGCCGCCCGACCCTGGACGATGTCTTCCTGACCCTGACGGGTCACGCGGCCGAGGAGCAGGAGGTGGCGGCATGAGCCCGGTTCAGGCCCTGGGACGCGGACCGGTGGCTGGCTGGTTGGGTGATGTCCACGCCGTCCTGGTGCGCAACCTGCTCCAGTTGCGGCGCAGCCCCGAGATCATGGCCTTCTCCGTCATGCAGCCGGTCATGTTCGTGCTGTTGTTCACCCAGGTCTACGGCGGCGCCGTGCATGTCCAGGGCAGCGACTACACGCAGTTCCTGATGGCCGGTGTCTTCGGGCAGACGATCGTGTTCGGGACGATGATCTCCGGCATCTACATGGCCGAGGACCTCAAGGAGGGGATCATCGACCGGTTCCGCACCCTTCCCATGGCGCCCAGCGCGATCCTGATGGCCCGCACCCTCGCGGACCTGGCCGTTGCCGCATGTTCCGTGTTCGTGATGCTCATTGCCGGTTTCGTCGTCGGCTGGCGTTTCCAGGCCGGGGTGGGGAACTTCCTCCTCGGGGTGCTGCTCCTGTTGGTCACCGCTTGGTGCTTCAGCTGGGTGATGCTGCTGCTGGGGGTGGCCGTCCCCAAACCCCAGTCCGTCAACAGCGCTGGCATGATCGTTTTGTTCCCGGCCTCCTTCGTCAGCAACGCCTTCGTGCCCTCGGAGACCCTGCCCGACTGGCTGCGCGGGATCGCCGAGTGGAACCCACTGTCGTCGCTGGTGCAGGCGGTGCGGACGCTGTTCGGAAACCTCGGCACGGCGGCGGTGCCCGAGGTGTGGTCGCTGCAGAATCCCGTGGCGGCCACCGCAATCGCGTGGGTGGTGCTGCTGGCGATCTTCCCGGCACTGACCGTCGCCGTCTTCCGTAGACGCGTCGCGCGTTGAAAACGCGAAGACTCCCCCGCCGACCGATGATCGGCGGGGGAGTCTGGTTTCCTGGCCGGAGCAGGTCGCGTGGAACCATCCCGTACCAAGCCGGCTGAGCCGGTCTGCGAGCAGGGCGTGTCGAAACCTCTTGCGCATGTCCGGGGAGCTGTGTTCGGGTTCTGCCTACCGAATGCGGGGTGGTTTCGACTCAGCCGTTCGTTTCGCTCACGTGCTGGCTCGACCAGCTTCAAAGGGAGGGTGAGCCGGCTTCCGGGGATCCGCTTCTTCCCCGTCCCGGGGATCAGGCGTCGACGAGACCCTCGAACAGGACGGTGGACAGGTAGCGTTCACCGAAGTCGGGCAGCACTGCGACGATCGTCTTGCCGGCGTTCTCGGGGCGGTTGGCGACCTCGACGGCCGCGGAGAGAGCCGCGCCGGAGGAGATGCCGACCAGCAGGCCCTCCCGGGTGGCGGCCGCCCGGGCGAACTCGATGGACTGGTCGATGTTGCGGGTGATGACCTCGTCGATCACGTCGCGGTCCAGGATCTCCGGGACGAAGTTCGCTCCGAGGCCCTGGACCTTGTGCGGGCCGGGCTGGCCACCGGACAGGATCGGCGACTCGGTGGGCTCGACGGCAATGATCTTCACCCCGGGTTTGTGTTCCTTGAGCACCTGACCGACCCCGGAGACGGTGCCACCGGTGCCCACCCCGGCCACGAAGATGTCAACCTTGCCGTCGGTGTCGGCCCAGATCTCCTCGGCGGTGGTGCGGCGGTGCACGGCGAGGTTGGCCGGGTTCGCGAACTGACGGGCCAGAATGCCGCCACGTTCCTCAGCGATCTCCTCGGCCTTCGCGACGGCCCCCTTCATGCCCAGCGGGCCGGGAGTCAGCACCAGTTCAGCGCCGTAGGCGCGTAGCAGGGCCCGGCGCTCCAAGGACATGGTCTCGGGCATGGCCAGAACCACCTTGTACCCCTTCGCTGCGCCAACCATCGCCAACGCGATACCGGTGTTGCCGGATGTGCCCTCGACGATGGTGCCGCCCGGCTTCAGCTCGCCGGAGGCCTCTGCGGCCTCGATGATGGCGGCGCCGATGCGGTCCTTGACGGAGTTGGCGGGGTTGTAGAACTCGAGCTTCGCGATGACGGTCGCGTTGTCCCCGGCGATGCGGTTCAGCTTGACCAGGGGGGTGCGTCCGATGAGCTCGGTGACATTGGAGTAAACGGTCATGTAGGTGACAACGGACCCTTCGGCGTCGCTATTCCCGCCACGATCCGTCGTATCACATGCTGGACACCTGGCCGTGGTGCCTCATCGTTTGGCTCGACTGGATCAGCTGGGCCTAGACTCTCGCTCATGACTTCCCAGCATGATCTGGTACTCGTGGTCGATTTCGGCGCCCAGTATGCGCAGCTCATCGCCAGACGAGTCCGTGAGGCCCACGTCTATTCCGAGATCATCGGTTCCGACGCCTCCGTTGAGGAGATCCTGGCCAGGCAGCCATCGGCCATCATCCTGTCGGGCGGGCCGTCGTCGGTCTACGCCGACAACGCACCGCAGGTCGATCCGGCGCTGTTCGAGGCCGGGATCCCGGTTTTCGGGATCTGCTACGGCTTCCAGGTGATGGCCCAGGCCCTGGGCGGTTCGGTGGCCAAGACCGGGCAGCGCGAGTACGGTCGCACGCCCCTGTCAATCCAGAACAGCGGAAAACTCCTGGCCACCCTCCCGAACACGCTCAACGTGTGGATGAGCCACGGGGATTCCGTCTCCCGCGCCCCGGAGGGTTTCCACGTGCTGGCGCGCACGGCAGGGGCCCCCGTTGCCGCGTTCGAGTGCCGGATGCGGAAGCTGGCGGGGGTGCAGTGGCACCCGGAGGTCGTGCACACCCAGTGGGGGCAGCAGGTGCTGGAACACTTCCTGTTCCACATCGCGGGGCTGACCCCGGACTGGACTCCCGAGAACATGGTCAGCGAGGCCATCGCGGAAATTCGCGCCAAGGTGGGGGACAGTCGCGTGCTCTGCGCCCTGTCCGGGGGGGTTGATTCCGCGGTTGCCGCGGCGCTGGTGCAGCGGGCCATCGGGCCGCAGCTGACCTGCGTCTTCGTCGATCACGGCCTCCTGCGTGAGGGGGAGGCCAAACAGGTCAAGGAGGATTTCGTCGAGATCACCGGGGTGGACCTGGTGGTGGCCGACGAGTCCGAGCGGTTCCTCGGCGCCCTGGCAGGGGTTTCGGACCCGGAGGAGAAACGCAAGATCATCGGCCGCGAGTTCATCCGCACCTTCGAGGCGATGGCCGCCAAGCTGGCGGGGGAACGTGGCATCGATTTCCTGGTGCAGGGGACCCTCTACCCCGACGTGGTGGAGTCCGGTGGCGGGGCGGGTACCGCGAACATCAAGTCGCACCACAACGTGGGCGGGCTGCCCGAAGACCTCCAGTTCACGCTGATCGAGCCGCTGCGCACCATGTTCAAGGACGAGGTGCGGGCCGTCGGTCTGCAACTCGGCCTGCCCGATTCACTCGTGTGGCGGCATCCTTTCCCCGGCCCCGGCCTGGGGATCCGCATCATCGGTGAGGTGACCGCCGAGCGGTTGGCCGTGCTGCGGCGCGCCGATGCCATCGCCCGCCAGGAGCTGGCGAACGCCCGGAAGGAACGGGAGATCTGGCAGTTCCCGGTGGTGCTGCTGGCGGATGTGCGTTCCGTCGGGGTGCAGGGCGACGGACGTACCTACGGGCACCCCATCGTGCTGCGGCCCGTCACCTCCGACGACGCCATGACCGCGGACTGGGCGAAACTGCCGTGGGAACTGCTGGAGAAGATCTCCACCCGGATCACCAACGAGTGTGCCGAGGTCAACCGGGTGGTCCTGGACATCACCAGCAAACCGCCGGCCACCATCGAATGGGAGTGACTCGGGGCGAAACGTTTCACAACTCCCTGACGCTGAAAAGAATCTCCCGGCAGGCCAATCCAGGTCCTCTCGAAGCGCGGATCGCATCAGTGATGCGTGATTCATGAATCTGTGATGCTACGGTGGTGTCGTGAGGACAACGCTACGACTCGATCCCGAGGTCGCCGCTGCGGCGGAGCGCCTGCGCCGAGAGCGCCACATCGGTCTGGGCGAGGCCGTCAACGAGCTCGCACGCGCGGGCCTGGCCCAGAAGCGGAAGCCCGCGCGTTTCCGGCAGCGGACTGCCGGCGTCGGGTTGAGGGTCGACGCCACCGATGTCGCCGGCACGCTCGAGCTGCTCGACCAGTACGACGTCGAGGACGCCCGGTGATCGTCGACGCCAACGTCCTGCTCTACGCCGTCGATGAGCAGTCCCACTTTCACACCTCCGCGCGGACGTGGCTGGAGGAAGCGATGAACGGGGTTGAACGTGTGGGGCTGCCATGGGTGTCGCTGATGGCGTTCCAACGCATCATCACCCACCCACGAATAAGCGCGAACCCTCTGAAGCCAGCGGACGCGTGGAGGTGCATCACCGACTGGCTGGACGCCGACCAGGCCTGGGTGCCCAACCCCGGGAACCGCCACAGCGACATCCTCGGACGGCTTCTCATCGACGGCGATCTGCGCGGGAACTTCGTCGCGGATGCTCATCTGGCCGCTCTCGCCATCGAGCACGGTACCGGCATATGTTCCTTCGACAGCGACTTCGCCCGCTTCGACGGCATCCGCTGGATCAACCCCGACCGCGAATAGCACCATCGCTTGACGCCAAGGACGTCACCCCCGACTCGAAGCTGGGGCGAGGAGTAGTGGCTCTCGCAGGCCCCCGTGCACTGGTGCGGTAGGTGTGGGACTAATCGCGCTCGGTACGTGGCTGCAAAGCGCAGAGGCAGCTGTTGTAGGAGTCACCTCCGGTCTTCATCTCCTCAGTTGTCTTACCGGCTGCTCAGATGAAAACCGCATCTGGAATCTGGAAGAAGAATCCGTGGGATCGCCACGATCCACGCCGCCGTCGTGACGCAGCACACAGGTTTCGAGGACCTCACGAACCCATCATCTCCCGGATCGCGTCGAACTCGTCGGCCACCCGCGCCTGCTCGGTGACGCGGCCACCGTCCATGTGCAGGACCCGGTCGCAGGCGCGCGCTATGAGCTCCAGGTCGTGGGTGATCACGAGGACCGCCCTTCCCTGGCCCGCCAGCCGTCTCAGCAGACGGGCCACGCGGTGCATCCCGTCCAGGTCGATACCGCTCGTGGGCTCGTCGAACACGAGGATCCGTTTGTCGGCAGCCACGCACGCGGCAACGGCCAGGCGCTGCTTCTGGCCGCCGGACAGCGTCGCCGGGTGCCTGTCTGCCACATCGTCCAGGGCGAGCTCACGCAGAATGGTGTCCGTGTCCACGGCCCCGGCCCGCTGGCGCGACAGGCCGAAGGTCACCTCGGTGGCGACGTTCTCGGCGAAGAGCTGGTAGTTGACGTCCTGAAAGACCATCGACGAGACCCGGGTGCGTTTCTTCCGGGTGGCCGCCGCATCCCCGATCGTGACCGTTCCCCGCGCCCTGGGTTCGAAACCGCACAGCGTAAGGCACAGCGTCGTCTTGCCCGCCCCGTTGCTGCCGATGAGGGCGCAGACCTCACCTGCGAACAGATCCAGATCGACCTCCCTGAGGACGGGCTCACCGCCGCGGTCGAGAGTGAGTCCGCGTGCCGCGAGGATGGGGTTCGGGGTCGCGTCGCGGACCGTGGAAACCTCGCTGGCCATGGCTGCGCGTGGGACTATTTCGTCCGGGTCGCGCACCCGCAGGCCCATCCGGCTCACATCCTCCGCTTCGAGTGCGGCGAACTCGTCGGCCGTCATTGCGCAACGGAGGTGCCCGTTCTCCAGGAACACGTAGCTGTCGGCGATTCCGGTCAACCAGGACAGGCGATGTTCGGCAATGAGCACTGCGCACCCCGATTCCTTCGCGTGTTTCACGAACTCGGCCATGTCCGCTATCGAGGGCAGATCCAGGTTGCTCGTCGGCTCGTCGAGCAGCAGGTTCGCGGGGTGCATGGCCCAGACGCTCGCGAAGGCCACCTTCTGGCGCTCCCCACCCGAGAGCCGGAAAATGTTGCGGTCCGCGAGGGACCGCAGACCCAGCTCCTCGAAGGTCGCATCGACGCGCGCCCGGATGTCCTTCTCGGGCCGGCCCGCGCTTTCCAGGGCGAACGCCACCTCCCCGGTGGTGTCCACGTTGAAGAACTGGGTGCGTGGGTTCTGGAAGAGAGAGCCCGCCCTCCGGGCGATCTCCCACGTGGTGAGTCCGTCCACGGCCTCCCCGTCGAGCAGGACACTGCCCAGCACCTCTCCTGGAAAGAAACGGGGAGCGAGCCCGCCCGCCAGGCGCAGCAGGGTTGATTTACCGCACCCGGAGCGGCCGCAGAGCACGACCACCTCACCGGAACCCACCGACAGCGACACATCCTCGACCCCCGCCCGGTTGGCAGCGGCTGGCGCTCGGTACGAGAAGGAGACGTGATCGAACCCGATCATGCGAGAAACCTGAGGGCCAGTGCACCGACGACGGCGGCACAGAAGAGAGCGAGCATCACGTAGTCCGCGAAACCCATGGCGATGTGCAGATAACAGGTGCGCCTGGTTGGATTCTCGATGCCGCGCGCGATCGCGGCCATGGAGAGTTCGTCGGCCACGCGCCCCGCGTTCATGAGCACGGGGACATAGACGCAGTCGATCGTCCGCATCGGGGCCCGGATCAGACCGAGAGGGGTCGGTGAGAGTCCACGCATCCGCATGGCGGTCTTGATGAACCCCCAGTCCTCACGTACCGCGGGCAGGTAGCGCACGACGACAGCAACAGGGATCGTCACCGAGCGCGGCGTGCCGATTTTCACAAGCGCGCTCATCAGCTCATTGACGGGGGTGGTAGCCATCGTCGCGTACGCCATGAGACCGCAGGCGAAAACCTTGCGGATCAGCAGGAAGAAGGAAAAGAACAACGTTCGCAGCGCGATGCCGCCCATGTGGGGGATGAACTGCGCTGCCGTGACGATCGTCGCATAGAGGACGAGCGTGACCGCGGAGCTCTTCCACCTGCCCAGAACCACGCCGAAGACGATGGCGAGGCCCATCAGGGCGGCCTCGCAGATCATGTTCGAGGCGAGCGCCACCGCGACCGCCATGGCTGCTATCGCCGCGAGTTTGGTCCGCGGATCAAGGCGGATGCCTTTTTTCGAAGGAGTCTTCCGGCGTGAGGCAAGGGATCCCAACGTGACCTGATATGTCAACGCGGGCCTCCCCTATGCCGTCGCGCCGGCTTTTTCGAACTGCCTGCGCAGCAGGCGCATGCCCACCAGGCCGCTCACGATGGCGCAGGCGATGGTGGCGAGGATCATCGCGGGAAGCATCCATTCCGTGGCCGTGGACATCATCGTGTCCATGTAGGCGTGTTCCGCGCCACTTCCCGTCAGGTATGACGTGTAGCCGCTCGGATCGACCCAGAGCATGAGGTAGGACCCCATGGGTGACAGCGAGTACAGGATGAATGCCGTGAAGTTCAGCGCTTTGTTCTTGAAACCCCCGGCGCTGGCGAGCAGGTCGGCGACGACACCGAGCACGACACAGGCCACCGCCCACGCCCAGTACATGCCCGTGACGAACAGGAACACCCCCTCGACGACGCCGAGAATGATGAGGGGGCCGTGTTTGGGGACCTTGGCAATGAGCAGCAGGTAGACCGGCCCCGTGAGCAACGCCGCAGCGGCCGGCATCCAGAACGTGAGCACGGGGTTCGTGGCGAAGAACACGCCTCCCACCATCATGAACACCAGGTAGAGCGCCGTGAACACACCGGTGGTGACCAAGTCGCGGGCGGTGAGCCCCCTCGCGCGTGTATCAGCGGCGGACGATCCCATCATCCGTCCTTTCGTATCAGGTTAGCCTATGCTATTTTTCACCCGTCAGTATATGGAAGTGCGTGGATCAGCCGAGTTTTCCGGGGGATGTTCCGTCCCATCCGCACAGATTTGTGTCCCATCGTCACATGATGAAAGGACGGGAGGGTGAAGAAACCGTTTCAGGAGCCCAGCCTGGGGGGCTCGCCGTTCGTGACAACGGAATCCCCCCGCGGGTTCGGTCCGCTCTGGGTCTCGTACAGATCTCGGGGCGAGAAACTGAACGGATGGTTTCACTTCCTGTCCCCCGAGGAGGCCCTGTGGACCATCAGCATTCACGATTTCGTCATGACGGGCGATTACGTCATGGAATCGGATCCGCCGAGCTATCTGACCGTCGCATGGTTCAAGTCCGTCTCGGGGGAGGAGTTCAGCCCCTACCGCAAACTCAAAACGGACTCCATCTGGGGACAGAGCATCGGAGGCGGTCCCTGGCGAGGCGTCGTCCATGACACAGTCCCCGTTCAGAGCGTCTCCATCGAGATGGCGCCCGAGTTCGCCGAGAAATACCTCGCCAAAGAGTTCAACGGTGAGTTCCACAGCGTCGAGCAGGCCTTCGTCGCGCTGGGCAGTGGCGACGAGTTCCCCGAGATGAGGGCGCTGCTGTCCAAGCTCTGGCCGCAACCGGGCGACGCGTACCGCAATGAGCTCTACTACGAGGGAAAGGTGCTCGAGGCGATGGGACTCATCGTCGAGCGGTCCAGGCGTGTCCAGCCCCGGGAGACCAGGCCTCTGAACCCCATCGACCGCGAGCGCATCCACGACGTGGTGCGCTACATAGACGACCACTGTTCCGCGGATCTGCGCGTCTCGGATCTGGCCTTGATCGCCTGCATGAGCCCCACGAAATTCAAGGAAACCTTCAAGAGGGCGAACGGGAAAACACTCACCCAGTACGTCCAGGAGCGGCGCATGAACCGGGCCGAGATGCTGCTGCGCCAGCCCGGTCTCACCATCGAACAGGTGGGGCGGGCCGTGGGATACACCTGCGCCAGTCGGTTCTCGGCGCTGTTCAAACGTGAAACCGGAATGCTTCCCAGCGAATTCCGCAGGACGCTGAGACCGTAGTCGCACTCGATCTGCGCGTCATGACGCCGTCCGGAGGGGTGGGTGCCCGGCGGAACGCTTCGGATACGGTCCGCCGGAACACGCCACCCCGCCTGTTTCACGGACAAGGCGCCGGCCGATGGGACGCCCGGGAGTGGGGATCAGCGGTGCCGTTCCCGGCGCCACCTGTTGACCTCCCGCAGTCCGTCCTCGGCCAGGGAACCACCCGTGGGGCGGGGCATGATGGCCCAGAGAACGAAATAGATCAGGAGACCGGAACCGGCGAACACCATGAGCAGCGCGAGCACCAGGCGCACGGTACTGGAGTCGTAGCCGGTCGCTTCGGCGATGCCTCCGGCGACGCCTGCGATCCACTTGTCGGAGTCCGAACGAACGAGTGCCATCATTTCTTCCTTTCGTTGGTTTTCCTGTCTCCGGGTGAACTTCCGAGGATGATCATCAACCCCAGCGAACCCGCCACCAGCAGCACACCCGCGAACAACATCCTCATGGGGATGACGAATCCCTGTCCGAGGGCGGCCCACGCGGAGACAGCCGCGAAACCGGTGACGATCACACCCGTGACCATGGTCGGAACATCCAGCCGTTTCATGAGGGGTACTCCACTTCCACGCTGGACAGATACCCGTCTATGAACAACTGGATTCCCCGCTCCTCGGGATCGTGTTCCCGGGGAGCGGTGCCCCCGGGCCAGGACACGTCGAGCGCCCAGGCCCTCACTTGGCGGCGGACCGGCGGCCTTGGCAGCATGATGCGAACCTCACTCATGACGGCCCGCACCTGAACGAACATGGAGCTGTCCGCGGGCAGGTGCCGGAGATCCACCACTCCTTCACCGGTCATCACGAACTGATAGTTGAGATGCTCCTGGCCGGAGCTGACCTCGACGGGGTTTGCGGCCCTCTCCACCTCGCTGGTGGCAAGGGCAGCGGTGGTGCCGGCGAACATGACCGCGAGCAGCAGCAACACCACGGGGAGGCGACGGCTGCGCACCAGCAGCCCCCATCCGAGGATCATCACCCCGATGACACCGAGGACGATGGACAGACTCAAGAGGGGATTGTTCAACAGATCAAACACGACGACCCCAGTGGCCGCGAGATAGCCGACGAACAACACCAACCCCGTACCGAACCAGGAACACCGCCCGTGTTCGAGGGGCTGGGGTTCAGGAGCCTCGGGGGCGTAGAGATCCACGACGGGCAGCTGGGGATCGGCCTCGGCAGCGGATCGCTCCCCGTCGGGGATGGGGACGGTGGGGGAGACCGGGCGCCTACGGGGCTCCCGCAAGCGGCGATACAGCACCAGGGCGAACAACGGCAGCAACAACACGGAGGACAGCGAGGACAGCAACTGGGAGACCGCGGCCACCACCAGGGTGGAACTCAGGACGATGATGGTCCACTGGGTCCGGAGAGTCCAGGTGCTGAACGCGGGAAGCAGTCGATGGATGAAGGCCTGACGCCCGGCGCGTGGGGTGAGCAGGACTCCCCAGCCGTATGCGATCACACCCACCCCGCTCAACGCGGAGGTCAGGATGAAGAGGATGCGTATCAGCAGCGGATCGATCCCGAAACGAGAGCCGATGGCCCGGCAGAACCCGGGAGTGAAACCACCGGCCGGGCGGTCCAGATGGGCAAGCCGCGGGTGCAGCGCCCCCAGATCCACCAGTTCGTTCATGTCCTCCAGTTTTACCCCTGAAACGGTGAGCTGACATCAGGACTTCCCCTGAGGTTGTCCTTGAAGAGCCCTGAAACCCGGTTCGAGAGGTGGCGCGGCGATTCCCGGCGTGTCAACCTTTAAGGGTCATGACCTCCGAGCCGTCCATCACGAACGACCCCCCACAGCTGCAACGCGACCTCTCCCAGAAGGCGATAGCCGGAGTGGCGAGCGGGATCGCCGCGCATCTGCGGTTGCCCGTGCTCTGGATCCGGGTGGCCTTCGTGCTGTTGGCGTTCTTCAACGGCCTGGGGATATTTCTGTACGGGGTGCTGTGGGCCCTGGTGCCCGCAGGTGAGCGTGAGGAGGCACCCGGACTCGAGGGCGCGACCCGGGCCAGCATGCGGCCGCAGCGGGTCAACAGACGGATCGACGCGGGAATGTTGTTCTCCGTCGGGGCGTTGATAGCCGGGGTGCTGTGGGGAATGATCCCCGGCGATGACACCGAGGCCGGCCGGGGGATGTCCCTGTTCTGGCCGCTTCTGATGGCGGGCGTCGGTGTGGTTCTGATCTGGTTCCAGGCCGACGGGGGCGGTTTGAGGACACGCTCCCCGGATAAGCAGTCCGGATCGCGCGCCAAGACGATCGCCAGCGTCGCGCGGCTCGTCGGTGGGTTGATCCTGGTGGGTTTCGGGACCAGCTGGCTGCTCGCCTCCCAGTTCGGCTGGGAGGGACTCCAGACGGTGGTCGCGGCGGCCGTCGCGCTTCTCGCGGGAGTGGCCGTCGTCATGGCTCCCTGGCTGCTTCGTCTCTGGTCGCGGGTCAGGACCGCGGATCGGGAACGGTTGCGTGCCGAGGCGCGGGCAGACATGGCCGCCCACCTGCACGACTCCGTTTTGCAAACCCTGGCCCTGATCCAGCGCCAGGCCGACGATCCCGTCCTGGTGGCCTCGCTGGCGCGCCGCCAGGAACGGGAGCTGCGCACCTGGCTCTACGGGGAGGAGACCCGGGCGCAGACCCTCAAGGGTGCCCTGGAGCAGATGCGGATCGACGTCGAGGAGCGGTTCCCGATCGCGGTCGAGGTGATCTGCGTGAGCGACATGGACCTTGACGAGGCCTCCACGGCGTTGGTGCAGGCGGCGGGTGAGGCCGTCACGAACGCCGCAAAGCATTCCGGAGCATCCCGGGTCGACGTGTTCGCCGAGGTTGAACCCGAGCGTGTCGAGGTGTTCATCCGGGACCGTGGATGCGGGTTCGATGAGGCCGCGATCCGCCCGGATCGGCGGGGCGTGAAAGAATCGATCAGGGCGCGGATGGAGCGCTATGGAGGGACGGCCCGGATCCGCACGGCCCCGGGCGAAGGTACCGAGGTCAGGTTGGAGCTGAGTCGATGAATCAGGAACAGGGCAAACCGCTGGAAGAGCTGCGGGTGGTGCTCGTGGATGATCACGCCATGTTTCGCGCCGGGGTGCGACACGAGATCGGGAAACTGTGCCAGGTGGTGGGGGAGGGCCACGACGTGGCGTCGTCGGTTGCCTCGATCCTGGAGACGAAACCCGATGTGGTGTTGCTCGACGTTCACCTGCCGGGAGGCGGCGGGGCCGAGGTGATCAAACAGGTCGCCGCCAAGGCGCCCGATGTGAAATTCCTGGCGCTGTCGGTTTCCGATGCCGCGGAGGACGTGATCGGTGTCATCCGGGCGGGCGCCCGGGGTTACGTTACGAAGTCGATCTCGTCGGAGGAACTCGTCGAGGGCATCCAGCGGGTGGCCTCCGGGGATGCCGTGTTCTCTCCGCGTCTGGCCGGTTTCGTGCTCGACGCCTTCTCCGGTGCCGTCGACATCTCCAACATCGATGAGGAACTGGACCGGCTCAGCTCCCGGGAACGCGAGGTGCTGAAACTGATCGCTCGCGGCTACTCGTACCGTGAGGTGGCGCGGGAACTTTTCATCTCCATCAAGACCGTGGAAACCCACGTCTCGTCGGTGCTGCGGAAACTCCAACTGAGCAACCGACATCAACTCACCAAGTGGGCTACGGACCGGCATCTGGTGTGAATCAGGAATCTGCGGCTTTCGAGACGTGGTTCGCGGGATCACCCTGACGGGTGATCCCGCGAACACAGGTCTCCTGATATCAGGCCTTGCGTTTCTTGAACCAGCCCTGCACAGCCAGGATGATGATGGCGCCGACCACGGAGAAGATCAGGCCCTTGATGGAGAAGATCCCCTGGTAGGAGGAATCGAAGATCAGCTGGCCGAGCCAACCGGCGAGAAGAGCACCGAAGGCTCCTAGGGCAGCAGTGGCGACCCAGCCGCCGCCTTCCTCCCCGGGCATGATCGCCTTGGCGATCGTGCCGCCGATAAGACCGATGATGATGTACGCGATGATCGTGAACATGTACCAAGTATGCCCCACGGAGGGGATGAACACCGTCAGGTGAACCCCCGGTTCATCCCCGTTTCGGTCAGAACAGTGGACGCCAGGGGCTGAGCAGGGATTCAGCGAACTTCTTCCACCAGGGCCGGCGGAGCCAGGCCTCGGCGGTCAGCTCCACGGTGTTGTCCTCGTCGACGGAGAAGATGTGTTCCATGTGGGCGGCCACGTCGCGGTCGGTGATCTCGAGGTTCGCCTCGTAGTTGCCCCACAGGCTTAGGCGGTCCAGGTTCGCGGTTCCGATGGTCGACCAGGCGCCGTCGATCACCGCGGTCTTCGAGTGCACCATCGCCCCCTGGTAGAGGAACAGACGGATTCCGGAGTTCAACAGGTCGGTGTAGAAACCCCGCGACAACCAGTCCGCCACGGCGTGGTTGGAACGGTCGGGAACGATGATCCGGACATCCACCCCGCGTTTCACCGCGTCACGGAGCGCGGCCACCAGGTCCTCGTCGGGGATGAGGTAGGCGTGGGTCAGCCAGATGCGTTCGGTGGCGCGGTCGATGGCCTCGAGGTACATGTTGCGGATCGGGTAGACCTGAATCCGGGGCACGTTCCGGTGCACCTTCAACGGGGATTCCCAGCGCCGCTGCTGATCGTTGGAAAGCTTGGGCAGCCCCTGCCGGCAGGCGTTCTGGTTCCAGAAATCAACGAAGGCGTTCTCCAGTTCCGCAGCCCCCGGCCCGATCACGCGGGCGTGGGTGTCGCGCCACTGCTGCGCGTACAGTTTGCCGATGTTGTAGCCGCCGATGAACCCCTTCTCGTGGTCGACGATGAGAAGTTTCCGGTGGTCGCGTCCCCAGGTTCTTGGTGACCAGGGTTTCGGGAAGGCCGGGTGCCGGAGCGCGAGCACCCCCTCCGGCATGTTGAAGAAGCGACGCGGCACCACGAGGTTCGCGAAATCGTCCCAGATGACGTTCACCTCGACCCCACGGGCCGCCGCCCGGCCCAGCGCATCCTTGAAGGCCTCACCCACCTCGTCGGATTTCCAGATGTAGGTTTCGAAGTTCACCACCTTCCGGGCCCCCTCGATGGCGGCGAGCATGTCACGGTAGAGCTCCTCGCCGAAGGTGTAGACGGTGACCTCGTCCTGGCCGACGGCCACCGGTTTGGCGGGGGAGTAGGGGAAACGCCGCAGCTTCCGGTGCTTCTTCCGCAGCGACTCCCACCCGGTTATGCCGATCATGAAGGCGATCTGCGCCAGCAGCAGGCCGACGCTTATCCGGGGAATCGCGACACGGAGGAACCTCAGGACTCGCCTCATGACGGCCAAGCCTATTACGGTGATGGCACGATGTCTGACTCCCTCTTCCCCGATCTTGCCGCCGTTTTCGCGCCCGACGAGGCGGCCGTTGCCAAACCTTCTCCGCGGGCTGCGGCGCGGGCCGTCGATGAGAGGGAACTGCTCGAGGACCTGAACCAACCGCAACGGGAGGCAGTGCTCCACGCCGGTTCCCCCGTGCTGGTGGTGGCCGGTGCCGGTTCCGGCAAGACGAGGGTTTTGACCCGGCGCATCGCCCACCTGGTGGGGGTCCGGGGCGTGCATCCCGGCGCCGTGCTGGCCATCACCTTCACCAACAAGGCCGCCGCCGAGATGCGGGAGCGGGTGGCCGAACAGGTCGGGAACCGGGCGAAGCTGATGTGGGTCTCCACCTTCCATTCGGCCTGCGTGCGCATCCTGCGTTCCGAGATCGACCGGTTCGGCATCGCGAAATCCTTCTCCATCTATGACGACACCGATGCGAAACGTCTGGTGTCGCTGGTGATGCGGGACCAGGAACTCGACCCGAAACGGTTTCCGGTGCGTGCGGTGATGAACGCCATCAGCGGCTGGAAGAACGACCTGGTGGACTTCGAGACCGCGAAGGAGCAGGCCTCGGGGCCGGTGGAGAAGGCCAACGCCGAGGTCTACGAGGACTACCAGGCGCGGTTGAGGGCCGCCAACGCCCTCGACTTCGACGACCTGATCATGACCACAGTGAACCTGTTCCAGGCGTTCCCCGAGATCCGCGAGAAGTACCGCCGAAGGTTCCGTCACGTGCTGGTGGACGAGTACCAGGACACCAACCACGCCCAGTACGCCCTGATCCGCGAGCTCTGCGGGCAGACCACCTCTCCGGCCACCGGGGCGCCGACCGTGGAACCGGCCGAGCTGATGGTGGTGGGTGACTCGGACCAGTCCATCTACGCCTTCCGGGGGGCGACGATCCGCAACATCCTCGATTTCGAGAAGGACTTCCCGGGGGCCCGGACGATCGTGCTGGACCAGAACTACCGCTCCACCAACACCGTGCTCCAGGCCGCCAACGCGGTGATCGCCAGGAACCGGGGGCGCCGCGACAAAGCGCTGTGGAGCGACTTGGGGGATGGCGCCCCGATCGTCGGATGGGTGGCCGACACCGAACACGACGAGGCGCAGTTCGTGGCGGGGGAGATCGATCGGCTCGTCGACCAGGGTCGTGCCCGCTACGGCGACGTTGCGGTGTTCTACCGGACCAACGCCCAGTCCCGGGCCCTTGAGGAGGTTTTCATCCGCGTCGGGATGCCCTACCGGGTGGTCGGTGGGGTGAGGTTCTACGAACGCCGTGAGATCCGCGACGCCATCGCCTATCTACGGGCCATCGCGAACCCTGCCGATGACGTGTCGGTGCGGCGGATCCTCAACGTTCCCAAACGCGGTATCGGGGATCGGGCGGAGGCCGCGGTCTCGTCGCTGGCAGCTGCGGAGCGCATCTGCTTCTTCGAGGCCCTCTCCCGCAGCGAGGAGGCGCCGGGCCTTGCCACCCGGTCGGCGAAGCAGATCCGCGGTTTCGTGGACCTGATCGAACGGCACCGCGTCAGGATGGCCCAGGGCGATCCCGCCGACGAGATCCTCACCTCGGTGCTCACCGAATCCGGGTATCTCGCCGAGTTGCAGAACTCCACCGACCCCCAGGACGAGACGCGCCTGGAGAACCTGGAGGAACTGGTGAACGTGGCAGCGGAGTTCGTTGCCGCCGCGACCGCCGTCGATCTCGACGAGGAGAACGAATCCGGGTTGGCGGCTGGAATGCCCGAACCCGATGCCTCGCTGCCCGCCTTCCTGGAGCGGATCGCCCTGGTGGCGGACTCCGACCAGGTGCCGGAAGGGGAGGAAGGACAGGGGGTGGTGACCCTCATGACCCTGCACACCGCGAAGGGCCTGGAGTTCGACACGGTGTTCCTCACCGGCATGGAGGACGGCGTCTTCCCGCACCTGCGCGCCATGGAATCACGGGACGAACTAGAGGAGGAACGCCGGCTGGCCTATGTCGGCATCACGCGGGCTCGTAAACTGCTGCACCTGTCCCGCGCGACGGTGCGGGTCACCTTCGGACAGCCGGCACACAACCCGGCATCCCGTTTCCTGGAGGAGATCCCGGCGGGGTTGATGGACTGGCGTCGTCTCGGGGAGGCCCCCACCACCTGGGCGGCCAGCAGCGCGGAACGCAGGTCACGGACCAGGGATGCGCTGAGTTTCGGGTCGGGTGGGGGGAAACGCCCGGCGGTCAGCGACCTGGCGGTCGGGGATCGCGTGGCGCACACGGCCTTCGGGCTCGGAACGGTGCTGGCCGTTCACGGCACCGGTCCGAAGCAGCAGGTGGACGTGGATTTCGGTTCCGCGGGAAAGAAACGCCTCGCAATCAGCCACGCCCCCATGGAGAAGCTGTAGAAAAACCTCCCGGCCCCGCGCCGATGCGCGGGGCCGGGAGGGAATCAGGAATTCACCGCTACCGGATCGTGACGCCCTGGCTGCGCAGGAATGCCATCGGGTCGGTGGCCTTGTAGACGTCGCCGGGGGTGGTGCCCGGCGGGTAGTACTCGAAGTGCAGATGGGCACCGAAGGAGCGGCCCGTGACACCGACGTAGCCGATCAGGTCGCCGGCCTTGACGGCCTGTCCGGGTTTCACCACGACCTGGGACTGGTGTGCGTACAGGGTGGTGCCGCCGTTCAGGTGCATGATCACCACGTTGTTGCCGGCCCAGGAGGCGGCGGTGGGGCTCAGCACGATGCCGGATGCGGCGGCGTAGATGGGGGTGCCCACGGGGGCCGGGAAATCCTGCCCCGTGTGGTAGCGGGACCAAGAACCGGTCTGGCCGAAGCTGGCGCCGATGGTGTAGTTCTCCTTGACGGGCATGGAACCGCCCCCGGCGGCAGCGGCGGCCAGGTCGGCGTTGGAGATCTGGGAGGGGTCGACGCCGGCCTTCTTGAGTGCCGTGCGTGCGCTGCTGAGGCGTTCCTCGGCCTGCTTCTTCTCGGCCTCAAGTTTCTCCGCCTGTGCGGCCACGAGCTTGAGGTCGGCCTCCATCAGCTGTTCGCGTTCAGCGGCGGTTTCGTTCGCGCTGGTCTCCAGGGCGCTGTCGCGGGATGACTTCAGGGATGCGTCGTGCTCCTTGGCGTTCTCGTCGGCAACGGCGGAGTCCAGGTTGCCGCGGGCCCCGGAGCGGGAGGAATCACCCGAGTGACCGAAACCCTGCTCCACCGCCTGGGCGGCGGCATCCGGGACGGCGGCGTCGCTGGCCACCTGATCGGACACGATCTCGTTCCCGGAGGTCCGGGAGTACCAGGCCCAGCTGAAGAGGGTGCCGACCGCCAACAGGCCGGCCAGACCGGATGCTATCGAGACCCGGCCGAGACGTCGGCGGCGCCTCGTGGGGGGAGCCGTGGAGGCCTCCACGACTTTGTTCAGATCGGACTCCTCGTCAGAGAGGCCGGAACAATCGACCTCGACCATGGCCCGTTTCGGGGCGCTGGCCATCTCGGTGTGATTCAAGGCTGTTCTCCGCATCTTGATGGTCATCCGACGGAAACCCTAGCAATTCTCAGCAAGCTCTCAAAATCATGGATTCAGTCCGGGTTTTTCCTGATCCGACCGGGCATTCGACCAGTGCAAACCCTGACCATCCCGACGGCACACGCGAACCGGATTTCCCCTGGACGCGCGCAGTCCGGCGCGCCGCGACCGGGCGTGTGACCTCCGCCCCGGGCCGTTATCCCTGGGTGATGCGCTGGCCGACCCTGACGGCCAGGGTCTTGAGCTGATCCTCGGTGAACTTGCTTTCCCCGACACCGGTGAACAGCAGGTAGCTGACGGCCGTCCCGGACCTGGCAACTATCACCTGGTGCGGCCGCTGGGCGCCGTCGTCGGAGACCTGCTGTTTCACCTCGAAGAGCCGGGCCGTCACCGCGGGGCCGTCGCTGCCGTCGGTGGCCACGGGGCTCAGTTCCGTGACCTTGGACGCTGCGACCCTTTTGGCGCAGGAGGCCAGATTCTCCGAGAGCAGATCCCCGAAGGTGGTTGCGGCGGTCTCGTCGGCGAAGGCGAAACGGTACTGGGTGATGCCGAAAACCTTGAAGGCCTCGTCGGCGGAGCCGACAGTGTAGGAGCGTTGCTTGCGGTCGGTGGGTCCCTGCTCGCTGGTCAGGTTCAAGCCCTCACAGCCCATCCCGGAGGACTCCACCTCCTTCAGGCCGCCGCCGCTCCAGGCCAGGTGACCGGGGGCGATGATCGGGATGTCGTTCGGGATAAGCCAGCCCTGCGGGCTGGCGGCGGGCGGGGCGGCCGGGGTGACCGTGGGAGTGCCGGGGCAGGTGCCGGCAGCGGCTTCACAGGTAGCGGTCAGAGGGCGTTGCAGGGCGCTCACCGCGCCCTTCGGGTCGACGGCGCCGTTGTTCCGGGCCACGTCGAGCAGGCTGATCACCTTGCCGGTGCGCACCAGCAGGATCGTGTGGTGCTGGGCGATGTCCTCCTGGACGACGCTCATCTGCAGCACATCGTCGCCGAGTTCGGTGATGGTCGAGGAGCCCGTGATCAGGGCAGGTATCGCGGAGCAGGACGCCAGGGAAGTGGCGCGCTGCTCGTAGACCTTCTTGGTGGTCTCCTCGTTGGCGTAAGCATCGACCTGGTGTATGAGGGCCAGCTTGTCCTCCTGCTGCGTTCCAATCGCGCGCTGGAGGGTGACCGTCGTGTTGATCTCCGCCGGGTCGGAGTCCAGGCAGTTCACCTTGCGGAGCGTTTCCTTGCCCTTCTCCGTGATGGTCTGGGTGATGCTCCAGCTGGCGGCCGGTTCGATGAGGGCCGCATCCGAGGTGTCGAGGAGCGAGGTGTCAGCGAGATTGACCGGGTCGCTGTTGACATCCGAGGTGCTCGGGTTGGCGCTGCCGGCGGCACCCGGACCTGCTGATCGGGAGAACACGAAGACCCCGCCCGCTATCAGGACGGCCGCCGCGATGGCAGCCACCACCCACGTGGTGACAATCCGCTTGTGGTGCGAGAACCAGCCCGTGGAGGCCGCGGATTTCTCGCGGCGACTCCTCCGGGTTTCCTTCTCCCGCCGGAGGCCGTCGGGTTCCGGTTCGGGTTCGGCGGCCCGGGCGGGGGAGCGATGCGCCGCGGCCCGGGGCTGAGGGGTTTCCGGGACCGGCTGGGAGTGCTGCTGCTCGGGCCAGCCGTCCCAGGAGGAGGTGGACTGCTGAGCCTGGCGTTGGGGACTGCGCGGTGGCGGTGTGGGGGAAACCGCGGCGTGAGTGGCGGTTGGGGATCCGGAGTCACGGTCCGTCGGGGTGGTCTCGTCGTCGAGCCCGTCCCATCTTCTGGCTCTTCTGCCGGGTCCGGAACCCGGCGTGGCCCGCCGCTCCTTGCCGGGCAGGACCGGGGCCGGGACAACGGTTTCCTGAGGGGATGAGGGAGGGCGGGTGAACGGCGAGTCGATGTCATCGGCGGCGCCGCGTCGGGCCCGGCCTGCGTGCCCGCTGCGTGTATCGTCGACGCCATCCGGCTGGGCGTCGTCCGTCGAGAAGGCCCTGCGGGGACGCTGCTTGCCGGAGTCAGTCATGTTCACCTCCACGCGGACGACGAACCGCCTTCCGGGCGGCATCTCACTGGTACAGGTTACCCATGACTTCGGTGATCTGTCGGATCAAGGAAGGAGGCTGGTGTGGCGGAACGTGGTTCCCGGCATCGGATGATAGCCGTGGATGTGGCTGAGGCCGCCCGTGTCGCGAGGCCTCAGATGACCATCCCATGGTTCACATTGACCCCGCTGGGAGCGCTCGCGGTGGTTGCCGGGGGGTGGCTCCTGATGGCGGGTCCTGCGGCGCTCGGGTGGTTGACCTCCCCGAACTCACAACTGCCCGATGCGCTCGGGCTGGCCTCCCGCGCATTGCTGCTCGCCAACGGTTCGGCGACCATGATCGGGGGGCAGCTGGTCAGTATCGCGCCGCTTGGCCTGAGCCTGGTCCTGCTGCTGCTCGGGATCCCCGTCGCCGGCTTGGCGGCCCGTTCCGCTCTCGACGAAACCACCGATCTGCAGACGCTGGTGCTGAAGATCGGGGGAACCTACGCGGGCACCTATGTCGCCTCCATAACCCTGATCGCGTTCGTCGTCCCGGAGACCTCGGTGTTCCGGGCGCTGCTGGGAAGCCTCCTGCTCGGGGGCATCTCCGGGTTGTGGGGCGCTGCGCGTGCCGTCGGGTATGACCCCGGTGAGCAGTTGCCCCCGAGGCTGCGTTCGTTGCCCCGGGCGGTCGGGGTGGCCGTCCTCACCTGCGTGGGGACCGGGGCCGCGCTGCTCACGGTCGTGCTGATCCTGGGGCGTGATCGCATCGCCGGTATCTCCGACGGACTCGGTGGTGACGTCACTGCGGGAATCCTGCTCGTGGTCATGCAGCTGATCTGGCTTCCGAACCTGGTCATCTGGGCCATGGCCTGGGCGCTGGGAGCGGGAGTCGCCCTGGGGGAGGGGACGCTGCTCAACATGAACGGGACGAGCCTCGGATTCCTCCCGTCCATTCCCGTGCTGGGGGCGGTTCCCGCACCGGGCCCGGTGCCGGACCTGGTCTGGTTGTGGTTGCTGGGCGGAGCGGTCGCGGGGGTGCTGGCGGGGCTCATCGTCGCACTGAACCGGTCCTCCGAGCGGTTCTACGAGACCGCGCTCGCCGGAGGCGCGGCCGGGATCGCCGCGGGTGCCCTGCTGTTCCTGCTGGCCTGGTTCTCATCGGGCGGTCTGGGAACGCATCGTCTCTCCCACATGGGGGTCAGGCTCGGCAGCCTGGCGATCACCGCCCCCTGCATCCTCGGGTTGTCCGGGTTGGTGACGGGCCTCGTGGTGGGACTCGCCAGGCGGGAGTGGCCGACTTGGCGGAGGGTCGACACCGAGGCCGAGGAGGAAACCACCAGACAGCGCCGCGGGAAGGACAACGGGGCATCGGGGAAGAACTGATCGGCTGCGGCGCCCCGGTGACCCAGCGGCGGTGGATCGGGGCGCAACCCCAATCGGGACCTGCTTTCCGGGAAGGACGTCAATCGGCGTTTCAGTGGGATGGCAGCGGCTTCGGGGAGAGATGCGGTTCGTGGGCGCAGAAGGGTTCCTCCGCCAGGTAGTCGCCCGTCATAGCGTAGGCGCGGGCCCGTGAACCGCCGCAGAAGGAACGGTATGAGCAGACACCGCACTTGCCCTTCAGGAGGCTGCGGTCCCGCAACGTCGTGAACAGCGGGGAGTGCCGGTAGACCTCCTCGATGTCGTCGGTTCGGATGTTGCCCGCCTTGATGGGCAGGAAACCCGACGGGTAGATGTCTCCGACGTGGGAGATGAACATGAAGCCGTCGCCGTCATTGACGTTGCGGGCGCGGCCGATGCCGTCCTGCTGCGAGTAGTGCATCCCGGAGGTCAGCACGTCCAGGTCGGTGTCCGCCCCGGCCCGCGCCTCGGCGCGTTTGCGCTGCATGACGACCCGCGAGTACTGGGGCGCGGCGGTCGCCTTGATGTCGAAGGCAGCGGTCTTGGACAGGTCGTAGAGCTGGTTGAAAACGGCCTCGAACCCTTCGGCCGAGGCGACGTCCTCCTTCCTGGCACGCCCCATCGGCACCAGGAAGAAAACCTCCCAGAAGACGATTCCCAACTCCGTCATGAGCCGGCACATGGCTTCCATGTCGTCGAGGTTCGCCTTGCGCACCACCGTGTTCACCTGGGTGGTCAGGCCGATCTCCTGGGCCTCGCGGAGGATGCGCAGGCCATGCGCGAAACTGCCCTCCACCCGGCGGAACTCGTCGTGGATGGTCGCGTTGGACCCGTCGAGGCTGACAGCCAGCCGGCTCAGGCCCGCGTCCTTGAGGGCCTGGAGCTGCTCACGTGAGGCGAGCGAAGTGGTGGCGGGGGTGATGGCCATGCGCAGTCCGATGTCGGCTCCGTGCCGCACCAGTTCGATGATGTCGGGACGTTTGAAGGCGTCCCCGCCGGAGAAGACGAACACCACGCGCCCGAACTTCCGGACGTCGTCGAGGAGCTTCAACGCCTCCGCGGTGGTCAGTTCGTTCGGGTTGCGCAGTGGTTGCGCGGAGGCGCGGCAGTGCCGGCAGGCCAGGTCGCAGGCCTGGGTGGTCTCCCAGATCACTATGAACGGGGCTCGGTCGAAGTCCAGGTTCGGGCGGGCTCCGAAAGGTTTCCCGTGCGGATGCCCGGGTCGGTGCGAATGGGGATGCGGCATGCCTCGACGCTAGCGGATATTGCGTTGACGTGGTTGCAGGATCGTGTGTCGCCAACCAGTCAACGGGTCTTTTCGGGGTGTGGCCTCACCCTGCGGGAAGAAGCCGGTGGTGCCAACTGGCGGGTGGTGGCCGATGGCGATGTCCTGCTCCGCGACCGGTGAAACTCTCTTGGCCGGTTCCGGGTGGCGTGAGGCTCGGCGCTACGGTTGTTCGGTGACGACTCGCGTGGTGGTGCTGGTTTCCGGCTCGGGGACCCTGCTGCAGGCTCTTCTCGACGCCGTTTCGGCGGGGGAGGTGGATGCCCGGGTCGTGGCGGTGGTCTCCGACCAGCCCGCCGCCCACGCCCTGGAACGGGCCCGCGCCGCGGGGGTGCCCGCCGTCGCCCATCCCTACGCAAAGGGATCGGACCGCGACGTGTGGGATGCCGAACTGACCGGGATCGTCGCCGGTTTCGAACCGGACCTGGTGGCCTCGGCGGGGTTCATGAAGCTGCTGGGGGCCAGTTTCCTCGCCCGTTTCGGGGGACGCACCATCAACACCCACCCCGCGCTGCTGCCCAGCTTCCCCGGGATGCACGGGCCGAGGGATGCCCTGAACCATGGGGTGAAGGTCTCCGGTGCCACGGTCTTCCTCGTGGACTCCGGGGTGGACACCGGTAGGATCCTGGCGCAGGGGGCTGTCGATGTGTTGCCCGATGACACCGTCGAAACGCTTCACGAACGCATCAAGGTGGTGGAACGCCGCCTGCTGGTGGAGACCGTGCGTGCCTGGAACGAAGGAGAGAAATGACCGATCGGATTCAGCTGCGCCGCGCGCTGCTCAGCGTCTACGACAAGGAGGGCCTGGAGGAGCTGGCCACCGCCCTCCACGCCTCCGGGGTGGAACTGGTGTCCACGGGATCCACCGCGACCCGGATCGCCACGGCGGGGATTCCCGTGACCCCCGTCGAGCAGTTGACGGGATTCCCCGAATGTCTCGACGGTCGCGTCAAGACACTCCATCCGCGCGTCCACGCCGGTATTCTCGCCGACCGCCGCCTGCCCGCCCACGTCTCCCAGCTGGAGGAGCTCGGCGTCGCCCCCTTCGACCTGGTGGTGGTCAACCTCTACCCGTTCGAGGCCACCGTCGCATCCGGTGCCGGGACCGACGAATGCGTTGAACAGATCGACATCGGCGGGCCCTCGATGGTGCGTGCCGCCGCGAAGAACCACCCGAGTGTCGCGGTGGTCACCTCCACATCGCAGTACCCCGCCGTCCTGGCCGCCCTCACCGAGGGTGGTTTCACCCTCCAGCAGCGCCGCGACCTCGCCACCGAGGCCTTCCGCCACACCGCCTCCTACGACATCGCCGTGGCCTCCTGGATGGGGGCCAACGTGGCCACCCCGGCCGGGGACGGGTTCCCGGACTGGCTGGGCGCGGCCTGGGAGAAGAAGCAGGACCTGCGCTACGGCGAGAACTCCCACCAGGCCGCGGCCCTCTACACCTACCCGCCCGGTCCGGAGGGAATCGCCCAGGCCGAGCTGCTGCACGGCAAACCCATGAGCTACAACAACTACACCGACGGGGAGGCCGCCCACCGCGCCGCGGGCGACTTCACCGAGCCGTGTGTCGCGATCATCAAACACGCCAACCCGTGCGGGATCGCGGTGGGTTCCGACATCGCGGAGGCCCATCGCAGGGCCCACGCCTGCGACCCGGTCTCCGCCTTCGGTGGGGTGATCGCCGCCAACCGTCCCGTCACCGTGGAACTGGCCGAACAGATCAAGGACATCTTCACGGAGGTGGTGATCGCCCCCGGTTTCGAACCGGAGGCCCTGGCGATCCTCACCGCGAAGAAGAACCTGCGACTGCTGAAGGCCGCCCCGTACACGCACCGGGAACGTGTCCTGCACCCCATCTCCGGGGGTGCCCTGCTCCAGCGACCCGACCGCATCGACGCGCCCGGCGACGACCCCGCGAACTGGGAACTCAAAGCGGGGGATGCGGTCGACGAGGCGACCCTGGCCGACCTGGTCTTCGCGTGGCGGGCCTGCCGCGCAGTGAAGTCCAACGCCATCCTCCTGGCCCACGACGGTGCCTCCGTCGGCGTCGGCATGGGCCAGGTGAACCGCGTCGACTCGTGCCGCCTGGCGATTGAACGCGCCGGGGAGCGGGCAGCCGGGTCGGTGGCCGCATCCGATGCCTTCTTCCCCTTCGCCGACGGGCCGCGGATCCTGATCGACGGTGGCGTCCGGGCCATTGTCCAGCCGGGCGGTTCCCTGCGCGACCGGGAAACCATCGACCTGTGTGCCGAACACGGCGTCGCGCTGTACTTCACCGGTACCCGTCACTTCTTCCACTGAGCAGGGGGTGCGAATGACCGCGGGGATCCTTGACGGCAGGGCCACGGCCGCCGCCATCAAGTCGGAACTGAAGCAGCGGGTGGGCCGGCTCCGCTCCTTGGGGGTGGTGCCCGGGCTGGCGACGGTGCTCGTCGGTGACGACCCGGCCAGCCAGAACTACGTGCGCATGAAACACCGCGACTGCGAACAGGTGGGCATCGCCTCCATCCGGGTGGAGCTGCCCGCCGACGCCACCGCCGCGCAGCTGGAGGAGGCCATCGCGGCGCTGAACGCGGACCCCGCCTGCACCGGCTACATCGTGCAGCTTCCCCTGCCGGGACATCTCGACGAGAACCGGGCGCTGGGGTTGATCGACCCGGACAAGGACGCCGACGGGCTGCACCCGATCAACCTGGGGAGGCTCGTGCTGAACGAACCCGCCCCCCTGCCCTGCACCCCCCGCGGCATCGTGGAGCTGGTGCGTCGCCACGGCATCGAGTGGCGGGGGGCGGATGTGTGTGTGGTGGGTCGCGGCATCACGGTGGGGCGTCCCCTCGGGCTGATCCTGACCCGCCGCAGCGAGAACGCCACGGTGACCCTGTGCCACACCGGCACCCGCGACCTGGCCGAACACACCCGGCGGGCCGACATCGTGGTGGCGGCGGCGGGGGTGCCGGGCATGGTCACCGCCGACATGATCCGCCAGGGCGCGGTGTGCATCGATGTCGGAGTCAGCCGGGTCGAGGGCAGGACCACCGGGGATCTGGCGCCGGAGGTGTGGGGCAAGGCGGCCTGGGTCACCCCGAATCCCGGCGGGGTGGGTCCCATGACCCGCGCCATGCTGCTCAGCAATGTTGTCGACCGCGCCGAGGTGCTTCATGCCGACCCCAACGGTTAACCGGCTCCCCACCAATCCGTGGCCGCTGGCGGCCGTGCTCGGGGTGTTCGCGGTTGGTGTGTTGATCGCGGGTTTCGGGAGCTGGCGTTACGGGGCGGTGGTGATGGCCGCGGCGACCCTGCTCGCGGGGGTTGCCCGGATGCTCCTGCCGCGCCGCGTCTCGGGTCTGTTGGTGGTCCGGCGTCGCTGGATGGACATCACCATCCTCTTCAGCCTGGGTATCGCGATCGGTGTGCTGGCGCTGGTGGTTCCCCCCGGCACATGAGGCGTGATGGCGGGCGATAGGCTCGTAGGTGGACATCACCGTCGAGAGAAAGGTCCGCACGATGAGCACTGAGGCTCCCGTCAAGATCGCAGTGACCGGCGCAGCCGGCCAGATCTGCTACAGCCTGCTGTTCAGGATAGCCAGCGGTTCCCTGCTGGGCGATCGGCCCATCGAGCTGCGTCTGCTGGAGATCACCCCGGCCCTGAAGGCCTTGGAGGGTGTCGTCATGGAACTCGACGACTGCGCCTTCCCGAATCTGAAGAACGTCGTCATCGGCGATGACCCGAAGAAGGTCTTCGACGGTGTCAACCTGGCGATGCTGGTAGGTGCCATGCCCCGCAAGGCCGGCATGGAACGCGGCGACCTGCTGAGCGCCAACGGCGCCATCTTCACCGCCCAGGGCAAGGCCCTGAACGAGGTGGCCGCGGATGACGTCCGTGTGCTGGTGACCGGCAACCCCGCCAACACCAACGCGCTGATCGCATCCAGCAACGCCCCCGATATCCCGAAGGAGCGTTTCAACGCCCTCACCCGCCTGGATCACAACCGCGCGAAGTCCCAGCTCGCCCAGAAACTCGGCTGCCCCGTCGAGGAGATCAAGAAGATGACCATCTGGGGCAACCACTCCTCCACCCAGTACCCCGACATCTTCCACGCCGAGGTGGGCGGGAAGAACGCCGCGGAACTGGTGAACGACGAGGCCTGGATCGAGTCCACCTTCATCCCGACGGTTGCCAAGCGCGGCGCGGCCATCATCGAGGCCCGTGGTCTGTCCTCCGCGGCTTCCGCGGCGAACGCCACCGTTGAGCACATGCGTGACTGGGTGCTCGGCTCTCCTGAAGGTGACTGGGTTTCCATGGCGGTTCCCTCCGACGGCTCCTACGGGGTCGCCGAGGGTGTCATCTCCTCCTTCCCGTGCGTCGTCAAGAACGGCAAGTACGAGATCGTCCAGGGCCTCGAGATCGATCCGTTCTCCCGTGCCAAGATCGACGCCTCCGTCGCCGAGCTGTTCGACGAGCGCAAGGCGGTCAAGGAACTCGGCCTGATCTGATCCGGCAGGGATCAAAAAAAGGTGCCCGGCGGTTTCCGCCGGGCACCTTTCGTTGAACGCCTTCGGGGGTGGTTGGTTGAGCCGGTCTGTGAGCGTCAGCGAGTGGGGCGTGTCGAAACCGTCTCGTATCAAGTTGGTTGAGCCGGCCTGTGAGCGTCAGCGAGTGGGGCGTGTCGAAACCGTCTCGTATCAAGTTGGTTGAGCCGGCCTGTGAGCGTCAGCGAGTGGGGCGTGTCGAAACCATGGTGACCTTGTGCGGGGGTCTTGTGGTCGGGCTTGTTGTCTGGCTGCTTGGGGTGGTTTCGACTCGGGTCGCTCGTTCCTCGCGATCCGGCTCAACCGGCTTTGGGGAGGTGTTCGCGACCACCGGCTTGGGGGAGGTGCTCGCGTGCTGGCTCAGTCGGCTTGAAAAATTTTGGCCCGGGTTGCTCCTTTGGGGCAACCCGGGCCAAACAGTTCGCAGGATCAGAGACCCAGCTCGCCGGCGAAGTCACCGGCTTCCAGGCGGGCCTTGATCAGGCTGAGGAAGCGGGCGGCCTTGGCGCCGTCGATGAGGCGGTGGTCGTAGGTGAGCGACAGGTACATCATGTCCCGGATGGCGATGGTGTCGCCGCCCAAGGCATCGGTGACCACAACGGGCCGCTTCACCAGCGCGCCGGTGCCGAGGATCGCGACCTGCGGCAGGTTGATGATCGGGGTGTCGAACAGGGTTCCCGCCGAGCCGTAGTTGGTGATGGTGAAGGTGCCACCACTCAGCTCGTCGGGGCCGACCTTCCCTGCGCGGGTGCGGGCCGCCAGGTCGCCGATGCGCTTGGCCAGCCCGGCCAGGTTCAGGTCCCCGGCGTCCTGGATGACGGGAACCATCAGGCCGCGATCGGTGTCGACGGCGATGCCGATGTTCTCCTGCGACGCGTAGGTCACGGTCCCCGCCTCGAAGTCGGCCGACGCGTTGAGCGCGGGCATCGCCTTGAGGGCCTCGATCGTGGCCTTCGTGATGAACGGCAGGTAGGACAGGGAAGCGCCCTCGCGCTTCTTGAAGTCGTCCTTGGCGGCCTTGCGCAGCTTCGAGATGGCGGTCACGTCCACCTCGACTGTGGCGGTGAGCTGCGCTGCCACCCGCAGCGATTCAGTCATCCGCTCCGCGATCACCTTGCGCATCCGCGACAGTTTCTCCGTGGTGCCGCGCAGTTTGGCGGCCTCCTCCGAGACTTCGGCAACCTGGGGAGCAGCGGCAGGCGCGCCCGCTTTCGCGGCTGCGGTGGGAGTGGGAGCGGCAGCGGCCTTCTTGGCGGCCTCCGCGGCATCGAGGATGTCTTGTTTGCGGATGCGGCCGCCGACACCGGTGCCCTGGACGGAACCCAAGGAGATGCCGTGCTCTGCGGCGAGCTTGCGGACCAGGGGGGTGACGTAGACCCCTTCGTCGGCGGAGGCGCGGCGCGCCGCGACCGACGCGACGGGTGCCGGGGGAGCGGCGGGTGCCGCAGGTGCAGCTGCGGGTGCCGGGGGAGCGGAGGGAGCCGGGGCGGGTGCCGCCGGCTCAGCTGCGGGTGCCGGGGGTGCTGCGGGAGCGGGTGCCGGGGGTGCTGCGGGAGCGGGTGCCGGGGGTGCTGCGGCAGCATCGCCGACCAGCGCCAGGACGGCGCCGACCTCAGCCACGTCGTCCTCGTTGAACCTGATCTCCAGGAGGGTACCGGCCACGGGGGATGGGATCTCGGTGTCGACCTTGTCGGTGGAGACCTCCAATAGGGGCTCGTCCACCTCGACGGTCTCGCCGACGGCCTTCAGCCAGCGGGAGATGGTGCCTTCGGTGACCGACTCACCCAGGGCCGGCAGTACCACCTCGGTTGCGTCGCCCGCGGGGGTGGCCTGCGGCGCGGCGGGTGCCGGAGCAGGAGCGGGGGCGGGTGCCGGAGCGGGTTCGGGTGCCGGAGCGGGTTCGGCGACGGGCTGGGGTGCGGGCGCTGCCTGCGGGGCGGGAGCCTCACTGGTCTCGCCGATCACCGCCAGGACGGCGCCGACCTCAGCCACGTCGTCCTCGTTGAACCTGATCTCCAGGAGGGTACCGGCCACGGGGGATGGGATCTCGGTGTCGACCTTGTCGGTGGAGACCTCCAATAGGGGCTCGTCCACCTCGACGGTCTCGCCGACGGCCTTCAGCCAGCGGGAGATGGTGCCTTCGGTGACCGACTCGCCCAGTGCTGGGAGTGTTACTTCGGTTGACATGTGAACATTGGCTCCTTTTGTGTCTGGCGCGTCGCTATCCGCTCCAAGCCTATCCTTCAATCAGGCCTGCATGTGTAGGGCCGACCCGGCGAGGGCGAGGTTTGCCTCAGCCAGCGCCTCGCTGAGGCTCGGGTGCGGGTGGACCAGTTCCTTCACGTCTTCGGGGGTGGCCTGCCAGCCCACCATCAGGGTACCCTCCGCCACCAGTTCCGCTATGTCATCGCCCACGACGTGCACGCCGACGAGCGCGCCACCCGGACGCCGGATCACCCGCACCAGTCCCGCGTCGCGGTCCCCGGGGGCCAGCATCAGGGCACGGGCATTGCCGCGCAGGTCGAAGTCCGAGACCTCGCAGCCACCGGTCGCCGCGGCCTGCTCCCGGGTCAGACCCACCGATGCGAGCTGCGGACTCGAATAGGTGATCCGGGGGATGTCGCGGTCCTCGGGGGGTCGTGGCCGGATGGGACGCCCGCCCGCCAGATGGGCCAGGTGCTCGGCCAGGAAGATGCCGTGCGCGTAGCCGCGGTGCGCCAGCTGCGGGCCCGCGATCAGATCCCCGACCGCGAACACCCCCGCCGCGGTCGTGGCGAGCTCCCGGTTGACCTTCACATGGCCCGTTGACGCCACGGTGACGCCCGCCTCCTCCAGGCCCAGGCCGTCGGTGACGGGGCGTCTCCCGACCGCGATCAGCGCGACATCCGCGGTGACGGTCCCGTCGGTCAGTTCCAGGTGCACCTGGTCGCCGTCGCGGACGATGCCCTCGGCCTTCGTCCCGAGCCGCAGGTCGACACCCCGGGCCCGCAGGCGTCGTTCCAGCACGGCCACGAGGTCCGGGTCCTCGGTCGGGAGCAGGCGCGGCGTGGCCTCCACCAGGACCACGTCGACCCCCAGGTCGCGCCAGAGGGATGCGAACTCGACGCCGATCACGCCGCCACCCAGGATGACCGCCCGCCCGGGAAGCCGTTCCAGGCGCAGCGCGTGTTCGCTGGTGAGGATGCGTTCCCCGTCGGTCGGCAGACCCAGCGTCACGGGGGCCGACCCGGTTGCCAGGACGACGTTGCGGGCACGCAACAATTCCCCGTCGACATCAAGGGCAGGTCCTTCGGCATCAACCACCAGCCGGCCGTGTCCCGGGACCACTCGGATGCCGCGGGAGCGGATCAAGCCGGTCAGCCCGCGGTGCAACCCCGAGACCAGGGAGTCCGCGAAACCCCGTACCTTGGCGGCGTCCACACCGGTGAGGATGGCGCCGATTCCCAGCCGGTCGGCCTTGGCGACGGTGGTGCGGGTCTTGGCCGCCTGCAGCCACGCCTTGGTGGGCACACACCCCCGGTGCAGACAGGTGCCACCCAGCTCCCTTTCCTCCACCAGCGCCACGTCCAGCCCGAGCTGTGCGGCCCGCAGGGCGGTCGCGTAGCCGGCGGGGCCGCCGCCCAGAATGGCCAGGTCATGAACTTGCGTCATGCGGGACAGTCTTCCATCCTCCCGGCATAATGTCCGGGTGGGTTGGTTCTCGAAGCGCAAGGTCGCTGCAAAGGTCGCCAAGGAACAGAGGGAAGTGGATGGTGTGCTCCTCGACCATCTCGATGGTTTCGTGACCACCCGGCGGGGCGTCGAGGCCTGGCTGGAGCAGCCGACCAGCTTCAACAAACCGTCGATCCTGCTGGTGGCCGCCGACGGGGAATCCACCCGGCGCGCCATCCCTTCAATCGCCTTCGGCTACGACTTCGCATCCCGCCACGACATTCCCGCCTACGACGCGGGCGTGGTGCCGTATCCGCAACGCATGCGCGAATACGGGGCGAGGAACAAGAGGATCTCCGGATAGAGCCGGTTCCAGCAGAGGATTCGCGGCTCGAATCAGCCGAGAAAACGCCCACCCAATGCGCGGCGGCCCGCGGTTTCCCAGCCCGGGGACCGAGTCGGGCCCGCCGCAGGTCACGGCACGGGAATGCCGGGGGCGACTCGGGCGCTGCTGATTCCCCGGTTGCTCTTTCCCAAGCGGAAACGTACTCGTCCCTTCAGAACTGTTCCTGATGTGGCCCTGCCGTCCACCAAGGGTTCTGCGGGGAAAAGGGTGAACGTCCAGGTGTCGTTGTAATCGCTGTCGGGTATCGTTCCGGCCGGTGATTGAAGCAGGCGTGCCCCCCACAACTGGCGGGTCATGGCATCGCGGGTGTCGTGTCCCAGAACCTCGAAACGTCGCCGCTCAGCATCCCGGACATCCGTGTGGCTTCCCGCCGAGATGCCCTGGGGACCGATGACCGAGACGAACGGGGTCCACGGGACCCCGGGGAGGGTGAGATCGACGCCTTGTCCCAGCGCGGGGTCCACGAAATCCTCGCTGAGGCCGGGGCTCTGCTGTTTCCGGACCGCAGAGGGAAGATGGGAACGGGTGTCAATTTTTCTCGGGGAAGGGACCAGCAGCAACCCGAACTCCGTCCTCTCCCCGAACCGGAATGTCGCGAAATGTTCCCGGAGCGCTGCTACCGCCCGTTCGGTGCGTTTCCACCAGTCATCGTCCTGGATGTCTTCGAGATGTTCTACCGGGGTGGGTAGCCCTCGAACCGCGAGCATTTCCCGGACAGCCGGACCCATCCATCCCGACCGGGCCATGCGGTCGAGTTCGCTTTCCCGGAATGTCATGTGCATGGGGGCTCCTGGGTTTCGCATCGACGGATCAGGCGCCTTCCCGGGTCGGTGGGGTGGCGCCGGGTGCCGCTTCAAGCTATCAGTCACGGGGTGTTTTCGTGGGGACGAAGTGGCGATGCCCAAGGGTCTCGGCGCGGCGCTCCCCGAGTGTGTGCCCGGGAGTCATTGCCGATCATCGAGGAAACGCAGAATGGCCTCGGCGCTGCGCCGTGCCCCGTCGGTGCCTTGCATCAGGGCGGCCAGTTCTCGCGCGCGTCGCCGCAGGGTGGCGTCGGTGAGCAGCCGTTCCACCAGGGAGGGGATTTTGTGCCGGCGGATGTCACGCATCGTGAAGGCCAGCGCGTTGCCGAAGTCCACGCATTCTTCGATGTTGAGTTTCTGCTCCATCTGCATGCCGATGCCTGCGAAGGGGACACCCGAGGCGCAGGCCGTCTGCACCGTCTCCTCGCCCCGTGGATGAGCGACGCATCGAGTTGCCAGCGCGTGATCAGGTCCAGTTCGTTTCGCACCCGGGTGCGCACCGTGTGCGTGGTGAACGGAAAGCGCAGCGAACGCCCCCTGTGCGAGGGCGAAGAACCTGGCGGCCAGGGCATCGTCCGCCTCGGGGGCGAGAAGGTAACGCCGCCCGGGCGTGCCGGAGCTCACGGATTCCCGCCGGGTGGGGATGCGATGCGCCCGGCCTGCTGGGCGAAGAACTCGCCGATCCTCCGGCTGCCGGTGCGTTCCGCGACGCTGTCCGTGCGCATGTTCCACGCCAGGAAACGGAGCATGTCGGCCCTGTGCGGCGCGAAGGGACGGGCCAGCAGCGCCACCACGTCCAGAGTGCGGGAGGGCAGGCGGGTGATCCTGGGGCGGGTGCCGAGGGCCTTGAACGCCAGTTCGGCGATCTCGCGGAAACTCAGCTCCTCCGGGCCGCCGACCTCCCTGGTGCCGCCGTCGCCCCGGCAGAGGTGGTCGACGCACACCGTCGCCAGATCCGCCCCGTGGATCGGGGTGATGCGCGCCCCGGGTGCCGTCAGCGCCACCCGGCCCCGGTGCGCCATCAGCAGCAGCTGCGCCAGGTCGGAGAAATAGCCGCTCGGACTGATTACCATTCCCGTCACCGGTGAGGAACGGAGCTCGGCCACGAAGGCGCACTTCGCGCGGGTGAGTCGCGCCGGGCACCGCTCCGCCCCCAGCGCATGCACGTACAGGAAACCTCCCACCCCGTTCCTCTCCGCGGCTCGCAACATGCCGAGGTTGGCGCCGTGATCGATCTTCCACGGATCGGTTCCCTGCCTGGTGACCCCGAGCGCCGAGACGACGCTGCTCACGCCTGCGGTCAACCGGTCCGGGAGGTCCGGATCCCGCACATCGCCGACGATCTGCTCGTCGATCAGACCCGACAGCGCGGGGGCGCCCCAGGCGCCGGGGTTCTCCGCGCGCCGTGCGTCCCGGACCACGGCCCGGATCCGGCGACCGCGCCGGTGCAGTTCCGCGGCGAGATGGCGTCCCAGATACCCGGTGGCGCCCAGCAGGAGCACGTCCGGGGCGTTCACCGATTCGCCGCCTTGAGCATCCGGGTCAGGAGCAGGCCGGTGATCCGGGCGCTGTCGTCCATGTGCTCGGGATGGGCGGCGAACCACCGGTCCAGCGCCACCACCATGTTCCACGTGAGTTCCGCATGGAGATCGGCCGGGAGATCCCGCTCGAGCTTTCCGAGGGTGCGGCCGCGCTCCACCATGAACGTGCACCACTGGTGGGCGGTCCGTTCGAACCGGTCCCGCGTCGCCGACGGTGGCGCGTCGCGCAGGTGGAAGATCACGGGAACGGCGGCCAGGTCATCGTCGCGGCAGGCCCTGCCGAGAGCATCCACGAGGGCGAGAACGGTGGGCCAGTAGTTCTCGGCGGTGAGGGTTCCGGGATCGGTCACCTCGATGCGGGCCGCCAGCAGGGCCAGGCCGTCTGCGAGCGCGGCGTCGAACAGCGCTTCCTTCTCCTGAAAGAAATGGTAGAAGGAGCTGCGGGGGAAATCGGCCTCCGAGAGGATCTGTTGCAGAGAAGCGCCGCGGTAACCGTGGCGGGCGAAGTGGGCGCGGGCGGCGCGCATCAGGCGGGCGCGGCGCTCGGGGGCCAGGGGTTTCCGGGGGCGCGGCATCCTCGCTGCTCCTTCTCGTTGATCCGGGATGGTGCGAGGATACCTATTTCTGGACCGAGTTGTCCAGAAATTCTGTCAAACGGAATCCGGAGGTGTGTTCCCGGTGCTCGCCTCCCGGCCGGGAGACGAGCACCGGGAAACGACCGCGGGGCACCGATCCGTGGTGCCCCGCGAAGCCGTTGTGGCTGGAGCTCTCAGCCGGCCAGCTGGGTCGCCAAGGCCACCAGCGTGCGCACCGCGGCGCCCGTGCCGCCGAGCGGCGTGCAGCCGTACGGGGACTCGTCGTTCCAGGCCGGACCCGCGATGTCCAGGTGCGCCCAGGAGACACCCTCCGGGACGAAGTGCTGCAGGAAGGCGGCCGCGGTCAGGGCGCCGCCGTAGCGGTTCTTGCCGCCGGAACGCAGGTCCGCGATGTCCGATTTCAGGCCCTCGCGGAGGTCGTCGGTGATCGGCAGGTGCCAGAACCCCTCACCGGCGACCTCGGCGGCGTCGAGCAGACGATCGGCGGTTGCGTCGTCGCTGGCCATGAGCCCGGCGGTGCGTTTTCCGAGAGCCACCATGCAGGCCCCGGTCAGGGTGGCGACATCCACGATCAGGTTCGGGGAGTCGGTTCCGGCCCGTCCCAGCGCATCGGCCATCACGAGCCGGCCCTCGGCGTCGGTGTTGACGTTCTCGACGGTGGTTCCGTCGAACATGGTGAGCACGTCACCGGAGCGGTAGGCGGTACCGGAGGGCAGGTTCTCGGCCATGGCCGCGTAGGTGGTGACCTTGACCGGCAACCCGAGCGCCGCGATGGCCCGGGTGGCGGCGATCACGGCGGCCGCTCCTGACATGTCGCAGGTCATGGAGGCCATCTGCCCGGCGGGTTTGATGTCCAGGCCACCGGAGTCGAAGGTGATGCCCTTGCCCACCAGTGCCAGGTGGAATTTCGCGCCGCGCGGGGCCCAGGTGAGACGGAGCAGGCGCGGGGACCTCGACGAGCCCCCGCCCACCGCCAGGATGCCGCCGTAGCCGCCCTTGGCGAGTGCCTTCTCATCGAGGATCTCGACCCCGACCTTGAGGTCCGAGACGTGGGCCTTGGCCGATTCCGCGAAGGTTTCGGGGTAGAGCAGGTTCGGCGGGGTGTTGATCCAGTCGCGGGCCTGCACCACGGCGGCCGCGACGACCCCGGCCTCCTCGACGGATTCCTTGAGCTGGGCGCGTCCGGTCACGAGCGTGATGGTGGCCACGGGGGTCTTATGGGGTTTCTGGGTGATGCGGGGAATGCGGTAGGTGCCCAGCACTGCGCCCTCGGCGGCCGCCCTCGCCAGTTCGGGGTCGTGCAGTTCGAGGGAGATGGTGACGTTCAGGTTCTCGGCGTCCTTCGGGTCACTGATCTTCCGCAGGGCAACCCCACACGCGTGCCTGAGGGCGGATGGGGTGACGTCGACATCCCCCAGGCCGACCACGACGAGTCGCTGGGGGATGGGGGGCAGGGTGACCAGTGCGCCGAGCTCGCTGCGGGCACCCAGCGCGATGGCGGCCTCCAACAGCGATGACGGGAGCTGCTTGCTCCAGGCCTTCTCCAGATCCGCCGGCACCCCGACGAGGGTCGGGGTCCCGCCGACGCTGGTGAGGCCGATCACGACGACGTCGGCGTCCCGGTCAATGCTCTTTGCGGTTTTCAGGGCGGGGATGTTGGTGCTCACCGGGCCAGCTTAGAGGCTTTCCGGCAGGAGCCAGGAAGCGAACGGGGTCCACCCCGGAACCCGCGGGAAACGAAGTTCTTCGTGGCGACTCGTTTCCGTGGCGACCGAGTCGCCTAGCATCGTCATCATGAAACTGACCCTTATCGGAGCCCCCACTGACATCGGCGCCAGTGTCGCGGGCTGTCGCCTCGGACCAGGGGCGTTGCGTGTCGCCGGCATCGGGAAAGCCCTGCGGGCCTTCGGAGTTGATGTCCGCGACGCGGGCGACGTCACCGGGCCGCCGAATCCCCAGAGCCCGCCGGTGGACGGCTACCGCCACCTGCCGGAGGTGATCGAGTGGAACCGGGCGGTGCGTGACGCCGTCGCCGCCGAACTGGCGGAAGGCCGGATGCCGGTGCTGATGGGTGGCGATCACAGCCTTGCCATCGGCAGCATCAGCGCCATCGCCGCGCACTGCCGCAGGGTCGGCAAGAAGCTGCGCATCATCTGGGTGGATGCCCATGCCGACATCAACACCAATGAACTCACCCCCTCCGGCAACATCCACGGCATGCCGGTGGCCTGTCTGCTCGGCGACGGACCGGAGGAACTGACCGACATGTCGGACCGGAAACCCGCCATTGATGTGGACAACATCCGCCAGGTCGGGTTGCGCAGCGTCGATCCCGGCGAGAAACAGGTGCTCGTGGACAAGGGCCTCGAGGTGTACGACATGCGTTTCCTCGACGAGGCCGGCATGCGTCACGCCATGGAACGTGCCCTCCATGACATCGGCGAGGACACCCACATCCACCTCAGCCTCGACCTCGACTTCGTGGACCCGCAGGTCGCACCCGGGGTCGGGACCCCGGTCGTCGGGGGACCGACCTACCGGGAGGCGCAACTGGCCATGGAGATGATCGCCGACACCGGGAGGCTGGGCTCCATCGACCTGGTCGAGATCAACCCGGCACTCGACATCCGCAACACCACCGCCGAACTCGCCGTCGACCTCGTCGAGAGCCTGTTCGGCAAATCCACCCTGCTTCGTTTCACCGAGGCCTGAAAGCCCAATGCCCCGGTCCGGGGCCGGACGTGAAAGACAACGGGCCCACTGCATTCCCGGCGAAGAACTCCTCGCCGCGAAGCGGTGGGCCCGGTTGCGTGGGGCGTGCCCCCCGGGGCGGCCCGCCGAACAGGAAGGACCGGAAGCGGGCGGTCAGGACGACAAGGACATGGGCGGTTGGACCTGCCGGTCGTCATCCCAGAGGGCGACCTCGCTGACTCCGGCCTCCAGCAGATCGGACCAGTACATCCCGAGCCACTCCTCGGCCTCCGGCTGGCTGCCGAACTCGGGTAGCAGGTCCTGCGACCTGAGAGCGTCCACGTCATGGGTGCCTGCGGTCGGGCGCCACTGGTAGCTCATATCTTCTCCCCACGGTTGATCCGGGGCGTCGGCCGCCGGAAACGGCGGATCATCAACGACCGGTTGAACATGTACATCAACAATCCCCGGAGATTCGCTTTCGGGACGCGCTGCAGCAGGAGTTTCTTGAAACCCCGCCAGATGAACCACGTGTTGATGAAGCTCAGGATGAGCATCACCCACAGCCCGAGCCCGATGGAGACGCTGATCAGCGGCCACTGTGCCGTGGCCATCGTCCCGGCCATGATCAGGATCATCGCGGGGAACATGAACTCGGTGATCGTCCAGCGGGTGTCGACGTAGTCGCGGGCCAGAACACGTTCCGGTGACGCCTCCACCTTGTCCCAGGCCTCGACCCGTGCCTTGGCCTGGGCCTCGCGGTCGGCCTTGCGCTGCTCCTTCGGGCTCAGGTTCGGGTGCAGCCGCTGCATCCTCGCCGCCTCCGCCTGCTTGCGGGTGAGGGTCGGCTCCGACTTGCGCACCGGCTGGCGGCGGGTCACCTTCACCTTCCCGGACTCGGCCGGGGTCTTGTCCGGTGTCCCGGTCCCGGGTGCCGTCTCCCGGGGTTTCCGGTCGCCCCCGGCCTGCTCCTTCTTCTCCTCCGGGACGGTGGTCTCGCTTTCCGGGACGGTGGTCCCGGTTTTCTGGTCGGGTTCCGGTACCAACCGGGTCCGTTGATAGGGTTTGCGTCCCGGTTGATCGGTCTTGCGCTCGTAGGGGCGGAACAGTGCCACGGGATCTGCCTTCGGATGGATTGGGTGAATTCGGTTGGTCATTCTAACCGCCTGCCAACTTCAGGGGCCGAATCAGGGTGGTGCCGACCCCACACCGGTCCCCGGGGGCGGTACGGTTGACGGAATAGACCAGCAGTGGAAGGACCCCAATGGCAGGCATCTTTGAGCGGATCGCCCTGATGTTCAAGAGCAAGGCTCACAAAACGCTAGACAAGTACGAGGACCCGCGCGAGACCTTGGACTACTCCTACGAGCGCCAGCTCGAGCTGCTCCGCAAGGTGCGCCGGGGAGTGGCGGACGTGGCGACCAGCCGTAAACGCGTCGAACTCCAGGCCCAGAAAATGAGCTCCGAGATCGACCGTTACACCGTCACCGCGCAGCGCGCCCTTGAATCCAACCGCGAGGACCTCGCCCGCGAGGCCCTGACCCGCAAGGCCGGCCTCACCACCCAGCTGCAGGACCTCCAGACCCAGCACGCGGCCCTCCAGGCGGAGGAGGAGAAGCTGGTGCGCGCCAGCACCCGGCTCCAGGCGAAGGTGGACGCCTTCCGGACCCGCAAGGAGACGATCAAGGCCACCTACTCGGCGGCCGAGGCGCAGACCCGGATCAACGAGGCCTTCACCGGTATCTCCGAGGAGATGAGCGACGTCGGCATGGCCATCCAGCGCGCCGAGGACAAGACCCTGCAGCTGCAGGCCCGCGCTTCCGCCGTCGACGAGCTGCTGGCCTCCGGGGCCCTTGAGGATCCCACGGGTTCGGTCGGGAGCGATCTCGACCGCGAACTCGACGCCCTGTCCTCCGGTGCCTCCGTCGAGAACGAGCTCGCCGCCATGAAGGCTCAGCTCAGCGGCGGTTCCGGCACCACGAACCCCCAGATCTCCTCCACACCCACGTCCAATTTCCCGATGATCGAGAACACCAGGGCCACCAACAACAACGGGGGGCAGGCATGATCGTTCGTCTCATGGGGCTCGGGCAGTGGACCCTGGAGCCCGAGCAGCTGCTCGAACTCAACGGGATCGACGAGGCGGTCGAGCAGGCCGTCGCGGCCGGGGACCAGGAACGGCTCCGCAAGGAACTGCGACGGCTCGTCGACGCCATCCGCCAGAACGGCCAGGAGGTGCCCGACGACCTGATCGTCGAATCCGATCTCGTGCTGCCTGACGTGGACGCCACCCTCGAGGAGGTGCGGGAACTGCTCGACAGCACCTCCGAGTACTACGGACTCATTCCTGACCAGGAGGTGGGTCTCGAGTCGGCCCAGGGCGAGTGAGGGTCCTGGTTTCCTGCGATCGAATCGGACGCCTCGGCCCGGCCGAGGCGTCCGAAGCCGTTGCAGGGGCTTTCGCGGAGCGGGGAGCGCAGGTGGCCGTTGCCCCCGTGAGCGGGGGAGGCAACGGTTTCGCCGAGGCCGTGGCGCGATTCTCCCCGGACGCGCGAGTGCTGGCCGCCGGCACCCTCCGGCAGGCGTGCGACATGCTGGCCGAGGGCCCCGACTACCTGGACGTCACCGCCGTCGCGGCCCCGGGGCTGGAGGAACTGCTGGCGCTGCCGGTGACCCCCGTTCGCCCGGGAACCACCGTGGTGGTGCCGCACCGCGAAGCCGGACGTGCCCTGACGGGGATGACGGGATCACTGGCGGAGCGGGGGAGGGAAACCGGGACTGACATCGCGGCGACGCTCGCGGAGGATTCCCGCGCCACCGCGTGGCTGGAGCGGCTGGGGGTGAGCGACGAGGCGCCCGCGGGGGCGCTCTGCGGGCTCGGCGCGTGGGCGCTGGGTTGCGGGGCGCGGGTGGCCCCGGGGATCGGGGTCTGCGTCGACGGTTACCGGTTGCCGGCGCTGGCCGTCAAGGCAGATCTGGTGGTCACGGGAACGGACGTGCTGGACTTTCACCGCCGCGGTGGGGACGTGGTGGCCGAACTCACGCGACTGGGTGTCGAGGCGCTGCGGCCGGTGATCGTGGTGGCGGGCCGGAACTTCGTGTCGTCCCGGGAACTGCGCCTGGTCGGGATCGAGGAGGCGCACGCCGTGGCCCCGCCCGGGGTCGGGGAAATTGACATCACCACTGAGCAGTTGACGACCCTGGCCCGGCGGGTGGCCGGCACATGGACTTGGTGAAGCAGGGAAGAGAAGTAGACTCGGGTTCGTGAGTGAAACCCAGACTGTTCCCCAGGGCGTCGTGCTGACCGACGTCGCCGTCTCCAAGGTGCGTTCCCTGTTGGAGGCCGAGGGCCGCACCGATCTGAGCCTGCGTATCGCGGTGCAGCCGGGTGGCTGCTCCGGGCTGCGCTACCAGTTGTACTTCGACGACCGTGAACTGGACGGGGACATCGCAACGGAGTACGGCGACGTGAAGGTCGTCACCGACAGGATGAGCGCCCCCTACCTCGGAGGGGCCTCCATCGATTTCGTCGACACGATCGAGAAGCAGGGCTTCACGATCGACAACCCGAACGCCAGCGGCGCCTGCGCCTGCGGCGACTCCTTCAACTGATCCCCGCGCCCGGTCACCAGCTCGTGCTGACCGGGCGTCCCTCTTCGAAACCGGAGCCGGACTGCACCCCGATCACGGCCCGGGCGGTGAACTCCGTGAGCGTGCGGGCACCCGCGTAGGTGGCGGAGCTTCGCACCCCGGATGTGATCCAGTCGAGCAGGTCCTCGACGCCCGGGCGCTGCGGATCCAGGTACATCCGCGACGAGGAGATGCCCTCCTCGAACAGGGCGGCGCGGGCCCGGTCGAAAGCCGACTGCTCCCGCGTACGCTGCCTGACCGCGCGAGCGGAGGCCATTCCGTAGCTCTCCTTGTAGGCCCGGCCCTCGTGGTCGAACAGCTGATCGCCGGTGGACTCGTGGGTGCCCGCGAACCAGGAACCGATCATCACGGAACCGGCCCCGGCGGCCAGCGCCAGGGCGACGTCCCGGGGATGCCTGACGCCCCCGTCGGCCCACACCGCGCAGCCGCTGCGACGGGCCTGCTCAGCGCATTCGAGGACGGCGGAGAACTGCGGGCGGCCGACACCCGTCTGCATGCGTGTGGTGCACATGGCGCCCGGACCGACGCCCACCTTGACGATGTCAGCCCCGGCCTCGGTGAGGTCACGCACCCCGTCGGCGGTCACGACGTTTCCCGCGACGATCAGCACTCGCCTCCCGGTGCTTTCGGCGAACCGGTCGCGTTCCCTGCGGGCCAACCCCAACGCGGCGATCATCTTCTCCTGGTGGCCGTGGGCGGTGTCCACCACCAGCACGTCGGCCTGCGCATTCAGCGCCGCCCGCACCTTGGCGGTCACGTCGCCGTTGATCCCGATCGCGACCCCCGCACGCAGGCGCCCCCGTTCGTCGAGCGCAGGTGCGTAGAGGGCCGAACGCAGCGCCCCCTTGCTGGTCATTATCCCGACCAGCAGGCCCTCCGGGTCGACGGCCAGGGCCACCTTCTGGTGCCGTTCCGCCAGGGAATCGAAAACCTGTTTCGGCGCGGTCTCCGGCGAGACGGTGATGACGTCGCTGGTCATGACGTCACGGGCCTGGGCGAACCGGTCGGCGGTCGCCGCGTCCTGCGGGTGCACCAGTCCCACGACCCGGGAGGAATCCACCACCACCGCCACCCCGTGCGCGCGTTTGGCCATCAAGCCGATGGTCTCCCCGACGGTGGTGTGGGGGGAAACCGTCACGGCGGTGTCGAAGACGGGATGGGCCTGTTTCACCTTCGCGATGGAATTCGCCACCACATCCACCGGGATGTCCTGCGGGAAGATCGCGAGCCCGCCCCGGCGGGCCATGGTCTCAGCCATGCGCCTGCCCGAGACCGCCGTCATGTTCGCGGCCACCAGGGGCAGGGGCGTCGCCAGTCCGTCCGTGGAGGTCAGGTCGACATCCAACCGGGAAGCGACATCGGAACGGTTCGGAACCATGAACACATCGGAATAGGTGAGGTCCGTCGTGGGCCTCTCATTCAGGAAACGCACACGTGCAGCCTATGCCCTGCCGGTGACTCGCCCGCCCGCGGCCGCCACGGGAGAGCTACGATGTTGCGAAGTCACACGTGGCCAAGGAGAGACTATGAGCGAGGAGACCCTCAGGGTGCTGCTGTATTCCAGTGACCGCACGGTGCGGGAGCAGGTGCGGCTCGCCCTCGGACGCAAGGTGGCTTCCGATCTGCCTCCCATCGAGGTGGAGGAGGTGGCCACCGGGCAGGCCATGCTGAAGATGCTGGCCGCCGAACCCGGTTACGACCTGCTGATCCTGGATGGTGAGGCCCAGCCCGAGGGGGGCATCGGCCTGGCCCACCAGGTCAAGGAGGAGTACAACCCCTGCCCGCCGGTGCTGTTGCTGCTGGCCCGCGTGGCCGATGCGTGGCTCGGCACGTGGTCGCGGGCCGAAGCGATCTCCGCCTATCCCGTGGATCCGGTCCGGCTGCCCACCCAGGTGGCCGAGCTGCTGCGGGAGAAGGTGGCATGACCTACACCTGGCCGGACATCCTGACGGGCCTGGTGCGTCGCGAGGGCCTGGAAGCCGAGGCCGCGCAGTGGGCTCTCAACGAGATCCTTTCAGGTCGTGCCAGCGAGGTGCAGCTCGCGGCCCTGCTGGTGGCCCTGCGGGCGAAGGGTGAGACGGAGGACGAGATCGAGGGCCTCAGCTCTGCGATGCTCGACAATGCGGTCCAGGTCACCCTCGATCGGGAGGCCGTGGACGTGGTGGGCACGGGGGGTGACCGGGCCAACACCGTGAACATCTCCACCATGGCGGCCCTGGTGGCGGCCGCGGCGGGCGCGAAGGTGGTCAAGCACGGTTCGCGGGCGTCGTCGTCGCAGGCCGGCACCGCCGACACCCTGGAGGAGCTGGGCCTCAACATCGCGTTGGAACCGGTCAGGCAGGCGGATGTCCTGGAGAAGGTGGGCATCACCTTCCTGTTCGCGCAGTTCTACCACCCCGCGATGAAACACGTCGCCGGGGTGCGGAAACAGTTGGCGATCCAGACCACGTTCAACTTCCTCGGACCCCTGTCGAACCCCGCCCGTCCCCAGGCGATGGCGCTCGGCGTGGCCAACGACGACATCGCGCCCGTCGTGGCGCGGGTGTTGGCGAGACGCGGGGTGCGGGGCCTGGTTTTCCGCGGTTTCGATGGACTCGACGAGCTGACCACCACATCCCCCTCGGACGTGTGGCTGCTGGCCGACGGGCGGGTGCACCGCACCACCCTGGATCCGGCGGAGCTCGGGCTGCCGCCCGCCGCCCCCTCGGACCTGAGGGGCGGGGACGCGCAGCACAACGCCCAGGTGGTGCGGGACCTGGTGGCGGGCAGGACCGGTCCGGTCCGCGACGTCGTGGTCCTGAACGCGGCGGCCGCCCTGCTGGCCTACCGCGGGGTGAGCCCCGTGATGCCGCTTGCCGAGCAGCTGGCGGCCACCCTCGCCGACGCCAACCGGGCCCTGGAGGACGGCAGCGTCCAGCGGAAACTCGACGCCTGGATCGAGGCCACCGGGGCCTGAGGCATCAGCCGCCACCCACCAGTGCGGCAGCCACCACGGGCCCCAGCCACAGTGACGGGCCGTAGGGAAAGGGATCCGACGCGCGCCCGCGCAGCGCGTGGACGATGGCCCAGAGGGCTCCTGTGAGGGTTCCCGCCAGCAGCGCCGTCGTCCATGCCTGGAGACCCATCGAACCGGCCGCCGCGCCCACCAGCAGCCCGAGCCTGACGTCACCGAAGCCGAAACTGCTGGAGAACCGCCACACCAACCAGAAAACGCCCGAGGTGGCACACGCCCCCGTCAGGGCCGCAACGAGCACCCCCGGGGAGTGGAGGGCGACCACCGCCAGGCCCGCCGCCACCTGGGCGGCGGCGATCCAGTGCAGGCGTTTCGGAAGCCAGGTGGTCCTGAGATCAACCCACACCAGCGCCCCTCCCGCGCCGAGATAACCGAACCACAGCGGCAGCTGCACGGCAGGTACCCGCCAGAGGGCGCAGGCGCACCCCAGGACCAACAACCCCAGCGCGACGGCGTCCCGTGGCCTCGCCAGGGAGGGGTAGTCGGGCGGAGGATCGTGCGGATCCAGGGCAACACGAGGCAGCCGCGGCACCACCAGAATCAGGTGGGCCGCGGCTGCCGATGCACTGGCAAGCGCCAGTGTGAACAGAACCGGGGTCAGCGCTGGGCCTTGGTGAACCCGGCAGCCTCGGCGGCCTCCTCCGAGTTGAACCAGACCTCGGCGATCGTCAGTTCGTAGCCCCGGGTGCCGGGAACGTGATACTTCTTCGAGCGCTCGTTGCCCTTGAAGATGTAGCCCTCGGGCGGGTTGGGACCGACATAGGAACCCTCACCGAAGCTTTCCTTCGGGGCTTCCGGGGTGGGTGCGGCGGCCTGGGGGGTGGGGGTGACGGGCTCGTTGAACTTCGCGGCGGTGGCGAAGGTGTCGTTGTTGTTGATGTAGGCGCGCGACGGTTCGTGAGCGGTCCAGCCGTCGTCCTTGGGCGTCAGGAAATGCCTCACGGCGGCGACTGCGCCCGCGACGAGGGAACCGATGAACACGAATTTCGCGAACTTCTTGAACTTGCCGCCCTTGCACTTCTTCTGCTTCACGGGCGCGGGTTTGTGACCGGCGGCCTTGTGCAGGGCCTGCTGCAGGTTGGGCAGCAACTTGGATGTGACCTTCTCGTGGGCCGCGTCAACGGCGGTGGGAACCCGGTCGAGCGCGCTCCGGATGTGCGGCTCCCAGGTGTCGAGGCGTTTCGATGCGAAATCCGCCGTGCGCTTCCCCGCCTCGCGGGCCAGGGGGGCGGCCTTGCGCTGGGCTTCCAGCAGAATCGCGGCGGCCCTCTCGGTGGCGTCGTCCCAGATGTTGCGGCCAGCTTCCGCGGCGGCGGCGGCAGATTCCGCGGCGGCCTTGGTCAGTCGTGACTTTTTCACTGCTTCCTCCAATGGTTGGCTCGTGATCGAGCACCCCCAACGCTACCCGGTCAAGGGCGCAAGGGGGAGGGGAAACCCGCAACAGCGATCCGATCCGGTGACGCGACACGTCGGGAAACTCCCTGACGCCGCTCGGCCGCCGACTGTAGGTTGGGTCCCATGAGCATTGCTACTCTCCACACCACCAAGGGCGACATCGTCATCGAGCTCTTCGACGACGAGGCCCCAACCACGGTGGCGAACTTCGTCGGTCTTGCGGGCGGCACCAAGGAATACCGCGACCCCAACACGGGTGAGACCAAGACCGGGAAGTTCTATGACGGTCTCGGTTTCCACCGCGTCATCGACGGGTTCATGATCCAGGGAGGTTGCCCGCTGGGCACCGGAACCGGCGGTCCCGGGTATCGTTTCGCCGACGAGTTCCACCCGGAAGTCTCCTTCAACCGCCCTTACCTGCTGGCCATGGCCAACGCAGGGCCCGGAACCAACGGCTCCCAGTTCTTCATCACGGTGGCTCCCACCCCGCACCTGAACCGTCGCCACACCATCTTCGGTGAGGTCAAGGATTCCGCCAGCCAGGCCGTGGTGGATGCCATCGCCAGCACGGAAACCGATCACCGGGACCGCCCCACCACCCCTGTGGTGATCAATTCGGTGACCCTTTCCTGATCCAGCGCGCAGTGCGCGGGCCAGGCCCAGTCGCCGACGGTGTCCAGGAATCTGACCCCGGGTGACTCCAGCCAGTCCGCGATGCGTTCGGCCTCCTCGAAGCTCCCGGCGGGCAACCCGCCGGGAGCTTCTCGTACCGTCTCGGACAGTTCCCGGGTGGCCTCGGCGGTCTCCGGGACCTGCGCGGTGCGGGCCCGGGCGGCCCCGGCGAGTTTCCCGAAGCGGATCACGTGAACGGCCCACTCGTCGTGCTCCGGGGCGGCCGCCACCAGCTCGGGACAACCCGCCAGGGAACGCACCCGGTGGAACCGCCTGGAGGTCTGGTGGGCGGCGAGGAGACGGTCGGTGAGTTCTCCCGCCTCCTCGAAACGTTCCTGCGCCACCAGCTCGGCCAGCCCGGGGCAGGCCGAGGCCAGCAGCTCCCTGACGTCACCCCGCCAGGTGTTGCGCAGGCGTTCCACCCCTGTTTCGTATCCCTCCGGTTCCGGGATCACCCAGGATTCGCGCGAGGAACGGTGGTGTCTGCGTTCCAGCACCCCGAAGGCGTCGCGGAACACCCGCGCCGACTCCCGGGCGGCGGCCAGGCCGGGAAACGGCCCCCAGAACAGGTCCTCCGGGGCCGGGGTCCTCGTGGCCACCAGTCGGGGAAGGGAACCGCCGGTCAGTTTCAGCCACCACAGGCGGTGCTGGTTTCTGGAACGCCGGTTGTAGCGCGGGGATCGGGCGGCGATCATCCGGAGCTCCCGCACCTGCGCCTCCAGGTCCGTGGCGCACTCGATCCCCCTGACCCCGGTGGCCACCCGCACCATTTCGTGGATCCGGGTTCGCTGCTCCGAGGCGGAGAAGTAGGAGGCAACCCGTTTCCGCAGGTTTCGTGACCTGCCGACGTAGAGCACCTCCGTGTGGGGAAGCCCGTTGACGTCCCGGCCCTCGTGCTCGAACCAGTAGATTCCCGGGGCCTGCGGGAGCTGTTTGGCCCAGACCCGTTTGGCCCGGCGCTCCGGGGAGACGCGCGACAGCAGTTCCTGCAGGTCCTCGACGGTGTCGATGCCGAGCCTCCCGGTTCGCTCCAGGAGGGCGTGCAGCACCTCGACGGTGGCGTGCGCGTCGCTCAGGGCCCGGTGGTCGGGCCGGGTGGTGGCGTGGAAGTGGGCGGCGAGCGTCCCCAGTTTGCAGTTGGGCACCTCCCCCTTGGGCAGCACCCGCCGGGCCAGGGTCACGGTGTCCACCACGACGGGGTTGGGCCACCGGATACCGAGCTGCTCGCAGGCGCGTTTGAGGAAACCGATGTCGAACGGGGCGTTGTGGGCCACCAGCAGGCATCCTTCGGCGAACCGCATGAACTCCGGGACGACCTCCACGGGGGAGGGGGCCGTGGCCACCATGGCGTCCGTGATCCCCGTGAGCACCTGGATCATCGCAGGAATGGGCACCGAGGGGCGCACCAGGGTCTGGAACTCGCCGAGCGGTTCGCCACCACACACCTTGACCGCGCCGATCTCGGTGATCTCCGAGTCCGGGCCGGCGCCCGTGGTCTCCAGATCCACGACGCAGAAGGTGGTTGCGCGCAGGTGACGTCCCAGCTCCTCGAAGCTCGGTTGGGAGGACCCGGGGGTGTGGCTGGAGGTCATGGTCGGCAACCTACCCGGCGGAGGTGACAAAAACGGTTTCCGCTCGCGTTGATCACACGTCCCGGTGGCCGATACAGTTTGGGAATGTCCTGAGGGTCCTTTAGGATTCTCTCAGCTTCGTCCCCGAGCGTCTGGAGTTTCGAGTGAAGTTGTTCCGCAGAGGATTGGTTGGCCTTCTCGTCGCAGCCAGCGTCGTCTTCATGCCCACCGCGTCCGCCGATCCCGACGCCGTCGCCGCTGCGAAGGAGAAGCTGGACCGCATTCATGAGGAATCCGCGACCCTGGACGCCCAGCTCATCGAGACGATCACCCGCGCCGAGGAGTCGGAGAGCAAACTCGAGACCCTCAAACAGGACCTGTCCGCACAAGAGGCGAAGGTTTCCCAGCTCGGAACCAACCTCGGTGACCTTGCGATGATGCAGCTCAACGGTGGTGGCCTGGGTGGCGGTGTGGACATCACCGGGCAGCTGCTGGGCAGCACCGACGACACCACCTTCCTTTCCGGGCTGTCCACCATCCAGAACGAGACCGACCGGAGCATGACCGACCTGCAGACCCTCCAGGTGGAGCAGGGCCGGTTGGACACGCTCCGCGGCCAGCAGGAATCCATCACCGAGTCGTTGAAGGCGGATCGGGAGGCCAAGGAGAAGCTCGCCAAGGAGTACGAGGCCAAGGAGGCGGAGGCCCAGCAGGTCTACGACCGGCTGAGCTCCGAGGAGCAGGAACGCCTGAGGAAGCTGGAGGAGGAGGCTCGTGAGAGCACCAGCCCCTCCCCGTCCCCCGGCCGGGGGGGCGACAAGTCCGATCCTCCCGCCACCCCGTCCCCGGGCGGTGGTGGTTCCGAGCGCGCCCAGCAGGCCGTCAGCTACGCCCTCGCCCAGGTCGGCAAAGACTATGTGATGGGCACCGCAGGGCCCTCGACCTTCGACTGCTCCGGGCTGATGTACGCCGCCTACAAGCAGGTAGGCATCTCCCTGCCCCGCACCTCCCAGACCCAGTTCTCGGCCGGCACCTCCGTCTCCAAGGGGGATCTGCAACCCGGTGACCTGGTCTTCTACTACGCCGGCATCACGCACGTCGGCATGTACATCGGCAACGGGCAGATCGTGCACGCCGCCAATCCGCGCAGCAAAGTGACCACCGCCAGCGTGAACTCGATGCCCTACCAGGGGGCGCGACGCGTATCCTGAGACCGCCCCATGTGGTACAAATTCTTCAAAATCTTCATCTTCCGCCCGCTGGTCCGGTTCGGGTTCCGCGCCCGGATCCACGGTGCGGAGAATGTGCCCACCAGCGGCGGGGCGATCCTGGTGAGCAATCACATCGCGACGATGGACCCCGTGATCATCCCCGCCATGCTGCCCCGGAAGGTCACCTTCCCCGCCAAGGCGGAGCTGTTCGACGGGAGCAAGAACCTCGGCCGCGCCATCGTGGCCTGGTTCCTGAAGGCCATCGGAATGGTTCCCATGGACCGGGGCGGCGGCCGGGCCTCGGCTGCCTCCCTGAAGGCCATCTTCGAGGTGCTCGACGCGGGCAAGGTGATAGGCATCTTCCCGGAGGGGACCCGGTCCCCGGACGGCAGGCTGTACAAGGGCAAGACCGGGATGGCGCGCATGGTGCTGGCCTCCGGCGCCCCGGTGCTGCCCGTCGGTTTGATCGGCACCCAGACCGTCAGGGGTTTCCTCGGCATCCCCTGGGTGCGGCGCCCCGTCGTCGTGGTCGGTGAGCCGCTGGACTTCTCCGATCTGAAGGGCCGGGAATCCGAGACCCGCACCCTGCGCTGGGTCACCGAGGAGGTTCAGGCCGCCATCCAACGCCTCACCGGCCAGGAATACGCCGACGTCTACGCCATCCGGGTCAAGTACGGCGACCTCAAGGACAAGGGCTCCGACGAATTCTTGCGGCCCCGTCCCGGGGGCGGGCCCAGACCGGCGGCGAGCGAGGAGTGATGCCCGGGACGCCCCCGACGTCGGCGCGCCTGGGCTGGGTCCAGGCCGCTTCCTCCTGGTTCCGCAAGGACTACGACGTGCTGGGGCGGGTTTTCGTCGTCACCGCGACGGTGCGCGTGGTGCTGGCGATTCACACGGTGACCGTCTCCCTCTGGGTCGTCTACCCGACGGCCAAGAACCAGGCCGGGCTGCTGGTTTCCATGGCCGTCATCCTGCTGTGGACGTTCTTCGTCACCTTCCTGCTGCGCCGCCCCACTGACCGGAACCTGTGGGTGCACCTGGCCGACGGCGCCGTGACGTGTTCCCTGATCTTCGCCACCCCCCTGGTGACGGCCCAACCCTACGGGCAGACCTCCCTGGCCGGGTACTGGATGGCGGGGTGCTGCCTGTACGCGGCCGTGCTGCGGGGAACCGCGGCAGGGACCACCGCCACCCTGGCCACGGCGATGCCCCTGCTGATGATCCCGCCGCGGGTCACGATCTCGCGGATCGACCTGGTGCTCGCCATCCTGCTGATGAGCATCTGCGTGGGGGTGCTCATCACCCAGTTCAAACACACCATCACCGAACAGGAACGGGCTCGGATCCGTTCCGTGGCGCTGGGGGAAAGGGAACGCCTGGCGAGGATCGTCCACGACGGCGCCCTGCAGGTGCTGGCCCTCGTGGAACGGGAAGGCCCCGAACTTGGGCCGCGCGGGCTGCGGCTGGCGGAGCTGGCCCACGAATCCGAGACCCAACTGCGCAACCTCATCCGTGACAAGGAGATCCTGAACGAGAACGCCACCCGGCAGGTCGACCTGGCGGCCGCTCTCGACCGATTCCAGAGCACCAAGGTGGTCGTCTCGACCATGGCCGGTCAGGTCCTGGTTCCCAGGCTCATAGCGGAGGAGGTGGAGGCCGCTCTCGTCGAGGCGTTGAAGAACGTGGAGAAACACGCGGGGCCCACCGCGAAGGCGTGGGTGCTGCTGGATCAGGAGGAGGATTCGGAAGTAATCCTCTGGGTGCGCGACAATGGGGTCGGAATGGATCTTTCCGAGGCCGCCTCCGCCGGGGAGCGGGGACGTCTCGGGATCAGGGATTCGATAGTGGGCAGGATGACGGCGCTCGGAGGAACCGCCGTGGTCAAGTCCACGCTGGGAGAGGGCACCGAATGGGAACTGCGATTCCCGGTGAAAGTGGGAGAGGTGTGAACGAAATCACTCGGAGCCGTGTGATGCTGGTGGACGACCACCCCATGTGGATCGAGGCGCTGGGCGAGGACCTCACCGAGGAGGGCTTCGAGATCGTGGCCGTCGCCAAGAACGGAACGGAGTGCCTGCAGCGGGCGCGCGCCACCCGTCCCGACGTGGTGGTGATGGATCTGCAGATCCCCGCCCCGGACGGGGCGACCTGCACCGAACTGCTGGTGCAGGAGTTCCCGGACATCCGGGTGCTGGTGATATCGGCCAGCGGCGAACGGGATGACGTGCTGCGGGCGATGAAATCCGGCGCCCGGGGGTACTTGGTGAAATCGGCCTCCAAGGCCGAACTGATCGAGGGGGTGCGGCGCACCGCGGCGGGGGATGCGGTGTTCACCCCCGGTCTGGCCGGGTTGGTGCTGGGTGAGTTCCGGCGGATGGTCAACGTCGCCCACAGCCATGACGACGACGGCCCGGTGCTGACCACCCGCGAGGTGGAGGTGCTGCGGCAGGTGGCGAAGGGCCTGGCCTACCGGGAGATCGCGGAGGAGTTGTTCGTCTCCCACCGCACCGTCCAGAATCACGTGCAGAACGTGCTGCGCAAACTCCAACTCCACAACCGCGTGGAACTGACCCTCTACGCCATTGATCAGGGACTCCACGATCCGAACGAGTGAAGTGGAGTAGTCTTCCCGCCATGTCGTCGATCATGTCCCGGGCCGAGTTGAGATCCCTGCCGATGCTTCAGCAGCCCAGCTATCCGGATGAGGCTGCGCTGGACAGCGTGATCGACATCGTCGAGAAACTGCCCCCGTTGGTGTTCGCGGGGGAGTGCGACGGTTTGCGCGCCAAGCTCGCGGAGGTCGCGGAGGGCAGGGCTTTCCTGCTGCAGGGCGGAGACTGCGCTGAATCCTTCGAAGCGGTCACGGCGCAGCACATCAAGGACAAACTGCTGGTGCAGCTGTCCATGGCCGTCGTGATGACCTACGCCGCCCAGGTTCCGGTGGTGAAGGTCGGGCGGATCGCCGGGCAGTACGCCAAACCCCGCAGCAAACCGACGGAAACCCGGGGGGAAACCACCCTGCCCAGTTACCGGGGTGATGCCATCAACGGGTTCGACTTCACCGAACAGGCCCGGGTACACGATCCGGAACGCCTGATTCGCCTCTACAACGCCTCCGCGGCCACCCTCAACCTGGTGCGCGCGTTCGTGACAGGTGGTTTCGCGGATCTGCGTGGGGTGCACACCTGGAACCGTGATTTCGTCGGCAACTCCGAGGTGGAGACGGCCTACGAGGAACTGGCCGCGGAGATCGACCGGGCGCTGGCCTTCATGGTCGCCTGCGGGGTGGATGACAGGGCGCTGTCCACCATCGACTTCTACGCCTCACACGAGGCCTTGCTGCTGGAGTACGAACGGGCCATGACCCGGGTCGACTCCCGGTCACAGCAGGTCTACGGCTGCTCGGGTCACATGCTGTGGATCGGGGAACGCACCCGCCAGCTGGACGGCGCCCACGTGGAGCTGCTGCGGCGGGTCCGGAACCCGCTGGGAATCAAACTGGGTCCCACCACCACAGCCCAGCAGGCCGTCGAACTGGCCGACCGCCTCGACCCCGACCGGGAACCGGGGCGGATCACCTTCATCACCCGGATGGGCGCCGACCGGGTGCGCGAGGTGCTTCCGCGGGTGATCGAGGGGGTGGAGGAGACCGGACGCAAGGTCGCGTGGGTGTGCGACCCGATGCACGGCAACACCTTCGAGGCCGCCAACGGTTACAAAACCCGTTCCTTCAACGATGTGGTGGAGGAGGTCCGTGGTTTCTTCGACGTCCACGACTCCCTCGGAACCTGGCCGGGAGGCCTTCACGTCGAACTGACCGGCGACGACGTCACCGAATGCGTCGGTGGTGCCTCGAAACTCGAGGAAACCGACCTGGCCGACCGTTACGAGACGGTGTGCGATCCCAGGCTGAACCGCAACCAGAGCCTGGAACTGGCCTTCACCGTCGCCACCAGGCTCCGCAAGGGACGCCGGAACCGGGGCAATCCGATGCTGGATTTCCGGGCCCGGGAACTGTGACGGCTCCGTGTGACCTCCCTCAGCGCCCCGGCGGCAGGGCGTCGATCTCCGGAACCGGCCTGGGCCAGATGCCGAGTTCGCGCCAGACGAAATCCGGTATCCGGCCGAAGAAACCGTGGAGGATGAACAGCATCATCTCCACCCGCTCCAGCGGCCACTCGGGGTCGCGGGCGGTGATCACCCCGTTCTGATCGATGCCGAAGGACAGCCTCAGGAAACGCAGGAAGAACTCGAGCTGCCTCGGGTTGAACACGTCGGAGGCGAACCGGGGACTCCGGCAGCGCACCTTGAAGCGTTCGTTGAAATCGATGGACTCGAAGCTCTGAACGTCACCGAAGCCTGCCATATTCACCGAGATGGGGATGAAGTTGAAATTGACCCAGAAACCACAGAAATTCTCGATGTGGTTCTCAACAGTGGTGGTTGTTTGGTTGACGTAAGCCACGGTCTGCCACTGGTGGGTGACCCGGATGAAGGAAATGGGACCCCTGAGGCAACGCACTATGTTGAACACCTGGCCGTCCGGGGTGCTCAGGGGGAGATGCGGGGCCAGCGAGTCGTCGCGTCCCACGAATTCCCAGTCGGGATGATTCGCGAAGGAGACGTACGGCAGCGGCGGTTCCCATTCGTGATCGACGGCGGGGGAGCCGGTGATGGCCGCGTGAGCCGCGGCCAGCCACTCCACGGCCAGCCGGAGCGCCTTCATCTCCTGGTCGACATCCAGGAGCACGAACTGGTCGTGGTCGATGGTCAGTCGGTTGTATCCGAGGGAGGGCAGCAGCGGGGCGAGGGCACCGATCACGGCGCGCCCGTAGGTTTCATCCTGGAAAACCGCCTTTATGGGTCCCCAGGCATCCATGATCAGGCCCTGAACCCCGGGAATCGGGACTGATTCGTGGAAGAGGTGGAAGGGCGGCATCGAGTGCGGCAGCGGCATACAGACGACCTGTTGCTTCCCGTCCCAGAAGTCGCTGCTGTACCGGAAGGCCTGGAAGGGGAGCCCGGACCGGGATCTTCCCACCACCTGCTGCTTCACAATCCGGTTCATCCCGATGCCGAACGGGGGTAGGTTCAGCCCGGCCGTGATGCGCAGGTCGGGCTTGTCGTTCCAGAACCAGCCGAGCCGTTGAAGGGTGCTGTGACGAAGGTGCCGGGGAACCAGGACGAGGCCTGCGATGACTGCACCGATGAGCAGACAACAGAAAAGGAACAACGCCACTCCTCCAGTGTGGCAGGAAGTGGTGTCAATCGCGCCCGGTGAAATCGTCCCCGCCGACCGCCGGAAAATGTCGCTCCACGCCCTTCCCCGGAGGGTGTGGTTCTCCCGCAGGGCCCCTCAGCCACTCTGTTTCGGGACCGGCCGGGGCCATGCCCCCAGCTCCTGCCACACGAAATCCGGGATCCAGCCGAAGAACTCCTGGAAGAAAACCAGCATCGCGCCGGTCTGTTCCGGCAACCATTCGTCGTCGGTGACATGGATGTCGCCCTCAGGTGTGATCGCGAACCCCACCGGGGAGGCCCTCAGCAGGTGCTCGATCTGACGCTGGTGGAACACATCGGATGCGAACCGCGCGCTCGGGCAGCGCACCTTGAAGCGTTCGTTGAAATCGATGGACTCGAACTTCTGAACTCTGCCGTGTCCCATGTTCACCGAGATCGGGATGAACTTGAAATCGATCATGAAACAACAGAAGTGCTCGGTGTGTTTCCTGGTGCTGATCCACTTGTTCTTCGCGTTCCGGGTTTTCCAGTTGTGGGTGACGCGGATGAAGGTGATGGGCCCTTCCAGGGATTGCACGACATTGACCACCTCGTGGTCGTAGCCGCCCCGTTCCAGGGGCAGGTGGCTCAGCAGCGAATTGTCGCAGTCCAGGTACTGCCAGTCGGGGTGATCGGTGAAGGAGACCTGCAGGGGTGCGCTCTCGTACTCGTGACTCACCGCGGGGGAGGATGCGATGGCCTTCTGGATCCGGACCAGCAGCTCCACCGCGGCCTCCAGCGATTTCAGGTCGCTCCTGACCCCGAACATCACCAGCTGGTCGTGGTCGATCGTGAGTTGCCTGGCCCCCAGCTCCGGCAGGAAGGGGCCGATGGCCTCCGCCACCGCCCTGCCGTAGTCCTGTTCGAGGAAAAACATGATCTGTGTGTCGTCGGACGGCGGCGGGCCGTCGAGCGCGGGCAGCGGGGACCGCGTGGTGAACCGGTAGAAGGGTGGCATCGGGTGGGGGAGGGAAACGCAGACTATGTGATTGCGGTCCTTCCAGTGATCGCTGCCGTACCGGAACGCCTGGAAGGGAACTCCCTCGTGGGACCTGCCCACCACCTGGTCCTTGACCGTCCTGTTGAACCCGAGACCGAACGGCGAGTGGTTCAACCCGGCGGTGATCCTGAGATCGGGATGATCCACCCACCTCCAGCCGAGGCGTTTCAGGGCGAGGCCGCGAAGAATGTTTCGTGTCACGAGGAAACCGATGACACCCACGACGATCACCCAGAACAGGATCTGCAAATCCATGGGTAAAAGTCTTACCGTAGAAACGGCTCAATTTCCACGGCGGGCGCGTCGCGAACGCAACTCCTCGACGAGCGTCTCCAGGAACCTGGCGCGACGCCCGGGCCAGGCGGTCAACAGGAGCGCCACCACAACCAGACCCCCGCCCAGGAAAACCTGCCAGGTGAGTTCCTCCATGCCGAACCCGATGGCGAACACGGCGGCCCACATCGGTTCCGAACACATGATCACCGCCGATGTGGTGGCGGGCACGTAGCTCTGCGCCCAGCTCTGCAGGAACAGCGTGACGGCCCCGCAGAAAATACCCAGGTAGAGCACCGGCCACCACAGATCCCAGGTCGCGGGCAGCTGGTAGTCGGCGAAGGGCAGGAAACAGAGCATCCCAACCGCCCCAGTCAGGGCCTGCATCAGGGTGAGCGACTGCACCGTCTCGGGCTCCACCCAGCGCCCCAGGAAGATGATGTGAAGGGCGAAGAGCACCGCCCCCAGCAGCGTGATGGCCGTGCCGAAACCGAACCCGGCATTCCCGCCGCCGTCATTTCCGAGGGCCAGGATGCCGATCCCGGCCAAGGTCAGGGAAACCGCGATCCAGGTGCGTCCCGGGGTGGGTTGTTTCATGATCAGGGGGGTGAGGATCGCGGTGAAGACCACGTAACTCGCCGTGATGAACCCGGAGAGCGAAGGCGGGGTGTGTTCCAGCCCCACCATCTGGAGCACCAGGCCCGTGTTGAAGATCAGGCCGAGGATCAGGCCCCGCACACAGGTTCTGCGTTTCATCCTGAGATGGGGAAGGAAAACGGGAAGCAGGCACAGGGCGGTCAGGGTGAGCCGGGAGATCAGAAGGTGGGCGGGTGTCATTGAGGACTCGTAGGCACCTTTGGCCACCACGACCGTCGATCCCCAGGCGGCCGCTGCCAACAACAGGGCAAATGACGGCAGAAACCGACGGTTCGAATCCACGCCGACAGCCTATAGGCAATTCCCGGCCGAGGACGGCATTGGTTGCGTCTCCCGGGAACCGGGAGGAACCATCCCCCGGCCCGGAGGTGGCTTCGTGGGGGAGGTGCCTTTCGGGAATGGGGAGGATTTCGGGGTCATGTCACGTAGAGGATGACGGTGCTGCCCTTGGGGGCCGCTGAACCGGCCGCGGGGTTGGTTCCCGAGGCGAACCCGAGCGGCGCGGGGAAGATGGAGTTGTTCTGGACCTCCACCTTGAATCCGGCGCCCTCCAGTTCCTTCTGGGCCTCGTCGGTGCGTTTGCGGGCGACGTCCGGCACGGTCACCATCTCCGGGCCCAGGGACTTGACCAGTTTCACGGTGTCGCCGCGATGCCCGGTGCCGCTGGCGGGATCCTGGGAGATCACCTGCCCGGCTGCGACGGTGTCCGAGTGCTCCTCGGAAACCTCGACCGTGAAGCCCTGTTTCTTGAGTTCCCTGCTGGCCTGGTCGGCGTCGGTTCCCTTGTAGTCCTTTATGGTGATGGGTTGGCGGCCCTTGCTGACAACCAGGTCGATTTTGGCGCCGGGGGGCAGAAGATCCCCCGCCGATGCGCTGGCGGAGATCACCAGGCCGGCCTCGACGGACTCCGACCAGTCCTCCTTCACCTGCCCGACTGCCAGGTTCGTCGATTCGATGGCGGAGCGGGCCCGGGAGAGTTCCTGCCCCACCACTTCAGGCATCGCGTAGCGCTCGGGACCTTTGGAAACGGTCACCGCGACCTTCGTGCCCCGGAGGGTCCTGGCGTTTCCGGCCGGGTCGGTGCTGATCACCGAACCCACCGCGACGTCCTCGGAGAACGCCTCCTGGGTGGTGTATTCGAGACCGTTGGCCTTGAGGGCCTGGAGCGCCTGCTCCTGGGGGATGTTGGTCACCTCGGGGGTGGTGGTGAACCGTCCCTCGGCCCACCACCAGGAGACGGAGACGATTATCGCCGTGACGACCAGCACCAGGACGAACAGCATGATGCCCCGGCGGCGCCGGTAGATCGGGTCCTGGGAGAACTGGGGGAAGATCGGCGTGCGGTGGGAACTTGGGGAACCGTTCCTGCCGGGACCGGGAAGCGTGGCCCGGGGCGGTTCCCCCGCGGAGGACGCCGACCTGGCCGAGGTCGCGGACCGCGGCGAGGGTGCAGAGGCCGGTGACCGGAGGGACTGCGGCTGCACGATGGCCGTCACCGCATCCGGGGAGACCTCCTCCACGACCGGATCGGGTGTCCCGGCGGACCGGGGACGGACGGGAACCGACGGCAGCTCCTTGAGCGGACGCGGACGCGGTTCGGGACGCGGCGAGATCTGCTGGGTGACGGCGTTGCCGTCACCGGGCAGGGGACGCAACTGGGCCGCCAGCGCCGGGTTGTGCTGTCCCGGGTTGCTCCCCAGCTCGGTGCGTACCCGACGCAGCTTGTCCATGAGTTCGCGGCCGTCCGCGATGCGGGCCTGCGGGTCGCGAGCGGTGCAGGCGGCCACCAGGGCGTCGAGGTAGTCGGGGATGAAACCCGGGAACCCCAGCTCGCGCAGCTTTGTGGAAGGGGCGGGCACGTCGACGTTCACATGCGCGTAGGCGATCTGGTAGTTGTTCTCGCCGATGTGCGGTTTCTTGCCCGTCAGCAACTCGAACAGGACGATACCGGTCGAGTAGATGTCGCTGCGCGAATCCGGGCGGGCGTGGGTGACCAGCTCGGGGGGCAGGTACGAGGCGGTGCCGACCAGGACCCCGGTGGCGGTCATCTGCGGGGACTCGGTCTGGCGGGCCAGGCCGAAGTCCGCGACCTTCACGTGGCCGCGGGTCGAGATCATGACGTTCTCGGGTTTGATGTCGCGGTGAACGATCCCCGCGTCATGAGCGGCCGCCAGGGCCGAGGCGATGGGTTCCAGGTAGTCGAGCGCCAGCACCGGCTCCAGGGGGGCGTCGCGGGCGATGAGCCTGCGCAGGGTCTCGCCGTCGATGAACTCCATGACGATGTACGGCTGTCCCTGGGAGATGCCCTGGTCGAAGATGCTGACCACCGCGGGATGGTTGATCAGGGCCGCGGAACGCGCCTCCCGGTCGAACTTCGCGGCGAACTCGTCATCCTCACCGAGGTCGGTGCGCATGATCTTGACCGCGACGGTCCGCTGGAGGCGGGCGTCGCGAGCCCGGTAGACCGTCGCCATGCCACCCCGTGCGAGTTTCGCGAGAATTTCGTAGCGACCATCCAGCACGCTTCCGACCATCGGGTCGTAGGTACTGCTCTTGTTCACCGCGGTCTCCTGGGGAAGGTAGGGGATCTGGGTCTGGGCGATGGGCTCGACCAGTATTGAGTGTAGGCCGATACCGGGATGGGGAAGTTCTGGGCGCGCCGCGTAGGCTTCTCGCATGACGGTATTGCACAGCCTGCGTTCACGAATCCTATTGGCACGCGTGGCGGTGCAACTTCCCCTGGCCGAGGCCGGGGACCGGTTGCCGGGGCTGGTCATAGGAGGGGTCGACGTGGCGGTGCTGACCACCGGTGGCGTAGTCGACCGGAGGAGGGACCTGAAGATCCTGCGGGACCTGCAACGCTACCTCGGCCAGCGGGTGCTGCTGGCCGTCGACACCCCGGAGATCGAGGCGGACGTGCGGGTCCTCTTCCCGGGCGAGCAGGACAGGTCGCGTCCGCACCAGTGGGCGCTGCTCGGACAGGTTGTCCAGGAGCGGGGGCAGATCACCGAACCGGACGGGGCCTTCCAGTTCCTGGCGGTTCCCGGGACGCTTCCCGGTTCGCCGCTGCTGCAGGCCGCGGTTGAGAACCAGCCCCCGCTGCGACGGGATTCGGTTCCCTGGTTCGCCGCGGGCGGGCTCGACGCCGGATCGGTTCAGGCCCTGGCGGAAGCAGGGGTCCGGCGCGTCTGGCTCACCGAGGGCGGAACCGTGGAGGAGCTGGAACAGATCGACGAGATCCTGCGGCGGGCGTGGGGAGAGGACCCGGCCTACGACGACTACCTGGACTTCGCGGTCCGGGCGTGAAACCCCCGGGGTCGACCAGCCTCGAATTGCTACTGTGAGGTTTGCCTATCCTCGCTAGCGAATGAGGTTTCATCACATGACCAATCCACTGTTCAACCCGATACCCAGGCGCACCTTCTCCGGTCTGGTTCCGGCCCTGCTGGCGCTGGGGCTCACGGGCTGCGGATCCGGGGGAACCTCCGGGGGAGGGGACGCCTCGTCGCCCGCGAGCGCCCGCACCATCACCCACGACCTCGGGGAAACCGTCATCAACGGCACCCCGAAACGGATCGTGTCCACATCCGTGGTGCTGACCGGCACCCTCCTGGCGCTGGGCGCGCCCGTGATCGGTTCCGGGGCGTCGAAACCGGGAGCCGAGGGATTCGACGACGTCGGTTTCTTCTCCCACTGGTCGGCCACCGCCAAGGAACGCGGTGTGAAAGCCCTGTACGCGAACAGCAAACTCGACATCGAGGCCGTGACCGCGGAGAAACCGGACCTGATCATCATCGCATCCACGGGTGGGGACAGCACCAAGGACGATTACGACTCGCTGTCCAGGATCGCGCCGACCGTCGCCATCAACTACAACTCCGAGAGCTGGCAGGCCGTCACCCGGCAGGTGGCCGATGTCACCGGCACGCAGGCCAGAGCCGAGGAACTCACCAGCACCTTCAACTCGAGGCTCACGGAACTCAAGGCCGGAATGAGCGGGGTGCCCACCGAGGCGGTGCAGGCCATCGTCTACACCCCGTCCAACGGCCTGTCCTTCGCGAAACCGGGCGGTCCCCACGACGAGATCTTCTCGGCGCTCGGTTTCAAGCTCGCCGAGGCGCCCGCCAGCAGCGGCGAGGAGGGAGCCAACCGCAAGGACTTCGTGTTCGCGACGGTGGAGCAGAGCGTGCAGGCGCTCACCTCCGAGACCCTTCTGCTCGTCTCCGGCGACGACAAAACCGTCGAGCAGATGAAGGGCGACTCCAACTACAACACCTCCAAAACCGTCAGCAGTGGCAGGTTGATTCCGCTCGGGATCTCCAGTTTCAAACTGGACTACTACAGTGCGCTCGCCATGGCCGAGACCCTGGCGGCCGCCTACCAGAAGTGAGCAGGCCCGCCTGGGTGCTGCTCGGGTTGGTGGTGCTCCTGCCCTGCCTGGTCCTGGCGTCGTTCCTTTTCGGGTCCGGCGAGGTGCCCGCCGAGCAGGTGATGGCGGTGCTCTCCGGCGGCGGCACCGGGCAGCAGCGTCTCATAGTGCTCGGGATGCGCGGTTCCCGGACCCTGATAGCGCTGATCGCGGGAGCCGCCCTCGGGGTCGCCGGGGTGCTGGTGCAGGCGCTGACCCGCAACCCGTTGGCGGAACCCGGCCTGCTGGGGGTCAACGCGGGCGCGGCCTGTGCCGTCGCCATCGGTCTCGGCCTCGCCCGTTCCCTGCCGATCGCGATTCTGATGCTGGTCTCCTTGGCGGGTGCGCTCCTCAGCGGCTTGGTGGTGACCGGGGCCTCCGGGGCCTGGCGGGGACGCCACGACCCGGTTCGCATCGTGCTGGTGGGGGCCGCCTGGAGTGCGGTCGTCTCGGCAATCACCACGTTCATGCTGCTCAGTGACCCCAGGATCTACACCGAGTTCCGTTTCTGGGATGCAGGGGCCGTGGCACCGCGGCCACTGGACCTGGTGATCGCCGCGGCGGGAACGTTCGGGTTCGGGTTTCTGGCCGCACTTCTGCTGGCGAGGTCCATGGACGCCCTGGCCCTGGGGGAGGAGTTCGCCAAGGGGCTCGGCCTCGCTGCCGGCCGGGCCCGGATGCTGGTGGCCCTCACCTGCCTGGTGCTCTGCGCGGCGGCGACGGCCCTCGTGGGGCCGGTTTCCTTCCTCGGGTTGATCGCGCCCTTCGCGGCCCGGCTGGTCTTCGGGCCGAGGCATCGCGCGCTGGTCTGGTTCTCGGCCCTGCTGGGTGGGGTGACGTTGCTGGCCGCCGATGTGCTGGGCCGGGTGGTGAACCCGCCCGCCGAGGTACAGGCCGCCCTGATGTGTGCCCTGCTCGGGGCGCCGTTGTTCATCGGGCTGGCCCGGGCGCGACGGGGGGTGCAGCTGTGAGTCCGCAGGTGCGGTCCGTGCGGCTCGGGCCCGTCAGCTTCCGGGCCCGCCCACGAACCTGGCTGGTCGCGGCCCTGGTCTGGGGTGTTGCCCTGCTCGGGGCCGTCGCCGTGCTGTTCTCCGGGTCCGTGAACATGACCCCGGAGCAGTTCTGGGCGGCCCTGGCCGGGGTGGGGGAACGCGCCGACATGCTCCTGCTGTGGGAGTTCCGGATGCCCAGGGCCGTCACCGGCCTGGTGGTCGGGGCATGTCTGGGCACGGCCGGCTGCCTGTTCCAGGCGCTGTCGCGCAACGCCCTGGGTTCCCCGGAGATCATCGGTCTGACCGGCGGCGCCGCGCTGGGGGCCGTGGCCTCCGTCATAGTTTTCAGATCCTTCGGGTGGGGCACGGCCGTCGGGGCGATCATCGGCTGCCTGGGGGCCGCCCTGCTCACCTGGGTGCTCTCGCCCAGGGGATTCGGCGGCGGCAACCGCCTGATCCTCATCGGTCTCGGGGTGGCGTCCCTGATTCAACCGGTGACGGTGCTGCTGCTCACCCGGGCCGACAGCGACTCCGCGACCTCGGCCCGGTTGTGGCTGACCGGCACCCTCAACGCCCGCAACTGGAGCCACGCCGCGGTCGGCGCCGTGCTGTTCGCGGTGATCCTGCCGTTCGCCCTGCTGATCTCGCGGCACCTTGACGCCGCCGCCCCGGGAGAGGACTTCGCCGCCGGGCTGGGGGTCTCCCGTCGTTTCACGCAGTGGACGGCGACCGGCGTCGGGGTCGCGCTGACCGCGGCCGCGGTCGCGGTGGCCGGGCCCATCTCGTTCATCGCGCTCGCGGGTCCGCACGTGGCCCGCCGGCTCCTGAAGGGACCGACCGCTCCCGCGGGTGTCGCAGCGGGCACGGGGGCGGCGCTGCTGGTGGCGGCGGACCTGGTGGGGGCGAACCTGCCGGGTGGCCTGCAGCTCCCGGTGGGGGTGACGGCCGGTCTGCTGGGTGGCGCCTATCTGCTGCTGCTCCTGAACGGACAGGAAAGGAAGAAATGACCGGAACCGCCCAGGAGTTCCCGCTGGTCGCCTCGTCGGTGCGGCTCGGCTACGACCGGAAGGTCGTGATCGAGGACATCACGCTCGAGGTGCCCGAGGGGGAACTGACGATGCTCATCGGACCCAATGGGTGCGGCAAGTCGACGCTGCTGAAGGCCCTGGCCCGGGTGCTCGCCCCCAAGGCCGGATACGTGTACCTGGGAGGAACCGACATCCACCAGCTGCGAACCACCGCCGTCGCCCGCAGACTCGGGTTCCTGCCGCAACGCCAGTCGGTGCCGCCGGGCATCAAGGTGCTGGACATGGTGAGCCGGGGAAGGTTCGCCCATCAGAGGTTCTGGTCCAGGTGGTCCCAGGAGGACGAGAGGGCCGTGGCCTCGGCCCTTGAGGTCACCGGGCTGACCGATCTGCAGCGGGCCGACGTGGACGAGCTGTCCGGCGGGCAGGTGCAGCGGGTGTGGCTGGCGACGGTGCTCGCCCAGGACACACCGCTGCTGCTGCTCGACGAACCCACCACCTTCCTGGACATCGCCCACCAGTACGAGGTCCTGAAACTGGTGCGCGGGCTCCGCGACGCCGGACGTACCGTCGTCGTGGTGGTGCACGACCTGAACCAGGCCACCCGGTTCGCCACCAACCTGGTGGTGATGAAGGACGGGGCGATCGTGGCCTCGGGCCCACCCACGGAGGTGTTGACCGCGGAGCTGATCGAGAACGTCTTCGGACTCCCGGTGCTCGTCGTCCCGGACCCGGTCACCGGAACCCCGATGGTGGTGCCGCGATGACCACACACCTGCCACCCACACCCCTGTCCGCCACGGGTGCCCCGCACCCCGCGACCCCGGAGCTGCCGGAGCTGCCGGACCACTCCCCGGTCATGGGGAAGCGGTGCGTGATTGATGGCGTGGAGATGGTGGAGGTGACCTTCGTGGCCCACGAACCCCGGGGCCGTGAGGTGTTGGTGCACGTCAACAGCCTGACCGATGCGATCCGCACCCGGCTGGATCCCGCCGTCATGACCCCGTTCGGGGACACCGGGATCCAGACATTGTCCTGGTGGCTGCCCGCCGACGGTTGCTACTCCTACCGCTACTGGCGCAGCGACGAGGTGCCCCGCGACATCGGCGCGACCCGCGAGGGCTGGATGAGGGTGCACCAGGAGGGTGAACCGGATCCGCTCAACCCCGAAACCCTGCCCGCCTTCGACCTGCGGGAACAGTCGGTGTGGTGTGGCCCCGACTTCTGCCCCGTTTCGTGGGCCCCGGCAGGCGAGGCCGAGCAGCGGTGGCGGCTGCACGATGACGGAAGATTCGCGGTGCTGCCGGGGGATGACCGGACCCTGGTGCTGTTCGACGGGCTTCGCTGGCGCCTGGCGGGGGTGGCCTCCGCGCTGCGGGCCGCCGGTTTCGGCCACACCGTCGTCGCGGTCGACACCGGGGAGGGCCGGCAGCGGGCCGCGTGGCTGACCACGGCTCGGGGCTGCGCCCCGCTGGTGGAACGCGCCCGGGAACTTGCCGGGGCGGGCCGCGAAGTGATCGCCGCCGGGCAGTCTTTCGGGGGCCTGGCGTGCGTGGAACTCGCGACCCACCGGCCGGACCTGGTCACCGCCGTGATCGCCCAGTCGGCGTCGCTGTGGTTCGCGGGCGATCCCGTCCCGGCCCCGGAGGCGGAGGGCACCCTGCTGCGCCGTCTCGCCGCGGGCACGAGGACGCTGCGAGTGCCACTGGTCATCCAGGCAGGCACCGACGAACGCGGCCTGATCCGCGGCGCCCGGCGGCTGGCCGGGATCGCGGAGAGAACCGGCCGGTTGGTCTCAGCGGAGGAGTTCCGCGGCGGCCATGACCTCTCCTGGTGGCGGCACGGCCTGCTGTCGGGCCTGTCAGCCCTCGTCTGAGCCGCGCCAGATCCGCGCCGGTTCGCCCCGGTGCCTGGCGGTCAACCACCACACGAGTTCCACCAGTCCGGCCCCGATCAGCCCGGCTCCGACCCCGAACAGGATCGTCGACGGGTTGTCGAGGTTCAGCAGCAGCTGGTCCCGCAGCCACGCCCACGGAATCAGGAACATGGCCAGGTAGAAGGCGTAGGAGACGACCACCAGGCCGAGCCGCCACCACACCCACGGGCGCGCCACCACGGCCAGCACCCAGACGGACGTGATGATCAGGGCCGCCAGGGTTGCCGTCGAGGCCTGTGCCTGAGCGACGGCCGACACCGCCCCGAAACCGCGGGTGACAACGTAGGTGACGGTGGAAACCGTCCCGATGATCACGCCCGAGGGAACCGCCAGCGACAACACGCGGCGCACGAAACCCGGCCTGGCCCGTTCCTTGTTGGGGGGCAGCGACAGCAGGAAGGCGGGAATGCCGATGGTGAACCAGCCGACCACGGTCATCTGGAGCGGGATGAATGGGTTGGGCAGCCCCATCAACCCGATCACCAGGGCCAGGAAGACCGCGTAGACCGTTTTGCTGAGGAACAGTTTCGCGACCCGCTCGATGTTGCCGATCACCCGGCGGCCCTCCGCCACCACGTGCGGGAGGGTGGCGAACCGGTCGTCGAGCAGCACGATCTGCGCGACCGCCCGGGTGGCGGGGGAACCCGACCCCATCGCGACCCCCAGGTCGGCGTCCTTCAGGGCTAGCACGTCGTTGACGCCGTCACCGGTCATGGCGACGGTGTGGCCCCGGGACTGCAGGGCCTTGACCATGGCGCGTTTCTGCTGCGGGGTGACGCGCCCGAACACGTCGGCCCCGGCGATCCTCTCCGTGAACTCCTCGCCCTCGGTGGGCAGGGTTCGGGCGTCCACGGCCTCGGCCACGGACACCCCCAGGGAACGGGTGACCGCACCCACGGAGGCCGCGTTGTCACCGGAGATCACCTTCACGGCCACGTGCTGATCGTTGAAATAGGCGAGGGTGTCGGCGGCGTCGGGACGGACCAGCTGGTCCAGCACCAGCAACGCAACCGGTGTGACCACACCCGGCGCGCCGGGGGAGTCGACGGGCTCGGAGGCGCGGCCCAGCAGCAGCACCCGGCGGCCCGTGGAGCCGATCTCCTCAGCGCGGGCGGCCACATCGGCCGGGGCCAGCACGTCGGGTGCGCCCAGCACCCAGTCGCCGTGTGCGCCGAAGGAAACCCCCGACCACTTCTTGGCCGAGGTGAACGGCGCCCGGGCCGTGACCTGCCACGGTGAGGAGGCCGCGGGGGTGGCCTCGGCGATGGCCGCCATCGATGCGTTGGGCGCCGGATCGGCGGCGACGAGCTGCGCCAGCACCTCGGTGACCTCGTCCGTGCCCCCGGCCAGGGGGATCACCTCGCCGAGGGTCATGGCGTTCTGGGTCAGGGTGCCGGTCTTGTCCGCGCACACCACGCTCACCCGGGCCAGCCCCTCGATGGCCGGCAGCTCCTGCACCAGGCACTTGCGGCGCCCCAGCCGGATCACACCCAGCGCGAAGGCCATCGACGTGAGCAGCACCAAACCCTCGGGGATCATCGGCACCAGGGCACCCACCATCCGCAGCGCCGACTCCTGCCAGGTGGTGCCCGGCTGGCGGAACTGCACCCAGATGGTGAGCAACCCCGCAGGGATCAGCAACCAGGTCACGAATTTCAGGATGCGGTCGATGCCCGCCCGCAGCTCGGAATTGACCAGCGTGAACTTGGCGGCCTGCGCGGTCAGCTGCGCCGCGTAGGCCTCGGCGCCGACCTTCGTGGCCCGGTACACGCCGGAACCGGAGATGACGAAGGCGCCCGACATGAGTTCGTCGCCCACGGATTTGGCCACCGGATCGGCCTCACCGGTCAGCATCGACTCGTCGACCTCCAGGTAGTCGGCGGAAACCACCTCGCCGTCTACGACCACCTGGTCGCCCGGAGACAGCGCGATGAGGTCGTCGGCCACCACCTCGTCGCGTGGCAGGGAGACCCGCTGCCCGTCGCGCAGCACGACGGGATGGGCCTCCCCGATCACGGCCAGGTTGTCGAGGGTGCGTTTGGCTCGCAGCTCCTGGATCATGCCGATGATCGAGTTGGCGACGATCAGGATCGCGAACGCCCCCTGGGCGAACTGCAGGGTCGTGGCGACGATCACGAACAGCACCGCCAGCATCGCGTTGACGCGCGTGAAAACGTTGTCGCGGACGATCTGCCAGGTGGTGCGCCCCGAACGTTCCGGCAGCGTGTTGACCTTTCCCTCCCTGACCCGCTCCGCCACCTGGTCGGCGGTCAGGCCCCGCAGCTCACCGGTCACGATCGGTGGCCAGTCCGGCGAGTGTGATGAGGGCCGAGCGTCCCTCTGCATCAATGTCGGCTCCTTCCAGAGCGGTCAGGGCATCCGTGGTGGAACGGGCGATGAGTTCCTCGCAGGAGTTCCGAGCCCCGGTGGCCTCGATGATCTCCCGGGCGGTCGCAAGACCCTCCTCGGTGAGCCCGGGGGCGCCGAGGAGGGAATCCAGGGTGTCGTGCTGGCGGGCGTCGCCGTTCTCCAGGGCCGTCAGCACCAGCACCGTGCGTTTGCCCTCCCGGATGTCATCGCCCGCGGGTTTGCCCGTGATCCCGGGATCCCCGAAGACACCTAGGATGTCGTCGCGCAGCTGGAAGGCCCTTCCCAGCAGGGAACCGTAGGTGCCGAGAGCCGCCAGCAGCCCCGGCGGGGCCTCACCGAGCGTCGCGCCGAGTTCGGCTGGGCGCCGCACCGAGTAGCGGGCGGACTTGAACTCCAGCACCTTGTCGGCGGTGTCCGCCTGGGCCTGCGGGGTGGAGCGGTCGGTGATCCCGAACGCGGCCGCGACATCGAGGTACTGGCCGAGCAGCACCTCGCTGCGCATCGTCGCGAGCACCGGGGCGGCGCGGCGAACGGCCTCCGGGGAAAGGCCGGCGCCCTCGAACATCTCCGCGCTCCAGGAGAACAGGGCATCACCCAGCAGGATCGCGGCGGCCTCCCCGAAACGGGCGGCCCGGGGCCCCGGCAGGAGAGCCTCGAAACGGCGGTGGGCCGACGGCGCGCCGCGCCGGGTGTCGGAGCCGTCCAGCAGGTCGTCGTGAACCAGCAGGGAGGCGTGCAGCAGGTCGAGGGAAGCGGCAGCGCGCAGCAGCGGGCCCGGGTCGGTGGGCCGTCCGGCGGCCGCGACGTATCCCCAGTAGCAGAAGGCGGGACGCAGCCGTTTCCCACCCGCGACGCAGACGCGGGCGGCATCCAGTACCGCCGTCGCGCCAGTTCGTTCCGCGAGACCGGCCTGCCCGTCGAGGAACTCCGCGAGTGTCCTCCCCACCTCCGAGATGAAAAGCGAACTCATCGGGTCGTGGGCGGGGGGAATCAGCATGCGCCCCAGCTTAGGGGTTGGGGCAGTCAGGGCCCGGTACGACTTGATCAAAGCTGGTTGAGCCGGGCTGCGACGAAGGAGCTGCCCGTGTCGAAACCATAACCCCTCCTCCTGTTCACGAATCGCAGAGCCCGGGAGGCCGAGCCGCGGCCGGACCAGTTAACCCCGCCTCCTGTTCACGAATCGCGGGAGAAAAACGGTTCGACGTCGTGTGGCGACGTTGAACCGTTGAACCTCCGCGATTCGTGTATAGGAAGGGAGGTGGAGGTCGGTTGGGCCGGCCTGGGGGGAGAGCGGCGTCGTGGCTCGGCCCAAATTTCTCGGGTTCTCGTATCCTTGTCCCCATGTCTCCGACCGTTGCCGAGCTGCTTCGCGATGCCAAGTCCCCGACGCTGAGCTTCGAGTTCTTTCCCCCCCGCAGCCCCGAGGAACAGCCGCGCTTCGACGCAACCGTCGCGAAACTGAGCCGGTTCCACCCGGCCTTCCTCTCGGTGACCTACGGGGCCTCCGGTTCCACCCGCGACCGCACGGTGGCCGCGACCGCCGCCCTGGGCGCCGCCCAGCACGCCACCGTCGTAGGTCACCTGACCTGCGTGTCGCAGTCCACCGACGACCTGCTGCGAACCCTCGACGCCTTCGCGGAGGCCGGGGTCCGCGACATCCTGGCCATTCGCGGGGACATGCCCGGTGGGCCGCAGCAACCCTGGGAGCGGCACCCTGATGGGCTCGGCAACGCCACGGAACTGGTTCGGTTGATCAAGGCACACGGCGACTTCTGCGTCGGCGTGGCCGCCTTCCCGAACATCCACCAACCCGACAACGACCCCGAACTGGACGCCCGGATCGTCGTGGAGAAGGCCGCGGCTGGCGCGGACTACGCCATCACGCAGCTGTTCTTCGAGTCGCATCGCTACGTGGAACTGGTGAACCGGGTCCGTGAACGCGGCAGCCAGATCCCCATCATCCCCGGCATCGCGCCGCTGACGGTGATCACCCAGATCGAAAGGTTCGCCTCGCTGGCGGACTGCCCCCTCCCCGACGACTTCGTAGCCGCGCTCCGGGCCGCCAGGAACCCCGCCGAGGTGCGCAGCATCGGGTTGTCCCGTGCCATCAACCTGTGCCGGGAACTCCTGGCGGCGGGGGCCCCGGGGCTTCAGTTCTTCACCCAGAACCGCTGGAAGGCCACCTCCGAGGTCCTCGACGCCATCGGCTGGGGGGACCGGGTCAGCTGAGGGCCGCCCGCCAGGCCGAGGTTCCGACGTCGAGGATTGTCATGCGCTGGGTGGCTCGGGTCAGGGCGACGTAGAGCACCCGTTCCGCGCCGGGAGCCTCGGCGACGATCTCGTCGGGGCAGACCACCAGCACACCGTCGTATTCCAGGCCCTTGGCCTGCAGCGCCGTGACCACGATGAGACGTTCCTCCAGGGCCGCCAGGCGCGGATCTGACATCGCCAGGCGCGTCGTGGCCCCGAACCGCGAGGGCGGCACGATGACTCCGACCGTTCCGCTGACATGCCCGGCCAGGCCGAGACTCAGGGTGATGATCGCATCCGCCAGGCCGGCCTCATCGGTTTCCTCGATCCTCGGGACCAAACCGGTGTTGCGCACCGCGCGCGGCAGGCTGGCCTCGGGGAACACCCGGGTGATGACCTTCGCCGCCAGGTCGAATACCTCGGAGGGGGAACGGTAGTTGGTGGACAGCGTGAAACGGCGCAGCGGGGCGCGGCCCACGAGGTCGTTGACGGCCCGCTCCGACTCGGCGGTGTCCGGGTAGGAGCTCTGCGCAGGGTCGCCGACGAGCGTCCACGACGCCTGCGGGCCCCGGCGCCGCAGCATCCTCCACTGCATGGGCGTGATGTCCTGGGCCTCGTCCACGAGGATGTGGGCGTAGGTGGTCTGCGGGTCCTCGTCGGGATCGACGACGTGCTCGCGGCGCAGCAGGTCGGAGGTGGTGACCAGTTCCGAGATGCCGCCGAAATCGATGAAAACCGGTTCCTCGTGCGACTCCACGGGCACGGTACCCAGCATCTCCAGCAGCTCGTCCAGCAGAGCCATGTCCGCCACCGACCAGCCGGTGATCTCGATGTCGCCGGTCTGCAGCCACTGGTACGACTCGGCCAGATCGTCGCGTTCCCGGGGCGTGAGGTTCGGCGCCAGCTCTTCGAGCAACTCCCGATCCGCCAGACGGGCCAGCACGGTGGGGGCGTCGAGCATCGGCCACCAGGAATCCATGAACTCCCTGAACCGCTGGTGGTCGCGGATCCGCTCGTCGATCTCCTCGGGTCCGAGCTCCACATCGACCGTCAGTTTCCCGGCGAGCGCCCGGGCCACCGATGTCGTGGCCGCGTCGCGGCCGCGGTTCATCTTGTAGTTGGACAGCACCGACTCCCGGATTCCGGCCAGCTCCACCGCGTCCAGCTTCAGGACCTCACCCCTGACGCTCACCCGCAGTTCCTCGGCGGCGGGGTTCGGGGGGCGGCGAACCAACCGGCGAAGCACCTTCAGCATCCGCAGCGACCCCTTCAGGGTGGCCGTGGACGCCGCGTCGACCCGCTCCGAGACCATACCCAGCACGTCACCGGCCACGGCCCCCACCGCGCGCAGCGTCACGGAGTCCTCACCGAGGCTCGGCAGCACCCGCTCGATGTAGTTCATGAACACCGAGCTGGGGCCCACGACGAGCACCCCGCCCTTCTCGAGGCGGGACCGGTTGGTGTACAGCAGGTAGGCGGCGCGGTGCAGGGCCACGACGGTCTTTCCGGTGCCGGGGCCGCCGCCGATGATCGTCACCCCCTGGTAGGGGGCGCGGATCGCCTCGTCCTGCTCCGCCTGGATGGTGGCGACGATGTCGCGCATGGTGCGGCCCCGGGCCCGGGTCAGGGCCGCCATCAGCGCGCCCTCCCCGAGGATCGGCAGGTCGGTTTCGACGCTGGTGTCCAGCAGGTCGTCCTCCAGGCCGATGACGTTGTCGTCGCGGCAACGCAGCACGCGGCGCCGGATCACGTTCATGGGGGTGGCCTGGGTGGCGCGGTAGAACGGTTCGGCGGCGGGGGCCCGCCAGTCGATCACCAGGGGTTCGTACTCGGCGTCGCGGACACCGAGCCGACCGATGTAACGGGTCTCGGGAAAGTTCAGGTCGAGCCGGCCGAAGACCAGTCCCTCGTGTTCCGCGTCGAGGATCGCGAGACGTTTTGCCGCCTGGTAGGCGAAGGCGTCGCGTTCGAACAGGGCGGTTCCCGACTCCTCCCGCAGGTAGTCGTCCCGGTCGGTTTTGTAGATCTCTGCGCCGCTGCGGGCGAGTGTCCGGGCGCTGGCCGTGGAGGCCGCCAGGTTTTCGTAGACCCGGTCAACATGTGTCTGTTCCAGCGCGATTTCGCGCTGAAGATCGCCTCGGGAAGTGCTCAAGGGCGGTAATCCTCACTTCTGGGATGGACGCTCTACTCTACTCCGTCCGGAACCCACCAAGGATCACTTGGGTCAATGGCGAACGCACCGTAGTCTCTTGTCCCGGCAAAACCTGAGGAAGTGAGGGGGAAAGCATGAGTGGGAAACAGCAGACGGAACCGGGAAGAGGCGATCCCGCCCGCCCGTGGAAGATCGCGACGGGGATCCTGACCGTGGCGCTCGTGTTCTGTTTGGGGGTGTTGAGCCAGGCCACGCAGAACGGGAGGTCCCAGGCCGACACCTCCGCGACATCCCCGGGTGCGGCGGCGACCGCACCCGAGGCCACCCGGCAGACGCTGAACCCGTCGCAGAAGTCCGAGCAGGAGGCCGAGATCGCGAAACTGGCCAGGCGTCAGGAGAACGATCCGATGGCCAAGGGACGGGTCGACGCCCCCGTGGTGATGATCGAGTATTCCGACTACCGGTGCCCGTTCTGCTCCGTGTTCGCCGAGGACACGCTCCCGAAACTGCAGCCGCTGATCGACGACGGAACCCTGCGGGTTGAGTTCCGTGACCTCGCGGTTTTCGGTGATGACTCCGTCGCAGCCGCGGCGGCCGCCCGGGCCGCGGGGAAGCAGGGTCTTTTCTGGGAGTTCCAGGACGCCCTCTACAGAAGACTTCCCAACCAGGGGCATCCCGATGTCAAGGATGACCTCGTCATGGAGATCGCCACGCAGGTCGGGGTGCCGGACATGGCGGCCTTCGAGGCCGACTACCGCTCCGAGGAGACCCGGAACGCGGTCAGGAACGAAACCGCCGAGGGCCGCCGGATGGGTGTCAACGGGACGCCCTTCTTCTTCGTCGGAACCCGTCCGGTCTCCGGCGCCCAACCCCTGGAGATCTTCCAGCAGGTCATCGCCCAGGAGAAGGAGAAGCTCGGCTGATGGGGATCGGTTTCGCAGGTTCCTTTCTCGGTGGGCTCGCGGCCCTGCTCAGCCCGTGTGCGGCGATGCTGCTGCCGTCGTTCTTCGCCTATGCCTTCGGCGACGTGAAGGGCCGGCTCGTGGCCCGCACCGGAGCTTTTTACCTGGGGATGCTGCTGACCCTCGTACCCATGGGTCTGGGAGCCGGGGCGCTGGGGGCGCTGTTGATCACGCACCGTCAGAGCCTGGCCCCTGGAGGTGGAGTGGTGTTGATCCTGCTCGGGCTGGTGACTGCTCTCGGCATCCGGATTCCCATGCCCGGGTTGCGCAGGTCCGGTGGCACCAGCCTTTTGGCGGTCATTGCGATGGGAGCGGTCTACGGTTTGGCCGGGGCCTGCACCGGCCCGCTGCTGGGTGCCGTCCTCACCATGGCGGCGGTTGGTGGGTCACCGCTCTATGGTGCTCTGCTGCTGGCCTGTTTCGCAGCAGGCATGGTTGTCCCGCTGCTCGTGTTGGCCTGGTTGTGGGAAGGGTTCGATATCGCGCGCTTGCTGCGGCCGCGCGAACTCCGGATCGGGTCACTGCACACCACGTGGTGGGCCCTGTTGAGCGGATTGTTGATAGCCGGGATCGGGGTTCTCTTCCTGGTCACCGACGCCACGTCGGCCATTGGCGGGCTGCTTGATGCCCGGCAACAGTCTGAACTCGAGGGTCTGCTGCGCGTGTGGGGGGCGGGTGTCCCGGACCTGGTGGTGATGGTTGTGGTCGCAGCTGTCGTCGGCGTGTTGATCTGGTGGGCCGGGCGTCGTCGGCCGGAGTGAACGCGAATGGTCGCGTCGCGACTTTTCACAGGTTATGGACCTGTTGGCCCACAGGCGCGACGAGCGGCCCGGGGGATGGTGCCGAAGTCACCGTCGGAGCCGGCTGTCAGGCCCGCGAGCTCAAGGGTTGTGTACCCGTGCACGGTCGACCACAGCGACAGCGCCACCCGTTCCAAGGGGCCCGAGAGCGCGCCCTTCTCCATCGCCGCCCTGTCCGGACCGATCTCCGCCATGAACGACAAAACCCAGGAGATCGGAACCGTGGGCAGGAACGAAACCGCCGAGGACCGCTGGATGGGGATCAATGGGACCCCCTTCTTCTTCATGGGCACCCGGGTGGTTTCCGGAGCCCAGCCCCTGGAGACCTTCCAGCAGATCATCGCGCAGGATAAGGCGAAGGCCGGCTGAGGTGCGGCCTCAGATCTCCCAGCCCTGCCGATCGATGGTGGCCCGGGCCCGGTCCAGCCGGATGCAGTGCCCTCCCCGGATGTCCAGGAGGGCCTCCTGGGGCACCTCCACCCCGGTGCCGTCGGAGTCCCTGGTGCCCAACACCGAGTGATCGGTGGTGCCCGTCACCTCGCCCCAGCCGGTGAAGTCGGAGGTGCACAGGCGCATTCCGGGGGCGATGGCCGCCAAGAACTCGGGATAGGTCTCGAAGGTCTGCCCCGGGGGAACGGACGGGGGCTCGTAGGGGATTGTCGTGTCGCACATGCGCCAAGACTAGGTTTGTTCCCCCGCATTAAAGGATCGCTCGCATGGGTGGCCTGGCGATGCCCCCGAAATCGGTGAGCGCGCCCGCGATATCAAGGACGAGAGGACCGAACCGCTCAGACTGGTTACGCTGCTGGTGAGTGTGAGGAGATGAACATGGGTCTGGTTCGCAACGACTGCCGGGGTTTGTGCGACTGGCGCGACGCCGGGGAGCTCCACGACGGGTTGCCGTTGTTCCGGTGCAACGGGTGTCGTTCGGAGTGGACCCCGGCCGAACGCTGGACCCCGATCAACGCCGATGGTGAGACGTCGGAGGGGGTGCTGGCCGCGAGGGCCATGCCGAGGATCCGAAGGGACTCATGAAAAACAAAAGCCTGTTGGCCTCCGCCAACAGACTCGTGAAAAAAGTGTCCGAGAGAGGACTTGAACCTCCACGCCCTGAAACGGGCACTAGCACCTCAAGCTAGCGCGTCTACCTATTCCGCCACCCGGACCCGGGTCACCCCCACATCAGTGGGCGCGACGAGAAACGATAGCAGGCGGCCGGAGGGGATCGCAACCGAGGCCGCCGGGGACGCTCCTGTGGATGTCAGTCGGTGATCCGGAACTGGTTCGGGCCGCCGGAGATGTCGTCGAGGGCTGCGACGATGGGTGGCACCAGCTGCTTGGTCTCGGCCTCGAGGAGTTCGGCCAGGTGATCCGGGGTTCTGGGGCCGACCAGGGCGCTCGCCACCTGTGGGGCGTCACGAACCCACATCAACGCCACCTGCGCCGGCGTGAGCGCCAATCCGTCGGCGGCCTTGGCGACGGCGTCGATCACGGCCCGGCTCCGGGGTTGGAGGTACGGCTCCAGGAACCAACCGAAGTGTTCGGATGCGGCCCGCGAATCCTTCGGGACGCCCCGGCGGTAGCGGCCCGTCAACGCACCCCGGCCCATCGCCGACCAGGCCAACAGCCCCAGGTTGTGGTACTGCGCGGCGCCGATCACCTCGACCTCGGCGCGGCGGGCCAGCAGCGAGTACTCCACCTGCACCGAGGCCAGTTTCGTGCGCCCCGCCATCGCCTCCTGCCAGGTGGCGGCCGTGGCGGTTTGCCAACCGACGAAGTTGCTCACCCCGACGTAGCGGGCCAGTCCGCGCGAGACCGCGGAGTCCAGCGCCGACAGGGTCTCCTCGATGGGTGCGTCTCCCCAGGCGTGCACCTGCCACAGGTCGACGTGATCGGTGCGGAGCCTGCGCAGCGACCCCTCGAGGTCGTTCAGCAGCGCAGCGCGGGAGGTGTCGATGATCCTTCGCCCACCCCGGATGACGAAACCGGCCTTGGTGGCGATGGCCAGGGATTCGCGTGGGATCCCCGTCGCCAGCAGCTTCCCGATCATCTGTTCGGCGACCCCGCCGCCGTAGGCGGGGGCCGTGTCGATCAGATTCCCGCCGCCCTCGACGAAGTCGCGGACAAGTTCGCGAACCACCGGCCACTCGACGTCCCTGCCCCAGGCCATCGTTCCCAGGCCGATCCTGGAGACGTGCAGCCCAGATCCGCCGAGTGCCCGATATTCCATTCGGGCAGTCTAGGTCGCGGTTTCCCCGGGATGCTTGAAGCACGCCGGTGAACGATGGAGCTGTGGTGACCGCGGCGGGACCTCGGCCCGGGAATCCCGGACCACCCCGAGCCCCCGGTGCGAGCAGGTTCGCATCCCCGTAATGTGGGGTGAGTGATGTACGAATTTCCTCGCCCCGACCGCGTGGTCGTCGGTGCCCTCGGTCCTGTCGGGGAGCGGAGCTTCGTCATCCAGATCCGTCAGGGCGAACACCTGGTCGCCGTCGGTGTCCAGCGGGAGGCGGCGCTGTCCATCGCCCGCCGCATCGATTCCCTGCTGCGGGAGGCGGTGGCCCTCGGGTGGCTGGGGGAACCCCCGGAGACCGATCCCGAACTCGGCCCGCTGGATGCCCCCGTCGAAGTGCTGTTCAACGTCGGGGCCATCGGCTGGGCCCTCGACACCAGGAGGGGCGCCATCCAGCTCGAGTTCTATCCCGACGAGCAGAACGTGCAGGAAATGGCGGACATGGTCCAGGTGTGGCTGTACCCCGGGGTGGCCAGGCAGTTCGCCGCGCGCGCCCGGATCATCGTCGCGACCGCCGACCCCAGCTGCCCGTTCTGCGCCCAGCCGGTGCACGCCACCGGGCACATCTGCCCCCGCAGCAACGGTTACCGCGCGCCGCTGTTCTGATCCGGCACCTTCGCTGATCCCGGTGTTGATTCCGGAAGGGAGGTCCGGAGGCAGTAGTTTTGTGGCCATGTATTCGTGGGCCCCAGTTGAGATTCCCAGCATCCCACCGTCGCAGGACGTGCCCGAGCGGCTCAGACTGCACGACTCCTCCTCCGCCCGCACCATTCCCGTCGGCCCCGCGGAGGGCGAGGCCCGGATGTACGTGTGCGGCATCACCCCCTATGACGCCACGCACCTGGGGCACGCCAACACCTACCTCACCTTCGACCTGGTCAACCGGGCCTGGCGGGACCTCGGCCTTGAAGTCAACTATGTCCAGAACGTCACGGACGTGGACGATCCACTGCTGGAACGCGCCGCGGCAACGGGACAGGACTGGGAGGAACTGGCCGAGGACCAGACCGAACTGTTCCGCTCCGACATGACCGCGCTGCGCGTCATCCCGCCCGACCGTTACGTCGGGGCGGTCGAATCCATCCCGTGCGTGGTGGAACTGATCGAGAAGCTGCTGCCCACCGGGCTGGTCTATCAGGTGGAGGACCCCGAGCACCCCGACTGGTACTTCAACACCGCGAACGCGCCCGGTTTCGGGGAGGTCAGTCACTACGACGAGGAACGCATGCTCAAGATCTTCGCCGAACGCGGCGGGGATCCCGAACGGCCCGGGAAACGCCACCCGCTGGACTGTCTGCTGTGGCGGTTCGCCCGCCCCGGGGAGCCGAACTGGACCTCGGTGCTCGGCGCTGGCCGACCCGGCTGGCACATCGAGTGCACCGCCATCTGCCTGCACCATCTCGGTCCCTGCTTCGACCTGCAGGGTGGCGGAACCGACCTGGTCTTCCCGCACCACGAGATGTGCGCCGCCGAGGCGCGGGCCGTGACGGGGGTGCCGATGGCCGGGGCCTACGTCCACTCCGGAATGGTCGCCCTGGGTGGCGAGAAGATGAGCAAGTCGAGGGGAAACCTGGAACTGGTCAGCAGGCTGCGGCAGCGCGGGGCCGACCCGATGGCGATCCGGCTGGCGCTGCTCGGTCAGCACTACCGCAGCGACTGGGAATGGAGCCCACAGCTGCTGGAACGCGCCACCGGGCGCCTCGCCACCTGGCGTTCCCTCCGCGACCTGGATGCCACCCGTCCCACTGGGGAGACCATCGCCGAGATGCGGCGGGCCCTGCGCAACGACCTCGACGCCCCACTGGCGCTCGACATCGTCGACGAATGGGCCTCCGCGAGCCTGGCCTCCGGCGGTGAGGAACCCGGTGGGTACGACAGGATCGCCGCGGCGGTGGATGCGCTGCTCGGGATCAAGTTGTGACCCACTAGGGTGACGGTTCGTGAAATCCTTTGAACAGCTCTTCGAGCAACTCCGCGAGACGGCCCGGACCCGCCCGGAGGGGTCGTCGACGGTGGCCCGCCTGGACGCGGGGGTGCATCACATCGGCAAGAAGGTGGTGGAGGAGGCCGCCGAGGTCTGGATGGCCGCCGAACACGAGAGCACCGATGACGCCGCGCTGGAGATCAGCCAGTTGCTGTACCACCTCCAGGTGATGATGATCGCGCTGGACCTGGACCTCGAGGACGTTTACCGGCACCTGTGAGCCGGAGGAGTGAAGATGCTGAAGATCGCAGTGCCCAACAAGGGTTCCCTGGCCGAGGCGGCCACCAACATGCTCCGAGCCGCCGGGTACCGGCAGCGCACCGACCCCAAGGACCTGACCCTGGTGGATTCCGTCCATGACGTCGAGTTCTACTACCTGCGTCCCCGTGACATAGCCGTGTACGTGGGGGAGGGGCACCTGGATGTCGGGATCACCGGCCGGGACATGCTCCTCGACTCGGGTGCCCGCGCCACGGAGATCATGCCCCTCGGTTTCGGCGGCAGCCGGTTCCGCTTCGCCGCCCCGGCGGACCGGTCCTGCGATATCGCGGCCCTGGCGGGCAAACGCATCGCGACCTCCTATCCCGGGCTGCTGGGTCGCTGGCTGGTCGAACACGGCATCGAAGCCAACCTCGTGAAGCTCGACGGGGCCGTGGAATCAGCCATCCGGCTGGGGGTGGCAGACGTGGTGGCCGACGTCGTCGACACCGGGACCACCCTCCAGCGCGCCGGGCTCGAGGTTTTCGGCGAACCCATCTGCACCTCCGAGGCGATCCTCATCCGGCGCGACGAGGACACCGAACCGGAAGGGCTGGTTTCGCTGCGCACCCGGCTCGAATCGGTGCTGGTGGCGCAGAACTACCTGATGATGGACTACAACGTCGCGGAACAGGATCTCGCGGAAACCACGGCCCTGGCCTCCGGCGTCAACGGTCCGACCGTTTCCCGCCTGGCCGAACCGGGTTGGCTGGCGGTGCGGGTCCTCGTGCCGAGGCGCGGCGCCCATCTGCTGATGGACCGGCTGTTCGAGGCGGGGGCCCGCGGCATCATCCTGACCGAACTGAGTGCGGTCAGGCTCTGAGCCACCGGCGCCGGGAAGGATCGTTCAGACTATTCCGCGTTTCTTCAGGATGTCCTCGATCTCATCGAGATCATCGTCCCCGGCCGCGTCCTTCCGGGAGGCGGTCCCGCCGGGCCGAGGGGTGGGGCGTGCGGCCTGCTGGTCACCCTTCGTGACCGCGGGTTTGGTCCCGGACCTCTTGGCGGCGGGCCGCTCGCGAGAAGCGCCGTCCTCCCGTTCCTGACGCGGCTTCGCGCCCGGCAGGAAACGAGCCGCGACGATCAACAGGATCCCCAGGCCGCCGATGCCGGAACCCCAGGTCATCGTGTTCGTCCACTCGGTGCGGTTCACCCAGGCGATCAGGCTCTCGATGCCGCTGACCAGCAGATCCGACAACCCCGTCAGGAAAAGCCCCAGCGGCAGCAGTGCGAGACCGATTCCGACGAGCAGGGTCCGTGGGCTGCGGCCGTGGGCGAACAATCCCGCAGTGATGGCCACTACGACGGTCATGACGGCGATGGTGACAAACAGCGACGTACCCATGTGTTCAAGCATTCCACATTCCCGGATACGGCGGCGGGGGACTTGTAAAAACTGTTTCGCAAAGTTTAAGGTTTTCCCGGTGGGACGGGCCCGCCCCACCGGGCTGGCGGCATTCAACGATGCACAGGGGAACCCGGTCGAATCCCGGGACTGACGCGCAACGGTGGGTGGATGCCTCCGAGGAGATACGCCACGAGTCCGAGAACCTGGTCAGCCCCCGCAAAGAGCCTCGCGCCCAGGTTCCACAGGGGAGTGCCGTGTCAACAATCGTCGCCCATGCTCAGGGCTCCAGCGAAGCCGACGGGGTGGAATCCGCCCCCGATTCCTCACGGGAACGCAGGACGGGGAAACGGAAAACCTCCCGGGCACCGGGCCTGCGTCGCGGGTCGCTCGCGATGCTGGTGGCCCTGCCGGCGTCGCTGCGGCTGGTCATCATCACCCAGTTCGCCTTCAACGTCGGCTTCTACCTCGTGGTGCCGTTCATAGCGGCGCACCTGGCCAAGGACCTCCTGCTCGCCGAGTGGATCATCGGGCTGCTGCTCGGACTGCGGACGTTCTCGCAGCAGGGCATGTTCTTCCTGGGGGGAGCGCTCGCCGACCGTTTCGGGATCAAGAGCGCCATCCTCGTCGGATGCGCCATCCGCATCTGCGGGTTCCTCGCCCTCACCATCGCCGACGAGGTCTTCGGGGTGATGGTGGGTGTGATCCTGATCGGGTTCGCGGCGGCGCTGTTCTCGCCCGCGGTGGAATCCGCGATCGTCGCCTGGGCCGGTGAGGCCGAGGCCGGCGGGACGACGAGCCGGGAGGAGATCATCGGGCTCGAGATGATGGCCTCCCAGCTGGGTTCCGTCGTCGGTCCCGTGCTGGGAGGTGTTCTCCTGCTCATCCCGTTCCGGCTGACCTGTCTGCTGGCCGCGGGAGTTTTCACCCTGATCATGCTGGCCCAGGTCATCTGGCTGCCCCGGGGAAGTCGCATCGGACAGTCCACCCCGGTCCGGGAATCCGTGGGCCATGTGCTGGCCAATCGCCGGTTCCTGGTCTTCGCGCTGATCCACTGCACCTGCCTGATCGCCTACAACCAGTTCTACCTGGCCATCCCCGTCGAACTGGACCGGATCGGCGTTCCGGGCGCCGACATCACCTGGTTGTTCGGGATGGCCGCCGTGCTCACCGTGGCGCTGCAGCTGCCCGTAACGCGCATGGTCGCCCACTGGTCCACCGCCCGCGTCCTGGGGTGGGGATACGCCCTGATGGCCGCAGGCCTCCTGGGGGTGGCCGCGTTCGCGGCCCTGCCGCCCCTGCCCGGGGTGCTGGCCTTCCTGCCCTCGGTGCTGTTCGTGATCGGGCTCCATGTCGGGCAGGTCCTCGTCATGCCCGCGGCACGCGGCCTCGTCGCGGACCTGTCCGGGGGGCAGCAGCTGGGCAGCCACCTCGGGATGCTCGCATCCGTCGGTGGGCTGGCCGTGCTGTTGGGCAGCACCGGGATCGGTCTGCTTCTGCCCCTGGCGGCGACCCCGCAACCGCTCGCGCCCGTGCCCTGGGTGGTTCTGGCCGGCCTTCCTGCCGTCTCCTGCATCGCAGTGGTCGCCTTCTGCCGCCGGCACCCGGTCACCGGAACACCCGGGCGGTGATGCCGCGGGACCACCCGCCACATCACAGCCCTGGTGCGATCGGTCAGGATGGTGTTCTTCGATTCCTGGGAGAGCCTGAAGATCATCCGCGGGTTCCGGGCCATCACATGCTAGGCACCGACCAGCAGTCCCGTGCCCTGGCCGTGATCTCGCGGCGGATTCCGAGCCCGGCGTGATCCGGGCTCGTTCGGGATCGCCGAGAATTTTGCCTCCCCTGCTCGCTATGGTGGCGGGGTGGGAATCTTGAACGGACTGTTCGGCCGGGAGCCGGGAGCTGGCCGGAAGGCCGGGATGGAGACGAGGGAACGCCCGGGCTGGGACGCCATCACGGTGGCCTGCGAGCAGCTCTACCCGGATCAGACCGAACCGTTCCACGTCGGCACCTTGGTATCCAGCTTCCTGGGGGGTGTCGATCCGCTGGAAGGCATCTCCGTCTACCGTGCGGACGAGCCACGTCCGCACTGGCACTACGTCACCTACGGGTTGACGGACATCTACGGAAAGCAGGGCGGGCCCGGCGAGTCCGGGGTTTCCGGACACGGCTTCGAACTCACCCTCCGGCTCGCCGATGACGGGGCGAGGAAGGCCAAGGAGCCGCCCACCTGGCCGTTGAGCCTGCTTCAGAACCTGGCGCGCTACGTCTTCCGCACCGGCAACGGGTTCGCGCCCAACCAGCACATCGACGCCAACGGCCCGATAGTCCCGGGCGAGGAGACCTCCCAGACCGCCCTCGGTTTCATCGAGGACCCGGACCTGGGAAGCATTGAGACCCCCAGCGGCTCCGTGCAGTTCGTGCAGCTGGTCGGGTTGACCGCTGAAGACCTCGATGACGTCAACAACTGGGACGCGGAGAAGTTCTTCTCCCTCCTGACCGGTTCCCGGCCGAAGGGCGTGACCGAATTGAGGGGTGTCTCGCTGCGGGCCGACCCGGAGATCGCGACACAGATAGCGGAGGGCCGGAAGAAGGACGGGTCACAGATGGGGCAGGTCTTCATCGACGTGCTCCGGATCACATCCGAGGGCGGCATGCCGATGCTGACCATCGGGGCCCGCGTCGCCGGGGTCCTCGGGGAGAGGCTCAACAGCCGCCTGCCCCACGGTCGCGAGTTCCTCCTCCACAGCCCCGACGCGGAACTGCTCTTCCTGCCCGGAGGTCGCACCGGGATCCAGCTGGGGGCGAAGGAAGCCACTCTGACCCTCGACCCGGCTGACCTCTCCCGGCTGGCCGCCACCCTCAAGGCGCGGGCGGGCCAGTACATGGCGCCCGACGGGGTGATCTGGAACGTGGAACGCACCGAGATCACCGACAGCAACGGCAACGTGATCGAGACCATCGGGTGAAGTATTTGTCTCCTGAGGGCCGGCAGGGTATTCTTTCTGGCCGTTGACAGCGACGCGGAAGCGTTCGCCCATGAAGTGGAGGCCTGACCTCCCACCCAGGTTGCAGTGGCGGCCGGGTCGGAACACGTCACGGCGTGTCGTCAGGCCTTCGCGCATGCGCGAAGGCCTTTCTCTTCGTTGAGGCCAGATCACGACAACCCTGGAGGAACTCATCAGCACTGAACCGCGGATCAACGAACGCATCCGAGTACCCGAAGTCCGGCTCGTTGGCCCCAAGGGCGAACAGGTCGGCATCGTGCGTCTCGAGGACGCCCTTCGCCTCGCAGTTGAGAGCGACCTCGACCTCGTCGAGGTGGCGCCCCAGGCGCGCCCCCCGGTTGCAAAGCTGATGGACTACGGCAAGTTCAAGTACGAGGCCGCGCAGAAGGCGCGGGACGCCCGTCGGAACCAGTCGAACACCATCACCAAGGAAATGAAGCTTCGTCTCAAGATCGACAACCACGATTACGAGACCAAGAAGGGTCACGTCGTCCGGTTCCTGAAGGCCGGCGACAAGGTGAAGATCACCATCATGTTCCGCGGGCGCGAACAGTCCCGCCCGGAACTGGGCATCGAACTGCTGAAACGGCTCGCCGACGACGTCGCCGAGCACGGTTTTGTCGAGTCCGCGCCCAGGCAGGACGGCCGGAACATGCTGATGGTCCTCGGGCCCACCAAGAAGAAGACCGAGGCCAGGGCCGAACAGGCCGAGGAGCGGGACCGTCGCATGGAGCAGCGCAGGGCGAACGCCGAGGCGGAGAAGGCCGAGGAGGCCCGGCTCAGGGCCGCGGCCCGGCCGTCCAAGAAGAAGCGCGGCCCCGCCGACAACATGGACCCCGACATCGACCTGTGACGCGGGCCGGTCACCAACAGAAAGCGAGCCAACCATGCCCAAGATGAAATCGCATTCGGGAACCAAGAAGCGTGTCAAGGTAACCGGATCGGGCAAACTGATGCACCGTCAGGCGAACCTGGGACACCTCAATGCCCACAAGTCCTCAAAGCGGCTGCGTCGCCTCAAGGGCAACACCGAGATGGCCGGTGCCGACCTCAAGCAGGCCAAGGCGCTTCTCGGCGGCCACCCCGGCCGCTGAGCCCCATCCGAAACCCCAGTACACACCCGTGGGCCGGGAGTGACCGGCCGAAGAACAAGGAGTAACCATGGCACGCGTCAAGCGTTCTGTGAATGCGAAGAAGAAGCGTCGCGAGGTGCTGGAGCTGGCCTCCGGCTATCGTGGGCAGCGTTCGCGCCTGTACCGCAAGGCGAAGGAGCAGATCCTCCACTCCGCCACCTACGCCTACCGTGACCGCCGCGCCAAGAAGGGCGACTTCCGCGCCCTGTGGATCCAGCGCATCAATGCCGCCGCCCGTGCGGAGGGCATGACCTACAACCGCTTCATCAACGGCCTGAAGAACGCCGGGGTGCAGGTGGACCGCAAGATCCTCGCCGACCTGGCCGTCACCGACGTCGAGGCTTTCAACGCCCTGGTCGCCGTCGCCCGCGAGAACCAGACCCCGGCTGCCGCCTGAGCGTGACCGGATCCAGCAACGCAGCACGTGAGCTTCCCGGCTCCGTGCTGCGTTCGGTTCGTAGGCTCAGGAACAGGCGTGGTCGCGAACTGGCGGGGGAGTTCCTGGCCGAGGGACGCCAGGCGGTGCGGGAAGCGCTCTCCGCCGAGGGTTTCGTGACCGGGGTGGTCGTGGCCGACCCCGGCCGTCACGCCGACCTCCTCGAGGGACTCGACATCCCCGTGTGGCTGGGCTCCGAGGCCGCGATGCGGCAGCTGTCCGACACCGTCACCCCGCAGGGCATCGTCGCGGTGTGCCGGCAACCCCGGTTCAGCTGGGATGACATCGCGGATGCGCGCCTGCTGGTGATCTGCGCCCAGGTCCGCGACCCCGGGAACGCGGGAACCGTGATCCGCTGCGCCGACGCCTTCGGGGCGGACGGCGTCATCCTCACCTCGGGATCGGTGGAGGTGTGGAACCCCAAGACGGTGCGTTCATCGGTGGGGTCGCTGTTCCACCTTCCGATCCTGACCGGAATCGACCTCGCCGAGGCCGTCTCCCGCGTGCGCTCCCGGGGCATGCAGGTGCTCGCGGCCGATGGCGACGGCGAACCGCTGGACCTGCTAGCCACCTCCGGTGGTTTGGCGAAACCGTCGGCCTGGTTGATGGGCAACGAGGCGTGGGGTCTGCCTGCCGGGGACGCCGCTTTGGCCGACCGGGTGGTCGCCATCCCGATGTGGGGCGCGGCCGAGAGCCTCAACCTGTCCTCGGCGGCCGCCATCTGCCTCTACCAGACCGCCTCGGCCCAGCGTCGCCGGCACTGATCCGCGCCGGGCCCTGCCACCAGTTTTCACCGCACAACTCACAGCAACCTCTCCGGGCGGCCCACCTGGGCAGGAATCGCCGTTCTGCTCGCCCGAGACCCTCAGCGAAACGTCTCGGGGTCAAGCAACCCGCCAGTTCGTGCACGTCTCTTCCCGGGTTCTGGTAACGGCCGTCCACGGTCGGACGGTTTTGTCAGGGGCATGGTCGAGAATGATCCCCATGACTGCTCGTGAGATTCTTGAGACCACTGACTGGAGCCACCTCGTCCACGCCTACGGCACCGGAGCCGACGACGTGGCGGCCCTGGAGACGCTGCTGGGCTCGGACGAGGAGGCCATGATGCGAGTCGCCGAGGTGCTCGACAGCGCCTACCTGCACCAGAGCACCATGTTCCCCGCCACCCCGCCAGCTGTGGCCTTCGTCCTGGCCGTGCTCTCGGAGTGGGCAACAGCGGCGCAGGAACATTCCGTGGCACCGGACCTGCTGGTCTGGATCGAGGAGGTCGGGTGGTCGCTGTACCCGTACCTCGATGATGTCCGTTCCCGCAGCTTCGACCACGGCGCGCAGGACCGGATCGCGGCGGCCCTCGACGCGGATGAGCTGGACTGGGAGGAACAGGCCGAGGACCTGGAGCAGGTGCTCAGCAACGCTGCCGTCTGTCTGCTCGAGCTGGCCCCCACCGTGGTGAAGACTTTGGAGTCGCTGTCCACCGACCAGGCCCACGGCATCACCCGGGCGGTGCTGCGGGCCGCCATCCCCTGGGTCATCATCGCGAAGGACGAGAACGTGGCTCCGGTGATCGTCGCACGTCTGGGGCAGCTGCCCGACGACCTACCCCCGGCCTGGCGGGACGACGTGGTGAGTGATCTCAAGGAACTGAAGGCCCGGTTGTGAATCGGCTCGAACAGCTCATCGCCGCGCCCGACCGGGAATCGGTTTCCGCTTCATCCACGGGGTTGCCGTGGCCCGTGAACTGGAGTTGAAGGCGCGGAAAGGCTGAGGGGAGGGTTGAGGTTCTCGTCATCCACCCGGCCGCTGGTTGAAGCTTAAACCGTGTGATTGGACGGTGAGGAGCCTTTCGGCCGGACCCTGGGCCGGGGACAGTTGGTCCCCAGGCCCGCTCTGCTCATAAACTGAGGCGCTGTACGAAAGGGGGAGCCATGCCCGGCCCGAACGACAACGTTGATTCAAAACAGTCGGCGGCTCTCGACGCCGCCTCCGTGGAAGGCTATGTGGCCGACGCCTTGGCCGCCATCGCCGCAGCCGCCTCGACGGCCGAACTGAAGCAGGTGCGCATCGACCACGCGGGCGATCGCTCGCCGCTGGCGCTGGCGAACCGGGGGATCGGCGCGCTGCCGCCCGCGGAGCGCAAGGAGGCCGGCTCCCGTGTCGGCAAGGCGCGCGGTCAGGTGAATCAAGCCGTGGCGGCGCGGCAGGAGGAGCTGGCCGCCGAGGAGCTGGCACAGGCTCTCGTCGCCGAGCGCGTCGACATGACCCTGCCCGTGGAACTGACCCCCCGGGGGGCCCTGCACCCCATCACGACCCTGGTCGACGAAATGTGCGATGTGTTCGTCGCCATGGGCTGGGAGGTGGCCGAGGGTCCCGAACTGGAGGCCGAGTGGTACAACTTCGACGCCCTCAACCTGGGTGTGGACCATCCCGCCCGCGGTGAGCAGGACACCCTATGGGTGGAACCCGCGACCGCAGGCAAGCTGCTGCGCACCCAGACCTCACCGGTGCAGGTCCGCGCCATGCTGGAACGCGACCTGCCCCTCTACATCGTCAGCCCCGGCAAGGTGTTCCGTGCCGACGAATACGACGCCACCCACCTGCCGGTCTTCCACCAGCTCGAGGGGCTCGTGGTTGACAAGGGAATCTCCATGGCCGACCTGCGCGGTGTCCTCGACCACTTCGCCCGGGCCATGTTCGGCGATGTCACCACGCGGATGCGCCCCCATTACTTCCCGTTCACGGAGCCTTCGGCCGAGGTCGACCTCCGGTGCTTCGTCTGCCACGGCGAATCCGTCGGCAACCCCGATCGCCCCTGCCGGACCTGCCGATCCGAGGGGTGGATCGAATGGTGCGGCTGCGGGGTGGTCAACCCACGGGTGCTGCGGGCCTGCGGAATCGATTCCGAGACCTACTCGGGCTTCGCCTTCGGCATGGGGATCGACCGCACCGTCATGTTCCGCACCGGGGCCCCGGACCTGCGTGACTTCGTCGAGGGCGATGTCCGTTTCTCCCTCTCGGCAAATGGAGGTATCAGATGAAAGCCCCTGTCTCGTGGCTGCGTGAACTGGTCAACCTGCCCGAGGGAATCGGGACCAAGGAGATCGCAGACGCCTTCACCCGCCTCGGTCTGACCGTCGAACACATCAAGTCGACCGGCCCGGAGGTGACGGGACCGCTCGTGATCGGTCGTGTCCTCAGCATCGACGAGGAGCCGCAGAAGAACGGCAAGACCATCCGGTACTGCCGCGTTGACGTGGGTTCCCACAATGATCCGGCCGACGAGCAGTACCCCGCATCCCGGGGCATAGTGTGTGGCGCCTCGAACTTCGTCGTCGACGACCTCGTGGTCGTTGCGCTTCCCGGTGCGGTGCTGCCCGGCGACTTCCGGATCTCCGCCCGCAAGACCTACGGGCACGTCTCGGACGGCATGATCTGCGCCGAGGACGAGATCGGGCTGGGCGAGGACCACACCGGGATCATCGTGATCCCCGAGTCCTCGGGGCTGCACCCCGGTGACGACGCCCTGGCCGCGTTGTGGACTCGCGACGAGGTGCTGGACATCGACGTGACCCCGGACCTGTCCCACGGCCTGTCGCTGCGGGGACTGGGACGCGAACTGGCCGTGGTGACCGGGGTCCCGTTCAGCGACCCCTACGACCTGCCGCTGCCCGCCCCGGTCGCCGACGGCTACCCCGTGATCCTGGAATCGGACCGCTGCTCCACGTTCGTCGCCTTCACCATCGAGGGTTTCGACCCGGCCGCCCCGACACCGAAGGTCATGGCGGACCGGCTGCGCGCCTGCGGGGTGCGTTCCATCTCCCTTCCCGTGGACGTCACCAACTACGTGATGATCGAGTCCGGGCAGCCGCTGCACGCCTACGACGCGGCCAAGCTGCAGGGACCGATCCGGGTGAGGCTCGCCACCGAGGGGGAGGAGATCACCACCCTCGACGGGGTTCGCCGCACTCTCACGGCCGATGACCTGCTGATCACCGACGACTCCGGGCCGATCGGGATCGCCGGCGTCATGGGTGGGGAGACCACCGAGGTCTCCGCCGGGACCACGTCCATCGTGCTGGAGGCCGCGGCCTTCGCCCCGGCCAGCGTCTCCCACACCTTCCGGCGGCACGGGTTGCCCTCGGAGGCGTCCAAACGTTTCGAGCGCACCGTCGACCCGGGTCTCTCCTACGCCGCTGCCCGTCGCGCCGCCGATCTGCTCGTGGAACATGGCGGCGGTCAGGTCCGTGGCGACGTCACGGTCGTCGGGCAGGCCCCGGCACCGGCCCGGATCGACCTGCGAGCCGGTCTGATCTCCGCGATCCTGGGCGCCGACGTGGAGCTTGATGAGATCCTTCGTGTGCTGGAGGCCGGTGGCTGCCGGGTGACGGCCCTCGGCGACTCCCTGACCATTGAGGCCCCGACCTGGCGTCCCGATCTGCGCGACCCTTACGACATCGTCGAGGAGGTCGGACGCAAGATCGGCTACCACCGCATCGGGAGCCGCCTCCCGACCGCCCCCGCGGGCAGGGGCCTGACCAGGGCCCAGCAAGCCCGACGCGCTGCCATGCGTGCCGCGGCCGCATCCGGTTTCACCGAGGTTCTCAGCCTGCCGTTCATCTCCGAATCGGACCTGGACAGGATGGGTCTGGTGGCCCAGGATCCGCGGCGGGCCATGGTGCGGTTGGCCAACCCGCTCGCCGAGACCAGCCCCTACCTGCGCACCACGCTGCTCCCGGGCCTGTTCGCCGCGGTTACCAGGAACACCTCCCGTTCCCTCACGGACCTGGCGCTCTTCGAACGCGGCCTGGCCTACCTGGACTTCGGCACCACCGATTCCGTGGCGCCGCGCCCCGGGGTGGAGGAGCGTCCCGGTGAGGAGGAGATCGCCGCCCTGCAGGCCGCCCTCCCGGAGCAGCCCGAGCTGCTGGCCGGCGTGGTGACCGGGGCGTGGCGACCGGCCGGCTGGGACTCCCCGGCGGTGCCCGCCGACTGGCGGCACGTCGTTGCGCTCGCGGAGTCCGTGGCCCACGCCACCGGGCACAGGCTCGAACGCCGCAACGCGGAGATCGCGCCCTGGCATCCCGGCCGCTGCGCCGAACTCCTGGTCGCGGAACGAACGGTCGGCTACGCCGGCGAGCTGCACCCCGATGTCATCCGGGCCTTCGGGCTGCCCGCCCGGACCTGCGCGATGGAACTCGACCTCGGGGCCCTGCTGGGAGCCGAGACGGGAATCCCCCGCATCGGGCTGCTCTCGGGTTTCCCCCTCGCCAAGGAGGACGTCGCCCTGATCGTCGACGAGGACACGCCCGCGGAGGAAGTGCGGAAAGCCCTCATCGAGGGGGCGGGTGAGCTGCTGGAGAGTGTCAACCTGTTCGACGTCTACCATGGGGACCAGGTGCCCGAGGGCAGGAAGTCCCTGGCCTTCGGGCTGCGTTTCCGGGCCGACCGCACGCTGACCGACGCCGAGGCCGCGGCGGCCCGTGACGCGGCGGTCGCGGTGGCGGCAGAACGGTTCGGCGCCACGCAGCGGGCCTGAACCGGCAGAAGGAGAAAAGATGACCACCTCGCAATCCACGGGGGAATGCCCGGTCCGGCGCGAGACGGGACACCTGAGGGTGGTGGGGCACCCTGAGGTGGTCGCGGTCGTGACCGACCCCGGGACCTTCTCGAGCGGGGTTTCCCGGTTCCTGCAGGTTCCGAACGGCCTCGACGGTGAGGAGCACGCCGCCTTCCGTGCCGTGACCGACCGGTTCTTCACCGCCGAGGCGCTGGCGGAGCTGGAACCGCGCCTGAGGGAAGTGGCCAGCCGGCTCGTGGCGGAGCTTCCCCGTGGGGAGGTGATCGACGTCGTCGGCGGTATCGGCACCCGCTACGCGGTCCAGGCGATGCTCGCCTGGCTCGGCTGGGACCCGGACCTGGAGGAGGAACTCGTCGGGTGGGTTGCCGACAACGCCGCCGCGACCCGCTCCGGTGAGATCGAACGCACCCGCGCCGTCGCGGAACACTTCGACGACATCATCGTTCGTGTGCTCCGGCCCCGCCTGGAACGTCTCGACGAACCCGCCCGGGATGTCACCGACCAGCTGCTGCGCCAACAGGTGCGGGGTCGCGCTCTTCAACACCTTGAACTGGTCTCGATCCTGCGGAACTGGACCGGTGGAGACCTCGGGTCGCTGGCCCTGTGCATCGGGGTGATCATCCATCAGCTGGCCGCGTTTCCCACCCTGCTCCTGGAGCTGCGCAACCGGCTGGGGGACATCGAGGCGACCAACCGGGCCATCGACGAGTTCCTGCGCATCGACGACCCCTTCGTCTCCAACCGGCGGGTCACCACCCGCGAGACCGAGCTGGCGGGGGAGAGCATCGGCCCCGGGCAGCGCCTGGTGGTGGACTGGACCTGCGCCAATCGCGACCCCAGGGTGTTCCCGGATCCCGACGCCTTCCGGCCCGAGGAGAACGCCTCCGAGAACCTCGTCTACGGCAGGGGCCCGCACGTCTGTCCGGGTCGCGGGCTGGCGACCCTGGAGTTGCGCGTCCTGCTGGAGGAACTGCTGCCCGCGATCTCCGGGATCGAACTGCCGGAGGAACCACGGGCCGTCCGGGCCGAGTTCCCGCTCGGGGGTTGGGCCAGCCGTCCCGTGGTTCTTCGCTGACAGGGATCAACTCTCCGTCGTGACCAGATCGCCCTTCCGGAAGTCAGCCACGAGAGCAACCGCCTTGTCGAACTCGGCATCCACCCTCGGATCCACCTTGGTGGCCAGGGAAACCACGACGGCGACGAAGAGGTTCAAGACGAACCCGGGCAGCAGTTCGTAGAGGTCGAAAACGCCCCCGGACAGGTTCGCCCAGACCGCAGCCACCACGGCACCCGTCGCCATGCCGGCCAGTGCACCCCAACGGGTCAGCCGCCGCCAGTAGAGGGCCAGCAGCACAATGGGACCGAAGGAGGCCCCGAACCCCGCCCAGGCGAACGAGACCAGGTTCAGGATGCTGTCGTTGGCCTGCCAGGCCATGAGGGCAGCCACCACGGAGACGATCATCACCGCCACCCGGCCCAGCAGGACGGAGCGTTTCTCGCTCAGCTCCGTGCGTTTCAAGGCGCGGTGGAGGTCCTCCACGAGGGCGGAGGAGGAGACCAGCAGCTGGGAGCTGATCGTGGACATGATCGCGGCGAGGATCGCCGCCAGCATGAAACCAGCGACCAGCGGGTGGAACAGCAACTGCCCCAGCGAGATGAACACGGTCTCCGGGTCGGGCAGTTTTCCGGTGTCGCGGCGGTAGGTGGCGATGCCGATCAGCGCCGTCGCTGCGGCACCCAGGCAGGCCAGCGCCATCCAGCCGATGCCGATACGCCGCCCCGCCTTCGCCTGCTCCGGGGTTTCCAGGGCCATGAAACGCACGATGATGTGCGGCTGCCCGAAGTAACCGAGCCCCCACGAGACCGCCGACACGATGCCCAGCAGCGAGGTGGAGGCACCCCACAGCGCCCAGGTGTTCGGATCGATTTCGTTGATGGTCGAGATCAGCGGGTCGAAGCCACCGAGCCTGAGCAGACCGGCCACCGGGACCGCAACCAGGGCGGTCACCATCATGAGTCCCTGCACCACATCGGTGTAGGCAACCGCCAGGAAACCGCCGACCAGGGTGTAGAGCACCGTGATACCCGCCACCAGGATCATGCCGAGGCGGTAGTCCACCCCGAAGGATGCCTCGAAGAACCTGCCACCGGCCACCATGCCGCTGGAGACGTAGAAGGTGAAGAAAACCAGGATGATCACGCCCGCACCGATCTGGATCAGCCGGGAGCTGTCGTGCAGCCGGGTGCTCAGAAAAGTGGGGATGGTCAGTGAATTGTTGGATATCTCGGTGTAGGTTCGCAGCCGTGGCGCGGTGAACTTCCAGTTCAACCAGGCTCCCACGGTCAGCCCGATGGGTAGCCACATCACCGGCATTCCCAGCAGGTAGAAGGCCCCGGGAAGCCCCATCAACAGCCAGCCGGACATGTCGGAGGCGCCTGCGGACAGGGCCGTTGAGAGGGGGCCGAGGTTTCTCCCGGCCAGCATGTAGTCATCCATGTCGTCGGTGCGTTGATAGGCCCAGAGCCCGATCACGATCATCGCGACGAAGTAGATGATCATCGAGATTGCCTGATAAGTTTGTTCGTCCATCGGTACCTCCGATCCAGGAAGCAACCCAATTTAGTGGATCCGGAGGCTGCGGTGGCGGCAATCCGGGAAGTCGGCTGTACCATTCACAGCGTGCTGACCAAAGGGCGGATAGTCGATGCGGGTCTGCGGATCCTGGACTCCTGGGGGCTCGGCGACCTGTCCATGCGACGCGTGGCGGACGAGCTCGGCGTCAAGGCCGGGGCGTTGTACTACCACGTGCCGAACAAACAGTCGCTGCTCGCCGGGATCGCCGACGTGATACTGACCCCCGTCGCCGTTCCCGACGTGACCGGGACGGGGGAGTGGCTGAGGGACTGGTCGCACAATCTGCGTGGAGCCTTGCTGGCCCACCGCGACGGTGCCGAGCTGGTCGCCTCGACGACGGCCCTGGGCATGGGCACCGTGGACGCGATCGCAGCGGCCAGGGGCGTGCTGACCGAGCGTGCCTGTCCCGAACCGGCGGCCACGGCGGCCGCTTTCCTGCACTTCATCCTGGGACACGTCATGGCGGAACAGACCCGCACCCAGCTGGTTTCCCTGGGGGTGCTCGACGGTTTCGATGCGGATGCGTCCAGGGAGGACTTCAACCACGGCGTGGAACTGCTGGTCCGAGGCGTCACGGCCTGAGGGATGACGCGGACAGGCGCTCCGCAGCAGCTGGTCGGGATTCCCGGCGAACATTTGTCTCGAAGCCGCCCCGGGCAAACCGGGTGAGCCGGGTTGCAACGAAGGGGCAACCCGGCTCGGAATCACCTCCGGCAGCCGATGAGCGGGCCCGACCGAGCGGCAACGGACACGTTCAACCCGGGGTTGGCGCGATTCACCCGCAGGCGGTCACGGGTCGGGTCGACCAGATCACGGGAACGGCAACCCTCCTGCGTCATCAGGCAGGGACGACGTTGACCAGCTTGGGGACCTTGACGATCACCTTCCTGACGCCGTTGGGGATCTCCTTGGTGATGCGCGGATGGGTCAGGGCCAGTTCACGCAGTTCATCCTCGGTGATCGAGGCGGAGACCTCCAGCTGGGCGCGCAGCTTGCCCCGGACCTGGACGACGGCGGTGATGGTGTCCTCGGCCACCAGTTCCGGATCCGCCACGGGGAAGGGCTCGTGGGCCAGCGACTGCTCGTGCCCCAGCCGGTGCCACAGCTCCTCCGCGATGTGCGGGGCCAGGGGCGCGACCATCAGCACCAGCGGCTCCACCGCGGCCCTGGGCACCACCTTGAGGCCGGTCAGGACGGTGTTGTACTCCGTGAGCCGCGCGATGGCGGTGTTGAACGACAGGTTCTCGTAGTCCTTGTTGACCGCGTCGATGGTTTTGTGCAGGGCGTGGAGGGTGTCGTCGTCGATGTCGGTGTCACGGGTGACCAGGTCGCCGGTCTCCTCGTCGACGACGTTGCGCCACAGCCGCTGCAGGAAACGCTGCGACCCGACCACGGCGCGGGTCTCCCACGGCTTCGACTGGGTCAGCGGGCCCATGCCCATCTCGTAGAGACGGAAGGTGTCGGCGCCGTAGGCCTCGTACATCTCGTCCGGGGAGACGATGTTCTTCAGCGACTTGCCCATCTTCCCGTACTCGCGTTTGACGGGCTGGTCCTGCCAGGTCCAGGTCGTGTTCTCGCCCTCCCCGTGCGCCTCCACCTCGGCGGCGGGCACCGTCTGGCCGCGGGAATCGCGGTAGGCGTAGGCCTGGATGTAGCCCTGGTTGAACAGGCGGCGGAACGGCTCGGCGGATGAGACGTGCCCCAGGTCGAACAGCACCTTGTGCCAGAACCTTGCGTAGAGCAGGTGTAGCACGGCGTGTTCGACCCCGCCGACGTACAGGTCCACCCCGCCGACATCGCCCTCGCCGCGTGGCCCCATCCAGTAGCGTTCCACTTCCTCGCTGACGAACCGGTCGTGGTTGGCGGGGTCCAGGTAGCGCATCTCGTACCAGCAGGAACCGGCCCACTGGGGCATCACGTTCAGCTCGCGGCGGTAGGTTCTCACCCCGTCGCCCAGGTCCAGTTCGATGCTCGTCCAGTCGGTGGCGCGGGCCAGTGGCGGCACCGGATCGGAGTCCCGGTCCTCCGGGTCCAGGGCCTTCGGGGAATAGTCGGTGACCTCCGGCAGTTCGATGGGAAGCATCTCCTCGGGCAGGGCGATGGGCAGGCCCGTCTCGTCGTAGACGATCGGGAACGGTTCACCCCAGTAGCGCTGGCGGCTGAACAGCCAGTCCCGCAGCCGGTAGTTCACGGTGGCCTCACCCAGCCCCTTGGCCGCCAGCCATTCGGTGATGGCCGTCTTGGCGTCGGTGACGTTCATGCCGTTCAGGGAGATCTCGGAGTTGGCGGAGTTGATCACCTCACCGTCGCCCATCCACGCCGAATTGCCGTCATGGTCGGCCTCGGGGATCACGGTCTCGACGATCGGCAGGTTGTAGGCCTTCGCGAACTCCCAGTCGCGCTGGTCACCGGAGGGGACCGCCATGACCGCTCCCGTGCCGTAACCCAGGGTGACGTAGTCGGCGATGAAGATCGGGACGTGCTGGCCGTTGACGGGGTTGATGGCGAAACGCCCGATGAACAGACCCGTCTTGTCCCTTTCATCGGCGTGGCGGTCCGCGTCGGTTCTGCGTTCCACCTCGGCGCGGTAGGCCGCGACCGCCTCGGCGGGGGAGGTGTGGCCCCCGGTCCAGGCAGGATCGGTGCCCTCCGGCCACTCGGATGCGGTCTCGTCGGCCAGGTGGTGTTCGGGTGCCAGCACCATGAAGGTGGCGCCGAACAGGGTGTCCGGGCGGGTGGTGAACACCTCGATCTGCTCACCGCTGGCGGCCTCGGTGAAGAACACCCGGGCGCCATCGGAACGACCGATCCAGTTGCGCTGCATGGCCTTGACCTTGTCCGGCCAGTCCAGCTTGTCCAGGTCCGCCAGCAGGCGTTCCGCATAGGCCGTGATACGCAGCATCCACTGGCTCATGTTGCGTTTGAACACCGGGAAGTTGCCGATCTCGGAGCGTCCCTCGTTGGTGACCTCCTCGTTGGCCAGCACGGTACCCAGACCCGGGCACCAGTTCACGGGCGCCTCGGACAGGTAGGCCAGGCGGTGCGAGTCGACGATCCGGCGGCGCTCCCGCTCGGGCAGCTCTTCCCAGGGCCGGCCCGACGGGGTGGGGCGCTTCCCGGAGGCGAACTCCTCGACCAGCTCGTCGATGTGGCGGGCCTTGTTCGCCGCCTCGTCGAACCAGGCGTTGAAGATCTGCAGGAAGATCCACTGGGTCCAGCGGTAGAACTCGACGTCGATGGTCGCCACGCTGCGGCGGGGATCGTGGGCCAGGCCCAGTCGCCGCAGCTGGCGGCGCATGATGGCGATGTTGTGTTCGGTGGTGACCCGGGGATGCTGCCCCGACTGCACTGCGTACTGCTCGGCGGGCAGACCGAAGGCGTCATAGCCGAGTGCGTGCAGCACGTTGCGGCCCTTCATGCGGTTGAAACGCGCGAAGGTGTCGGTGGCGATGTAACCGAGGGGATGCCCGACGTGCAGGCCCGCGCCGCTCGGGTAGGGAAACATGTCAAGGACGAAGAGCTTCTCGCCGCGGAAATCGACCTTCTCGGGTTCGGCCCAGGGCCCGGCAGGATTCGGGGCGTGGAACGTGCCCTCGGTCTCCCAGCGATCCTGCCAGTGCGCCTCGATCTCACCGGCCAGCTTCGCGTTGTACCGGTACGACGGCTCACTCATCAGCGTTTCTCCTTAAAACGTGCAACTGCGGAGTCGAGACTATCCCGCCGTGACCGGCCCGGTCGACTGTGCCCGCATTGCCCGCTTCTCTTCCCGTACGCGAATCGCGGAAGAAAAACGGTTCAACGTCGCCACACGACGTTGAACCGTCGAACCTCCGCGATTCATGTACAGGGGGAGGGTCGCCCCCTGCCGAGTGGCTCCGGCGGGGGATGCCGCGATTCGTACGCAGGGGAGGGGTGGGCGTCGAGGATAGTTGGAATATTTATTCGATCGATGGCATAGTTGCCGTTGTGAGTTTCAAGGTTGCCGTAGCGGGATGCACGGGATACGCAGGAGGCGAGGTGCTGCGACTGCTGCTGCAGCACCCCGAGGTCGAGATCGGCGCCCTGGCGGGCAACTCGTCGGTGGGCGACCGGTTGCGAGACCACCAGCCCCACCTGGCCCCCCTCGCCGACCGGGAAATAGTCGCCACCACCGTCGAGAACCTCGCCGGCCACGACGTCGTCTTCCTGGCCCTGCCCCACGGGGCGAGTGCCGGGATCGCCGGGCAGCTCGGAGCGGAGACGCTGGTCATCGACGCCGGGGCCGATTTCCGGTTGCGCGACCCCGGGCAGTGGCGGCGTTTCTACGGCAGCGAGCACGCGGGAACCTGGCCCTACGGCCTGCCCGAACTGCCCGGCTGCCGGGACGCCCTGCGCGGCACCGGGCGGATAGCGGTGCCCGGCTGCTATCCGACGGCGGTCACGCTCGCCCTGTTCCCGGCTGTCCAGGCGGGGCTGATCGACCCTGCGGGAATGGTCGTCGTCGCCGCCTCCGGGACCTCGGGGGCGGGAAAGGCCGCCAAACCGCACCTCCTCGGCTCGGAGGTCATGGGCAACGCCTCGGTCTACGGGGTCGGCGGGGTGCACCGGCACATTCCCGAGATCATCCAGAACCTCTCCTCGGTAACAGGTGAGCGGGTCGGCGTCTCGTTCACCCCCATGCTGGTGCCGATGCCCCGGGGCATCCTCGCGACCTGCTCCGCCCCCCGGGTCGGTGATGTCGCGGTGGAAGAGGTGCGGAGATGCTACGAGGCGGCCTACGCGGACGAACCTTTCGTCGACCTGCTGCCCGCGGGGGTCTGGCCCACGACCGCGGGTGTCCTCGGCTCCAACCGGGTCACGGTGCAGGTCGCCGTCGACGAGACCGCCGGCCGGGTGATCGCTGTCTCGGCCATCGACAACCTCACCAAGGGCACCGCCGGCGGTGCCGTCCAGTCCATGAACATCGCCCTCGGTCTCGACGAGACCACCGGCCTGAGCACGATCGGAGTGGCACCGTGAGCGTCACGACCCCCGCGGGATTCACCGCTGCTGGAGTCGCAGCCGGGATCAAGACCGGCGATCGCCTCGACCTGGCCGTCGTGTCCAACCTCGGACCACGGTTCGCCGCGGCCGGGGTGTTCACCCGCAACCGGGTCTTCGCGGCGCCCGTCGACTGGTCCCGGCGGGTCGTCGCCGATGGCCGGCTGCGCGCGGTGGTCCTGAACTCCGGCGGGGCGAACGCCTGCACCGGCCGGCCGGGATTCGAGGACGCCGGGGCCATGGCCGAGGCGACGGCCACCGGGCTCGGGGTGAGGGCGGGAGAGGTCGCCGTCTGCTCCACCGGGCTGATCGGTGTCCGGCTGCCCATGGCAGAGATCACCTCCGGCATCGAACGGGCCTGTGCGCAGCTGTCCCGGGACGGGGGAGAGGATGCCGCGACCGCGATCATGACCACCGACACCGTCAGCAAACAGGCCGTCCACCACGGCGAGGGCTGGAGCATCGGAGGCATGGCCAAGGGAGCCGGGATGCTCGCGCCCGGACTCGCGACGATGCTCGTGGTGCTGACCACCGACGCCGACCTGGAAGCGCCGGTCCTGGACGCGGCGCTCCGCGAGGCGAGCCGCATCAGCTTCGACCGGGCCGACGCGGATGGCTGCATGTCCACCAACGACACCGTGCTGCTGCTCGCATCCGGGGCCAGCGGCGTCACACCCGATTCGCAGGAGTTCACGACAGCGCTGGGTGGCCTCTGCCAGGATCTCGCGCGCCAACTGATCGCCGACGCCGAAGGTTCCAGTCACGAGATCGCCATCGAGGTCGTCGGCGCCGCATCCGTGCGCGACGCGGAGACGGTGGGCCGCGAGGTGGCACGCAGCAACCTGTTCAAGTGCGCGATCTTCGGAGGCGACCCGAACTGGGGGCGCGTGCTGTCCGCCATCGGCGTCACCGACGCCGTGTTCGAGGCCGACCGGCTGGACGTCTCCTTCAACGGCGTCCAGGTTTGCCGCGACGGGGGGATCGGCGAACCCCGCGAACTGGTCGACCTGTCTGGCCGCCGGGTCCACGTCCTGATCGACCTGCACGCGGGCGACGCGGCGGCCACCATCCTCACCACCGACCTCACGTACGAGTACGTGAAGGAGAACGCGGAGTACTCCTCATGACACCCCGGTACACCCACCCCGACCACGACCTGCTCCTGGCCAAGGCCGGCACCCTCATCGAGGCCCTGCCGTGGATCGGCCAGTTCGCGGGAGAGACCATCGTCGTCAAGTACGGCGGCAACGCCATGATCGACGATGACCTCAAACGCGCCTTCGCCGAGGACATCGTGTTCCTGCGCCGCGTCGGCCTGAAACCTGTGGTCGTCCACGGTGGCGGACCCCAGATCAGCTCCATGCTGGAACGGCTCGGCATCACCTCGGAGTTCCGCGGCGGCCTCAGGGTGACAACGTCCGAGGCCATGGACGTGGTGCGCATGGTGCTGGTGGGGCAGGTCGGCAGGGAACTGGTGGGGCTCATAAACACTCACGCCCCCTTCGCCGTCGGCATGTCCGGCGAGGACGGTGGACTGCTGCGGGCCCGACGCCGCGGCCTGGTCGAGGGCGGCGAGGAAATCGACCTGGGATTCGTCGGCGACGTCGACTCCGTCGATCCCTCCGCGCTGCTCGACCTGATCGAGGCGGGCCGCATCCCCGTGGTCGCAACCGTCGCGCCCGGACCCGACGGTCAGATCTACAACGTCAACGCCGACACCGCCGCCTCGGCCCTGGCCCTCGCGCTCGGGGCGAAACGCCTGGTCATGCTCACCGACGTGGCGGGGCTGTACGCGAACTATCCCGACGAGTCGACCATCATCACGTCCATCACCCCCGAGGAGGTGCGCCGGCTGATGCCCGGCCTCACCTCGGGGATGGTCCCGAAGATGGAGGCGTGCGTGCGGGCCGTGGAGGGCGGGGTGCGGTCCGCGACCATCATCGACGGCCGCGTGCCGCACTGCCTGCTGTTGGAGATCTTCACCGACGACGGGGTGGGGACCATGGTCTGTGAGGAGCCGGCATGAGCGGTGAAACCGACCTCAGGAGCCGCTACGGGGCGGTCATGATGAACGCCTTCGGTGCGCCCCGAAGGATCTTCGCCCGCGGTGAGGGCATCCACCTGTGGGACGCCGACGGCAACCGCTACGTCGACCTGCTGGCGGGAATCGCCGTCAACGCCCTGGGGCACGGACATCCCGCCGTGGTGGCGGCCGTCACCGAACAGCTGAAAACCCTCGGGCACATCTCCAATTTCTTCGCATCCGAGCCGCAGATCCGGCTGGCGGAACGCCTCGCGGAGGCGGCCGGCGGGGGCAGGGTTTTCCTCGCCAACTCGGGGGCCGAGGCCAACGAGGCCGCGTTCAAACTGACTCGCCTCACCGGCCGGACCCGTCTCGTGGCAATGGAGGGATCCTTCCACGGCCGGACCATGGGGGCGCTGGCCGTCACCCACACCGAGAAGTACCGGAAACCCTTCGAACCGCTTCCCGGGGAGGTCACGTTCGTTCCCTTCGGCGACACCGGGGCCCTTGAAGCGGCCGTGGACGAGACGGTGGCCGCGGTGGTCGTCGAACCCGTCCAGGGGGAGTCCGGGGTGATCCCGGCGCCGGAGGGATACCTGAGCGCCGCCCGGGAGATCACCTCCCGTGCCGGGGCGCTGCTGTGGATCGACGAGGTCCAAACCGGCATCGGCCGCTGTGGCGAACTGTTGCTGAGTCGTTCCCACGGTGTGACGGCGGACCTGGTGACGGTGGCCAAGGGCCTCGGGAACGGGTTCCCCATCGGGGCCTGCATCGCCACGGGCCGCGCCGCGGACCTGCTGACCCCCGGCGGACACGGCAGCACCTTCGGGGGCAATCCCGTCGCGGCGGCGGCCGGCAACGCAGTCCTGGACGTGCTGGGCGGCGGCCTGCTCGAGGATGTCCGCCGCGTCGGCGACTGGTTCGCCTCAAAGATCACGGGCCTGGGGCACCCGGAGATCGCCGGGGTGCGTGGGGCGGGCCTGCTACGGGGTATCGTGCTCACCCGGGAGGTGGCTCCGCAGGTGGTGGAGCTGGCCCTGTCGGAAGGATGGGTGCTGAACGCTCCGCGCCCCGATGCGCTGCGGGTTGCCCCGCCGCTGATCATCACGGAGGCCGACCTGGCCCCCTTCGTGACCGCCCTGCCCGGATGGTTGGAGAGATGCAATGCCTGAGATGAAACGATCCGCCCGCCTCGCCCTGCTGCGGGGCCTGCTGGAGGAGGGGGAGTTCACCTCCCAGCACGAGTTGAGTGCCGCGTTGGCGGAACGGGACGTGGAGGTGAGCCAGTCCACGTTGAGCAAGGACCTCCTGGCCCTCGGAGCGGTGAAACGCCGCACCCCCGAGGGAAGTCTCGTCTACGCCGTCGGCGACGAGACGGAGGGTGGGGGAGTGGCTGCCGAGAAACTGGCCCGCCGCTGCGTGGAACTGCTGCAGTCGATACAGCACGCGGCCAACCAGATCGTCATAAAAACCCCACCCGGCGCCGCGCAGTTCCTGGGGGCCCACGTGGACAGGGCCCGACTGCCCGGGGTGATGGGCACCGTCGCGGGCGATGACACCCTGCTGCTGGTCGCCACGGATCCGGAATCCGCGGCGCGCACTGCTGGCATCATCGCCCACATGACACGTACCGGGAAGCCGACGAGGCTCCGGGACCTGGAGAAGGAGGGACAGTGACCGAGGGAAGACTCTGGGGCGGACGGTTCACCGGGGGGCCCGCCGACGCGATGTTCGAGCTGAGCCGTTCCACCCAGTTCGACTGGCGTCTGGCCCCCCACGACATCGCCGGTTCACGGGCCCACGCCAAGGCCCTCCACGCGGCTGGGCTGCTGACCGATGACGAGGCCGCGGCCATGGACGCCGGGCTCGCCGAGCTGCTGCGCCGGGTGCACACGGGAGAGTTCGCGCCGTCCCCCACCGACGAGGACGTCCACGGCGCGCTGGAAAGGGGCCTCAAGGAGCTCGTCGGCCCCGAGCTCGGCGGCCGGTTGCGGGCAGGACGCTCCCGCAACGACCAGATCGCCACCCTGATCCGCAGCTACCTGCGCGAGGAGGTGCGTGTGCTGGTGTCCGGGGTCCTGGATGTCGTCGAGGCCCTGGCCGGGCAGGCGAAGGAGAACCTCGGCGCCGTGATGCCGGGACGCACCCACCTGCAATCCGCCCAGCCGGTGCTGCTGAGCCACCACCTGTTGGCGCACGCCTGGCCGCTGCTGCGCGACGTCTCCCGCCTGAGGAACCTCGATACCCGCCTGGCGGTCAGCCCCTACGGTTCGGCCGCCCTGGCCGGGACCTCGCTCGGCCTGGACCCGGAGCTGGTGGCCCGTGAACTGGGCTTCACCTCATCGGTGCCGAACTCCATCGACGGCACCGCCGCCCGCGACCTGGTGGCCGAGACCGCCTGGATCCTGGCGCAGATCGGGGTGGATCTGTCCCGTCTCAGCGAGGACGTGATCCTCTGGTGCACCGCCGAGTTCGGTTTCGCGAAACTGGCCGACGAGTGGTCCACGGGCAGTTCGATCATGCCGCAGAAAAAGAACCCCGACGTGGCCGAACTGGCCCGTGGCAAGGCGGGACGGCTCATCGGGAATCTGTCGGGGCTCCTCGCGACCCTCAAGGGGATGCCTCTGGCCTACAACCGGGACCTCCAGGAGGACAAGGAACCGGTCTTCGACGGCCTCGATCAGCTGAGAGTCCTGCTGCCCGCCGTCGCCGGGATGATCGCCACCCTGGGCTTCGACCACGCGCGCATGGCCGCGCTCGCCCCGGCGGGGTTCTCCCTGGCCACCGATGTCGCCGACCATCTGGTGCGGATGCGGGTGCCGTTCGCCGTCGCCCACGAGGTGGCGGGGGAGGCGGTGCGCTACTGCGAGAACCGGGGAATCACCCTCCAGGACCTCACCGAGGCCGATCTGCCCGGCATCAGCGAGCACCTCGACCCCGGGGTGCTCGAGGTGCTGACGGTGGAGGGGTCGGTGAACGCCCGCAACGGGCGCGGCGGCACCGCGACCGCCCGCGTGGCCGAACAGCTGGAGGAGGCCTTCGCGGCCCTGGAGGAGAACAGGGCCTGGACCTGAGCAGGTGGGATTCCTGAAAGCCGGTTGAACCGGCCACCTGGAAACCCTCCCCTCGCGAAGCTGGCTGAGCTGGGTCCGTGAGGAAAGAGCGGCCGGTAATCCCTGCGCGAAGTTGGTTGAGCCGGGCTGCGAGGAACGAGCGGCCCGTGTCGAAACCATGTTCGGCTCCGGACCGGTTTCGAAGAACACCCATATGAAACTTCTGGGGCCCCCGATCCGGATCGGGGGCCCCAGAAGTTTCGCGCTCAGGCTGCGTGACGGCAGGTCGGGCAGGTGCAGTCCTGGCAGGCGCAGGAGGAGCAGGATGCACAGTTGCAGGAGCCGCAGGAGCAGGCGTTGTGCGAGCAGTTCGGGCAGGTGCAGTCCTCACAGGTGCAGGTTGCGCAGGTGTCGGAGCAGTTGCCGCAGGTGCAGGTGGTGCACTCGTCGTAGTGGCCGTCGTGCTCGCGGTGCGCGTGGCCGTCGTGGATGTAGTCGACGTGATCGAAGTGGATCACGGCCTCGTGGCCGCAGTTCGGGCCGTGGGTGTGCTTGTGGGCCTCGGCAGCGATGTGTTCAGTGGTCGTGGTCATGTTTCCCCTCCTGGGTGTGTTTCATGGCGTCGCCCAGGATGTGGGCGACGTGTTGATCGCAGACGCTGTACCAGATCTCCTGACCCTGCCGCCTGGTGGAGACCATCAGGGCTCCACGCAGTACGCGCAGGTGCTGGGAGACCAGCGGCTGAGGCAGTCCGAGATTTTCCACGAGCTGGCTCACGGTGCGTTCCTGATCGGAGAGCAGGTGCACGATGGCGGCACGCACCGGATTCGCCAGGGCCTTGAAAAGGCTGCTGACCGGCTCGTAATCGGAGATCCTCGTGGCTGGCACACATCTATTGTTATATGCGAATGTCCGCATTTCAACCCCTCGCCGGGGCGCGTCGTGGCGGACGGGGGATCACCCAGGCGACCACTGAGGTGAATCCGGCCTGGAGCGTGAGTAGGCTGCCCCCGTGAACGCATTGCTTGACGACCTCTGCTGGCGCGGGCTGATCGCCCACTCGACCGACCTGGATGCTCTCGGGGCACACCTGGACGAGGGACCCGTCAAGTTCTATGTGGGCTTCGACCCGACGGCGCCGAGCCTGCACATGGGCAACCTCGTCCAGTTGCTGTTCGCCCGTCGCCTGCAACAGGCCGGACACAAACCACACCTGCTGGTGGGAGGCGCCACCGGACAGATCGGTGACCCCAAGGAAACGGGGGAACGCGTGATGAACTCCCGGGAGGTCGTGGCCGGATGGGTGGAGCGAATCCGGGCCCAGGCCGAGCGTTTCGTCTCCTTCGAGGGGGACAACTCCGCGGTCATGGTCAACAACCTCGACTGGACCGCCGGGATGTCGGTCCTCGACTTCCTGCGTGATGTCGGAAAACACTTCCCCGTGAACCGGATGCTCGCCCGTGACGTGGTGGCGCGCCGGCTGGAATCGGGGATCAGCTACACGGAGTTTTCCTACGTGCTGCTCCAGTCGATGGACTACCGGGAGCTGTACCGGCGGCACGGGGTCACCCTGCAGCACGGCGGCTCGGACCAGTGGGGGAACATAACCGCAGGGGTCGAGCTGCTCCGCAGATCCGATCAGGTGCGGGCACACGCCCTGGCCACCCCCCTGCTCACCAAGGCCGACGGCACGAAATTCGGCAAGACCGAGTCCGGTACCGTCTGGCTCGACCGTGAGCTGACCAGCCCCTACGCCTTCCATCAGTTCTTCCTCAACGCCGAGGACGCGAAGGTCGTCGACTACCTGAAGGTGTTCAGCTTCCGAGGCCGCGAGGAGATCGAGGCGCTGGAGAAGGCCACGGAGAACGAACCCCACAAGCGACTCGCACAGAAGGCCCTCGCCGACGACGTCACCGACATCGTGCACGGGGTCGGGGAACGGCAGGCAGTGGTGGCCGCGGCCGCGGCTCTCTTCGGACGCGGGGAGCTGTCCTGCCTTTCGGAGGAGACCCTCCGGGGGATCATGCGTGAGCTGAAGGCCCCGGAGGTGACGCTCCCCATGCCGCTGGTGGATGCCTTCCTGGTGTCCGGAATCGTCGAATCGAAGGCCGCCGCCAAGCGTGCGATCCTCGAGGGCGGCGCATACCTGAACAACGAGAAGGTCACCGACCCCGAGACCGTCCTGACCTCGGACGACCTCTTGGGGGGACACTGTGCGATCGTGCGCAGGGGACGGCGGACCGTCGGTGGGGTCCAGGTGGGAACCGGCCGCTGAGGCGCCTGCCGAGGCGGAAGTTGCGCTATCCCGAAAGGGCGTGTACTGTTCCTCAAGCTCTCACGGGAAACCGGGGGAGCGCCACCCCGGCCGTCCGGCACCGTGGCGAGTGTGCGATCAAGTGGATCCCGCTCAAGGCCCGGAGGAAGACGGAGGATCCGCTTGACGGATCGCGGGAGTGGGTCTAAGATGAACGAGCTCCGGTCAGCCGGAGCGAGATCGGATAAAACTTGATCCGGCCCCGACTTGACGGTCAGGAAAAAGCCGGATAAAGTTTACCGGGTTGCTGCTTTGGTGGCTTCCGAATCTTGAGAACTCAACAGC